>JAENWC010000461.1 GCA_016650235.1 Terriglobia bacterium
ATTGAGACCTGACGGCGGGCTCGCGTCACTATTGGCAATGGGTCGAGTTTCTGTACTACCTCAAGCAGGACGGCTACGAAGGCTGGCTTACCTCGGACGCGTTTCCCGTCCGCCAGGACGCGGCCGAGCTGTTCGCCGCCAACGTCCGGATCACCGACAGGATCTGGAGTTGGCTGGACACGCCGGACTCGGCCGGTATCCAACAGGCCATCGGTCAAGAGAATCTGTTTCCCGCTCTCAGACGTTTGGAGCAGTGCCTGCCTTCTCGCGAGCCCAGGCTGACGGAGCCGCCGTAGCGCGGGAAATGCGCGTTGCAGCTTCGCTTGGGCAAACATAATATATAATCTTTTTTGAAACTGAGGCTATGCATACCATGAGAAATCGTGCTTTGACGTTGAAGAGGCGAACGTTTCTGAAATGGGCGGGGGCGGCACCCATGATAGCGGCGATAGCGGCCGCGGCGCCCCGGCGACGCACCGAGGTCTCCATTCGCGGGGAGCAGTTTTACATCAACGGCAAGCCTACCTACGCGGGCCGGTCGTATCAGGGCTGGAAGATCGAAGGGCTGCTCATGAACGTTCGGGCCGTGCAGGCGACGTTCGACGATCTCAATCCCGAGACGCGCGGCAGGTGGGCATATCCGGACACGGGAAAGTGGGACCCGGACCGCAACGTGCGCGAATTCCTGGCCGCGCTGCCGGAGTGGAAGCGCCATGGGATACTGGCGTTCACCGTCAATCTGCAAGGCGGCAGCCCCGAAGGCTATTCGAAGGCGCAGCCGTGGGAGACGACGGGCATCGACGCGGAGGGCGGTTTGCGTCCGGCATACATGGCACGGATGGCCCAGGTGATCGAGCGCGCCGACGAATTGGGGATGGTCGCCATCGTTGGGTACTTCTACTTTGGCCAGGACCAGAGGGTGAAGGATGAAACGGCGGTGCGCCGCGCGGTGACCAATGCCACTGGCTGGTTGCTCGACCGCGGTTACCGTAATGTACTGGTGGAGATCGACAACGAGACCAACGTAGGGGCGTACGATCACAGCATTCTCAAGCCGGACCGCGTACACGAGCTCATTGAATTGGCCAAGGGCATCGAGCGCGGGGGCACAAGAATGCTGGTGGGCACGAGCTACGGCGGCGGCACTCCGGCCGGCGCCAACGTTGTGAAGGTTTCGGACTTCCTTCTGTTGCACGGTAACGGCCCGGACGATCCCGCGCGCATTCACAAAATGATCCAGACTTCGCGTCACACATCGACCTGGCGTCCCATGCCGGTTCTGGTCAACGAAGACGACCACTTCCGTTTTGGCGATCCGGACAATCACATGATGGCGACGCTGTCCGAGTATGTCTCCTGGGGATACTTCGATCCGGGAAAGAGCGACTATTCCGACGGTTACCAGTGTCCTCCGGTAAACTGGGGGATCAACACCGAGCGCAAGCGGCAGTTCTTCTCCAAGCTCAAGGAGGTCACCGGATTGTGAAAAGCTTCCGCATCGCTCTGCTGCCCGGCGATGGGATCGGACCGGACGTGGTGGCTGAAGCCGTACGCGTCTTGGACCGGGTGGTCCATGGCACTGGCGGCCTGGCACTCGTGTACGAGGAACTGGCGGTCGGCGCCTGCGAATTCTTGCGCCACGGCGATCCGCTGCCTCCCGCAACTTTCGACCGGCTGCGGGAGTTCGACGCCATTCTGCTGGGAGCGATGGGGCTGCCGGGCGTTCGCTGGCCGAGCGGGATCGAAATGACTCCGCAGCTCGATCTGCGGGAGCGCCTGGACCTCTATTGCGGTCTGCGCCCGATCTACCTGTTTCATCCGTTAGACTCGCCGCTACGCGATCGCGCCGCCGGCAGCATTGACTTCATGCTGGTACGCGAGAGTACGGAGGGGCTCTTCTCGACGCGGCTGCGTCCGGCGGACGCCTCTTCAGGATGCGTCGAAGACACGATGCGCATCACCCGCAACGGGGCCGAGAGGGTGATTCGCGCGGCCTTCCGGCAGGCAATGCAGCGCCGGAAGCGGCTCACCTTGGTGGACAAGGCCAACGTCCTGCCTTCGATGGCGTTCTTCCGCCAGGTTTTCGACGAAGTAGCGGCGGAGTTCACCGCGGTTGCCACCGACCGGGTCTACGTGGATGCGGCCTCGCTCTATCTGGTGCAGCGCCCGGAGATGTTTGATGTCATGGTGACGGAAAACATGTTCGGCGACATTCTTTCCGACCTTGCGGCGGGGCTGGTCGGCGGCATGGGCATGGCGCCGTCCGCGGATATTGGCGACCGGTACGCGGTCTTTCAACCGTCGCACGGTTCGGCGCCTGACATCGCGGGCAAGGGGATCGCCAATCCGGTGGCCACTATCCTGTCCGCGGCCATGATGCTCGAATGGCTGCACGCGGGCGAAGCGGCCGCGCAGATCCGGGTCGCGGTTCGAAAAGTGTTCGCCGACCGTACGGCGCGGACACGCGACATGGGCGGGTCGCTCAGTACCACGGACATGACGGATGCCATAATATCCGCCCTCCCATGAAGAACGGATTCCGCATCGTCGATACCCACACTCATCTGGGCAACGCCCGGCACAGCGGTCGATCGACTACCGCTGAGGACCTGCTGCGTAGCATGGACCGCCATGGCGTAGACCGCTCGGTTGTGATTCCGTTTCCCGTGGTCGACGATTATCGCCGCGAGCACGACCTGATCGGTCGTGCGGTGAAGCAGCATCCCGACCGTCTGACGGGCGCTGCCTGTCTTTATCCCTACCTGCCGCTGGATGAGTTCCGCGAAGAGGTGCGGCGCTGCCGGGACGAGTACGGTTTCGCCGCCCTCAAGCTTCAGCCGCAGTACCACGGGCTGAATCCGTTTTCCAGCGCCAGTGATTTCTTCTTCGAAACGGCGATGGAGAACCGGATGGCCGTGATCTGCCACACCGGTTCCGGGCTGCCCTTCTCACTGCCTTCGCTGTGCATGATGCCGGCACGAAAATTTCCCAACTTGACCCTGGTGGTGGCTCACTGCGGTGGCGGCATCTTTGTACACGAAGCAATTTTGGCGGCGCTGTTCTGCCCGAATATTGTGCTGGAGGTGTCCAGCCTGATGCCTCACCAGTTGCTGGAAGTCCTGGCACACGTGGCGGCCGACCGGCTGATGGCCGGCTCGGACCTGCCGGAGAGCGTTGGTACAGAGATCGGCAAGATTCTGGCGCTTGAGGTCTCCGATCCCTGCAAGCGCGAGATTCTCAGCGGCACGGCGTGTCGCGTCTTCGGGATACCGTGATGCGCTACGCCACGGTGTTCTCGCTCTGCGCGCTGTCGATGAGCCTGACCTCGCCGATAGCGATCCGCCTTCTGTTCGGCGTGGCCGGCGAGCGCGGCCTCGCGGCGATCTGGTGCTGGCTCCGCATGCGGTCAGTGGATAGGAAGGGGCTACGATGAAACGGCTCAAGGGCGTCGCGATGGGCGCCGGATACTTCTCACGCTTCCAATACGAGGCATGGACGCGCATCCCGGAGGTGGAGATGGCTGCCATCTACAACCGCACCGAAGATAAGGCGCGGGCGATGATGGCGCAATTCACCGTGCCACGTTTCTACCGCGACTGGCGCGAGATGATCGACCGGGAGCGGCCCGATTTCGTCGATATCATCACGCCGCCAGAGACGCACGAGGAAATGTGCGCGTATGCGGCGTCGCGAGGCGTCCACATCATCTGCCAGAAGCCGCTGGCGCCCGACTTCGAGTCCGCCCGCCGTATCGTGGAGACGGCGCGATCGGCCGGTGTGCGCTTTATGGTGCACGAAAACTGGCGATGGCAGCCGTGGTACCGCAAGATCAAGGAGATTCAGCAACGCGGCGTAATCGGCGAATTCACCCACATTCATTTCCTGATGCGCATGGGAGATGGTTGGCGCGAGGATGCCTACCTCGACCGGCAGCCGTTCTTCCGCCAATACCCCAAGCTGCTGGTTTACGAGACCGGCGTCCATTTCATCGATACGTTCCGCTACTTGCTGGGCGAAGTGACGGCGGTGTTCGCGCACCTACGGAGGCTCAATCCTGTGATCCGCGGCGAGGAGACCGGGCAGGTGTTCTTCAGTTTTGAAAATGGCGGCACCGCGATCTGGGACGCCAACCGTTACAACGAAGTGGAATCTCCGTCGCCCCGCTACACCTTCGGGCAAATGCGGATCGATGCGATGGGCGG
>JAENWC010000462.1 GCA_016650235.1 Terriglobia bacterium
CCAGGTGGTGATTGCCGGGCATGCCGGTGCTGTGCAACGCGCCATGGAACTTGCCAAGGCCGCCGGTGCGCGCCGCGCTGTTGCCCTGCCGGTGAGCGCGCCATTCCACTGCGCACTGATGGAGCCGGCCCAGCGCCGCTTGGCCGCCGATCTTGCGGCGACAGAGTTCGCCGACCTTGCCACGCCGTTGATCAACAATTGGCAGGGCAGTCAAGTGCGTACTGGCGCCGAAGCGCGCCAGGGGTTGGTGCAGCAGGTACCCAATCCCGTCCGCTGGACCGATTCGGTTCGCACGCTGATCGAATTGGGTGTGACCCGATTCATAGAAGTTGGTCCCGGGGCGGTTTTGACAGGGTTGCTGAAGAACATCGACACCCAGCAACAGTGCCAAAAGTTCGGGGAAGCCTCCGACGCAATACCCGCCGCCTGACCAAGACCGCTTACTGCGCGCACGGCTCAGTTGCGGCATTACCCGTTTGCAGCCCCTTACCGAGCCGCGGCGAGAGGGAGCGGTCCGGCCAGATCAACTGCGGCAGCAGGGCCAACACGAAGTTGCGAGATTCTTCAATCGAGGCAGTGCCGGAAACAATCAGGTAGTGCTGGCGATGCAGCATAAAAATGCCGTTTAGAATGATGTAGTTGAAAGTAGTACATTCAACTCTTTCTTTAGTCCCGGGATGCGTTTCAAAACTGTAGTAGCAGGTCCCTCGGCTTCAGCCCTTCACAACGATATTGACCAGCTTGTCGGGCACAATGATAACCTTCACAACCTGCTTGCCGTCCAGATGCGCACGGACCTTCTCGTCCGCTTGCGCCAGTTGCTCCAACTGGTCCCGCGAAATGCCAAACGGGACAACGATCCTTGAGCGCAATTTCCCGTTCACCTGAATGGGAATTTCCGCGCCCTCATCCTTTGCCAGTTCCGGATCATGCGCGGGCCAGCCTTGCCGGATCAATTGTCCTTCTCTACCGAGCTCCACGCTCCAGATCTCCTGCGACAGAAACGGGGCAAAGGGATGCAGCATCAGGCAAAGCTTCTCCAGAATCTGCGCCACTGCGTTCCCGGACAAACCGGCTTCCATCTCCTCCAGCGTGTTCAACAACTCCATCATTGCGGCAATCGAAGTATTGAAGTGCCAGCGGCTATCGAAGTCGGCTGTCACTTTTTCCAGCGTTTGATGCAGTTTTCGCAGAGCCTTGCGATCCTCGGCCGTGGCTTCGCCTCCACCTTGCCGCGCCTTGTCCGTGTTGCGGGAAACGAACCGGTACACGCGCGACAGGAACCGGTGCTGCCCTTGCACGCTCGACTCGTTCCACTCCATGTCCTTCTCAGGCGGAGCGGCAAACAGGGTGAACAGCCGGCACGTATCGGCACCGTACTTCTGGACCATCTCATCGGGATCCACTACGTTCCCGCGGGACTTCGACATCGCCTTGCCGCCGAGCTGCACCATGCCTTGCGTGAACAGGTTGCGCACCGGCTCACTATTGGAAATAAGCCCCATGTCCCGCATCACCTTGGTCCAGAAGCGGGAATAGATCAGGTGCAGAATGGCGTGCGTAACGCCGCCAATGTACTGGTCAATCGGAAACCATGGGGCCACCTTGGCCGGATCAAACGGAGCTTCGGTGTTCTTCGGATCGCAGAAACGGTAAAAATACCAGGATGAATCGATGAAGGTGTCCATCGTGTCGGTCTCGCGTTGCGCCGGACCCTGGCACGCCGGGCACGCTACGTTCACAAACTCCCGTACATTCGCGAGCGGCGAACGGCCCTTGCCCGTGAACTCCACTTTGTAGGGCAACTCCACCGGCAACTGCGCATACGGCACCGGCACCACACCGCACTTTTTGCAATGAATCACTGGAATCGGCGTACCCCAATAGCGCTGCCGCGAGATCCCCCAGTCTTTGATCCGGAACGTGATGGAGGCGGTTCCGAAACCTTCCTTGGCGGCGTGGGCAGCCATGGCTTTCCGCGCCTCTTCGGTCTTCATCCCGGACCACTGGCCCGTGTTTTCGCAAACCCCGTACTCGGTGAATGCGTGCTTCATGGTTGCTGCCGTGGCCAGTTCTCCATCCACCGGCCGAATCACCGGCCGTATCGGAATGCCGTACTGCTTGCAGAACTCGAAGTCGCGTTCATCGTGAGCGGGGACGGCCATGATTGCGCCCGTTCCATAGCCCATCAATACAAAATTGCCGATCCAAATCGGCGCCTTCCCGCCTGAAAATGGATTGATCGCGTAATGGCCGGTGAACAAGCCCGCTTTCTCCGCGTCCCCGGTACGCCCCTTGCTTCCCAACTCGTCCACCATCGCCTTCACTTGGGCCGCGACTTCGCTCGAAACCAGCCGCCCCACCAACGGATGTTCCGGCGCGAGGATCACACAAGTGGCCCCGTAGATGGTGTCGATGCGCGTAGTGAAGACGCGGATCTTTTCGCCGGTTCCCTCGTGTGTAAAGTCCACCTCAGCGCCTTCGCTGCGTCCAATCCAGTTGCGCTGCATCGTCAGCACGCGCTCTGGCCAACCCTTCTCCAGGCTCTGGTAGGTCTCTTCGAGCAGCTCATCGGCGTAGGCCGTGATCTTCAAAAACCACTGCTGCAGTTGGCGCTGTTCCACTACAGTCGAGCAGCGCCAGCACCGGCCATCCTCTACCTGCTCATTGGCCAGCACCGTCGCGCAATCCGGACACCAATTCACCTTTGCATCTTTGCGGTAGGCAAGCCCGCGTTCCAGCATCTTCAAGAAGAACCACTGGTTCCAGCGGTAATAATCGGGCAGGCATGTGGTGATCTCTCGCGACCAGTCATAGCTGAACCCCAACCGCAGCAACTGCTGCTTCATGCCGGCCACGTTCGACAGGGTCCAATCGCCCGGGTGCATGTTCTTCTTGATGGCCGCGTTCTCCGCCGGCATGCCGAAAGCGTCCCAGCCGATGGGGTGCAGCACGTCGTAGCCGCGCATCCACATGAACCGCGCCAGCGCGTCCCCGATCGAGTAGTTTCGCACGTGTCCCATGTGCAGACGTCCGCTCGGATAGGGAAACATCTCCAGCACATAGTAGGGCGGCAAACTCCCATCGCAGCGGGCCTTGTACAGATCATTTTCAGCCCACTGCGCGCTCCACTTCTCCTCAATTTGAATATGTTCGTATGGTTTTTCCGGCATAGAGATGTTCTTAGCTTCTTCTCAATATAGCGGTTGCGCCGGGCGTCTTGCCGGAAACAAACCATGCTGTCGCGGCATTAGTCGCGTGTCAAACCCCGGAGGTATCGAGATCGCAGATCATCGCCGATCCAGAAACCGGCGACACGAGTCATCTCATCCAGTACGGGCTGACATTGAGATATCAGACCCCGTGCCTTGGCTTCGGCAAGGTGGAGCTTGCCCACGGCGGCGAGGTTGAGGGATTGGGGAAGTGCCGGAAACGACGATCAAGCGCCAAGCAGCCTTTTCGTCCGCTCCAGATCCTGTTCCATGGCTTCAATTCCGTAGTGAAGTGGAATCCGGCGGCGCGCAAGTAAGCATTGACTAAATTGACCGCGCGATAGTACGCTTGTGAGGTGTGATTTGGCCGCCGCACCCGCAAGGGCCGGCGTCAAAAGGGAATCCGGTGGAATTCCGGAGCTGCCCCGCAGCGGTAAACAGGAACGAACGCCGTCAGATAAGCACTGGCCGCCATGGGCGGTTGGGAAGCGACGGCTAGTAGGAATGGTACGCAGCCTGCAAGTCCGAAGACCTGCCAATCACCCGCCATCAAGGCGGAATTTTGACCGGCTCCTTCGAGGGGAAGCGAGTGATAAACAAGTCGTTCATGCCCGCCCAGTTCCTGTTTCTGTCCGCCCTGCTGTTGCAGGGCGCACCGCAACGCATCGTTTCCACAGCGCCCAACATCACCGAAACCCTGTTCGCTCTGGGAGCAGGGGATCGCGTGGTGGGCGTTTCCCAGTATTGCAATTACCCTGAAGAAGCCAAGCGCAAGGCCAGGATCGGAACTTATCTCAACCCGGATGCCGAGACCATTCTCTCGCTACGGCCCGATCTGGTCATCGTGCAGAAGCTGCCAGGCGGGTTGGCGGACAAGCTGCGGCGCCTCAATCTGCGCGTCGTCGAGGTAGGGCACGGAGACCTCGCGGCCACGTTGGCCAGCTTCCGCCAGATTGGTGAAGCCGCCGGCGTTCCGGCGCAGGCCGATGCGCTGGTCGCCAGTATCCGCGCCCGTCTTGCCAGGATCGGGAAGGCCACGCGGAGTCGTCCCCGCCGCAGCGTCACCTTCATCGTGGGCCGCATCCCGGATCAACTCTCCGGCATAGTGGTCGTCGGCAGCGGCGCCTATCTCAACGAACTGTTCGAGTCCGCCGGCGGAGCCAATGTGTTCGCCGGCGCCGCGCTGCAATACTTCAAAATCTCGCTCGAACAGATCCTTGGGTCCAATCCCGACGTCATCATCGACATGGGTGATATGGCCGAGACGGTGGGAGTCTCCGAGCAACACAAGAAAAAAGTCGTAGCCTTGTGGGGCAAGTATCCAACACTGAAAGCCGTGCGGGCAAAGCGGGTCTATGCCGTGGCCTCCGATATCTTCGTTGTCCCAGGTCCTAGAATCGCCGATGCCGCGGAAGCATTTGCGCGCATGCTGCATCCGGAGCTCAGTTGGTAAACTGCGACTTTCAGCTTCGCGACGTGGGCCTCCGGCTGGGCGGCAACACGATTCTTTCCGGCATCACGTTCAATCTGGGGAAGCCGGAACTGGTGGCGCTGCTCGGGCCCAATGGCGCCGGGAAATCCACTCTGATGAGCATCCTGGCGGGCCTGCGCCCGGCTCATGAAGGCACGTGTCTGTTTCAGGGAGTTGAGGTGCGCCGCTGGGATCGCGCCCGTTTCGCACGGCTTGTCTCGTTTGTGCCGCAGGCGGTACGGATCGATTTCCCGTTCACCTGCGAACAGGTGGTCCTGATGGGACGCACACCGCACTGCGCCGGGATGTTTGAAACCAGCGCCGATTGGGATGAGGTAAGGCGCGCCATGGCGCTCACCGATACCGTCGCTTTCCGCCATCGAGACTTTCGCACTTTGAGCGGTGGTGAAAAACAACGCATTTTGCTGGCTTCGGCCTTGGCGCAATCGCCCCGCGTCCTACTGCTCGATGAACCGGCCGCGTTCCTGGATCTCAAGCACCAACTCACCCTCTATGAATTGCTCCGTGAACAGTGCCGCCAGGGGCTCGTGGTAGTCACCGTCACACACGACCTCAATCTGGCCGCCGGCTTCTGTGACCGGGCTATTCTTCTGCACAACGGCAGGATTGCCGCCGACGATGCCCCGCACCTGGCGTTGAATGAACAAACCATCGCAGATGTCTACGATGTGCACGCTGAATTCCGTCAAACCGGAACCGGTAAGACTTGGATCACCTATGGCGGATGAACCGGTTACGCGGTGGACTGTAATCAAAGCCGTTGCGCTAGCCGCCGGTGTCGCACTCGCGACGCTGCTGCTGGCTCCCCTCATCGGATCCACACGCATCGACCTGCACCGCGCATTCGGCGGACTCAGCCCGGAGCGTGAAGTGCTGTTCGAACTCCGTCTCACACGCGTCCTGCTTGCCATGATCGCCGGAGGATGCCTCGCCTTAGCCGGAGGCCTGTTTCAAGCTTTGCTGCGCGATGCACTCGCCACACCCTACACTCTTGGCGTATCGAGCGGGGCATCACTCGGCGCTGTTTTGGCGCTCACCATGGGCTGGCGCGCCGCGGGATCTCTCCCCGCCATCTGGCTCGCCTCATTTGCCGGCGCAGCTATTGTCCTTGCCATCGTCATGCGGCTCGCCTCGGAGGGAGGCAGAATGTCGTCCTTTACCCTGCTCCTGGCCGGTGTGACGATCAACAGCATCTGCATGGCCCTGATTCTCTTCCTCCATTCCACGGCCGGTTTCACGCAGTCCTTTGCCATTACCCGGTGGCTTATGGGCGGCATCGA
>JAENWC010000463.1 GCA_016650235.1 Terriglobia bacterium
AGACGCGCCGCCGGGATTGGTGGACGCTGGCGGTGATCGGCTGCGGCATGGCGCTTTTCTTCGCCGGAGCGGAGGCCCCGAGAGTCACCTCCCCCGATCCCATGCGCGGCAACCTGATGGCCGCCGGTTCCGGATTGTGCTGGGCGCTGACCCTTGCCGGATTTCGCTGGCAGGCCGGTAAGGGCGCCGGCAGCCTTGCCACTGTTGCCGGCGGCAATTGCCTGGCGGCGTTGTTCTGCTTACCGATGGCGCTGCCTGTGGTCTCGTCCACGAGCACGGATTGGTTGGTGGTCGGCTATCTCGGCATCTTTCAGATCGGCTTGGCGTACCTTCTGTTGACGCGCGGGGTGCGGGGCGTACCCGCCATGGAGGCGTCGTTGCTGTTGATGCTGGAACCGGCACTGAACCCTGTCTGGGCATGGATGCTGCACGGTGAGACGCCCGGACTCTATTCCATCGCCGGCGCCGCGCTGATCTTCGCGGCCACGCTGGCGCGCGTCATCATTGCACGGCGATAATCGAAACCTCTTCCAGCTTTGGAAAATGTCCGCTCCCGGAGCGAACACGCTGGACAGGAGCGAGCGGGGCGACCGTGGTCCTGGTGGGCGGCGCGCCGGCTGGAAAATACCTCCCATAGACGCCGTTCATCTTGGCGAACTCCTCCAGGTTGTCCACGTACACATTACTGGCGGTCACGCGCGAGAAGTCGAGCCCGGCCTCCTCGAGGCCGTCCAGCAGATTGCGCATGGTCTGCCGCACCTGATCCTCGACGGTATCGGCATAGATGCCGCCGTTTGGTCCCGGTATGAATCCGGCCTTTGCCGAGCAGTACAAGGTATCCTCGGCAAATACGCAGGGGCTGGCTGTCGGGCTGGGCGGCATGTTCTTGGGACGAACCGCGCGGCGCTTGCTCAGGTCACCGATGGCGACGCCTGTGAATTCAATATTGGCTCCATGAGCCAGGCCTGATACCGTGATGGTGGCGCGCGCCGGGGTGTTGCCGTGTTCGAATTTCGACGCGTACACTTTGTTCATCACCCCCATGGGAATCGCGCTGGTGAGGTAAGGATTTACAAAAACCAGGTTACGGAAATCCATGCCGGCCGCCTTCAAGACGCTTTGGAAGCGTTTCAGGGCCAGTTCCACTTGCGCGGCCGGATCATCGGGAACCTTGCCGGTGACAGGATCCCAGCCGAGCAGGCCCGAAATGTAGAGCCGGTCTCCCACGCGAATGGCCGCGGCGATGGGTGAATCGGCGGGGAAGCCCGGAGCCGATACCGCCTGCTTGCGCGACAGATCCTTCACCGCCACCGCATTGATCTCGACGGGTGTTTCAATTGGCATGCGATGCACCCAAAGCACGGCGCGCGCCGGAGGGTTCTTCGGAAACACCTCGCGCCACACCTTGTTCAAGGCGTCATAGCTGGTGGACTGGTGCAGATAGACCTGCGTGTAGACGATGTGTTCCATCGTCAACCCGCCCGCTTCAATGATGGATTTCACGTTGCTGAGGCACTGCCGCACACGATCCTCGGATACCTCGGAAATCTTGTTATCAGCCCCTCGCGATCCTTGGCCGGAGACGTAGAGGTAGTCGCCGGCAAAGATGCCCGGGCTGTACGGACCAACGGGCTTTGCGCCGGCCGGGAAAACGACGCGGCGTTCTGCGCCCGCCAGAGACAAGCAGGCAACAAAAAACATTAGATGCATAGTTCGCATGGCTATTACTTTCCTCCCGGAGCCGTCTTGGCTGCGCTCGGTTTGGTCTCCACCGCATTCTGTATCGGTGGGACAGTTTTCAAATAGGCGAAAATCGCCTTCAAATCGTCCGGCTCCAACTTGGCTAGTCCGAGCCACGGCATAATGGTGTTCTCGGTAATGGCCACCCGCGGCGAGCCCTTCTCCGCATACTCTTTGTACTGATAGAACTTGTCTAGAAACTGCTGCTCAGTCCAGCGGCCGGTGCCCGTCTCCGGATCAGGAGTCAGGTTTGCGCTCACCACTACAACCCCCTTGTCCAGTTGGAAGCTGTGGCCCCCGGAAAAATCCTTGCCTTCCACCGTCTGGTCATTCTCCACCGGAGTGTGGCAGAACTGGCAGCCGGCAATCCTGGCCGCATACTTGCCATAGGCCACCGGGTTGCTGCGGTCCGGCGAGGCCACTGTTCCCACCGGCTGCGGCGCGCCTTTGATGAGCAGATTGACGGGAAATTGAATTTTTGTTTTGGGAAGAGCGTTGCGCACAGGCCTCAAAGTTCGCATGTAGGCCACCAGAGACTGCACATCCTCGTCGCTCATGTAACGGTATTCATGATACGGCATGAGCGGGAACAATGCGCGACCGTCCCGGCCGATACCTTCTCGTATGGCGCGGATGAGTTCGCCATCGGTCCAGTTCCCGGTCCCGGTTTCCGGATCCTGGGTCAAGTTGCTGGGCACGATGGTGCCGGGCAATCCCGATGCCGCGGGGAAGACTTTCCCTTTGGCAAGCCCGCCGGGCTTGACGGGGAATCCAAAACGGGAATCATCCACTTCGGAATGGCAGTCCGCACAGGAAGACAACACCTCGAATAAATACTTTCCGCGCGCTACACGCTCCGGCGTGCGCTGGACTTCGATGTTCGACGGCGGCGCCATGGCCGGACTACGAAGGGCCAGCGTGCCGAGCAAAGCGCTCACGGCAAGAACAATGAACAGGGCGCCTCCGAGAACAATTTTCTTCCACATCTAAGGAGATCATACTATCCTCAATAAGTTATGAGCAAGAATATACGGGTCGGAATCGCGGGCGCCGGCTTCGCGGCCAAGTTTCACTTGGAGAACTATCCGGAATGCGGTGTGGAGGTGGTGGGCGTCACCTCATCCCGCCGGGAACGCCGGGAAACGTTCGCTGAAGGGCACGGAGTGAAAGCCTACGCATCGGTGGAGGCGATGCTGCCCGATATCGACCTTCTCGACATCTGCACACCACCCTCATCCCATCGCGACTACATTCTCGCCGCAGCCTCGGCCGGCAAGCACGTCATCGTCGAGAAGCCCCTCACAGGCTTTTTTGGCTCACCGGAAGAGCACTCGAAGGCGCACATGCTGGAGCGAGTGCGCGAGCAGGCGCGGATGCTGCGCGAAACGGTGACCAACGCGGGCGTTACGCTCTGTTATGCCGAGAACTTTGTATACGCGCCATCGGTTCAGAAGGAGCGCGAGATCATCGAGAAGAGCAAGGCGCAGATTCTGCGGCTGGTGGGCGAGGAGTCCCACAACGGATCGCATTCCCCCGTCTACGGCATTTGGAGCATACAGGGAGGCGGCTCGCTGATTGCCAAGGGCTGCCATCCGCTCGGAGCCATCTTGTACTTGAAGCGCAAAGAAGGTTTGGCGCGGTCCGGCAGACCGATCCGCCCGGCCGCGGTCACCGCGCGCACACACTCCATCACGAGGCTGCCCGGTTTTGAAGATCGCGGCTTTCTGCGCACCACCTATCAAGACACCGAAGACTATTCTTTTATCCACGTCGTTTTTGAAGATGGAACAGTGGCCGACGTCACCGCGTCGGAGCTTGTGCTGGGCGGTATCTATGACTTTGTCGAGGTGTTCGCCAACAACCACCGCGCGCGCTGCCGCATGAGCCCGGTGAACGTGCTCGACGTATACAATCCCAGTCACGAGCAGTTCAAGGACCTCTACCTGGTGGAAAAGATCAGCTCGAATGAAGGCTGGATTCCGGCCTCGCCGGAAGAAGGTTGGAGCCTGGGCTACGGCCACGAACTCCGCGACTTCATTCGCGCCATTCGCGAGAACCGTCCGCCGGAGAGCGACATCGACCTGGCCATCGACACCACGCTCACTCTGTATGCCGGTTACGTGTCGGCGGATCAGGAAGGCAAGCAAGTAGCGGTTCCGCTTGAGTAAAACGCGCAAGACGGAGCTGCTCGCCGCGAAGGTAAGTGCCGTGTTTCTCCCCAATGTTTGGAGTGCGGCGAGCGCCCTCTGCGCTCTGTTACCGTAAGAGCATTGCGCCTATGGGACCGCTCAACGGAATTCAAGTGCTCGATGTGGCCAGCTTCCTGGCCGGGCCTGTTGCCGCCATGCAACTGGGGGACATGGGCGCAGCGGTGATCAAGATAGAACCGCCAGGCGGAGATCTGGCCCGCGCCTGGTCTCCGTTCCTCAATGGTGAAAGCCGCTACTTCCTGGGATGGAATCGCAACAAGCGTGGCATGGTGCTCGATTTGACCAAACCGGCTGCGCGGGAAGTGCTGTACGAGTTGGTGCGGCGATCCGATGTCCTCATAGAGAACTTCCGCCTCGGCGTAACCAAACGGCTGGGCATGGATTATGAGACGCTCCGCAAGATCAACCCCCGCCTCATCTATGCCAGTTCCAACGCCTTCGGCGCCCGTGGACCCGATGCGGAACGCCCCGGCTATGATCCCGTCCTACAATGCCTGTCAGGCGTGGCGCAGCTCAACGCTCGTCACAATGGAGGCACGCCGGCCATCACCTCGGTGGCGGTGAGCGATTTCCAGGCGGCGATGCAGATTGTCACGGGAGTCTGCGCGGCGCTGTATCATCGCGAGCGGACCGGGGAGGGGCAGAAGATTGAAACCTCTTTACTGCAAGCGGTGATGGCCCTGCAGTCGCACCACTTCGTGGAGGGCCTGGATTGCCAGGAGGAAGGCGGCCTTGGCATTTTCCCCTATCAACTATTTGCAACCAGCGACACTCTTCTCTTTGTCGCCGCCGCCACAGATAAGTTCTGGCGTCTGCTATGCGAGGCTTTGGGGGATGCGGAACTCGCGTGCGATGCCCGCTACGCCACCAACGGGCAGCGCGTCGTACATGCCGATGCGCTACGCGCGCGCCTTGGTCCGCTCTTCCTGCGCCGTTCCACCGCGGAATGGCAACGCATACTGATTGCGGCAGGAGTCCCGTGCGGCGCGGTCCAAAGCCACAAAGAGTTCTTTGGAGATCCGCAAGTGATGGCGATGGGGCAGGACCTTTTGGTGGATCATGCCGGAGCGGGCCGGCTCCGCATGTCCGGCATGACTGTGGATTTTGAGAAGACACCCGGTGCGCTACAGCGCGCCGCGCCACGGCTGGGCGAGCACACCAGCGAGATCCTGGAAGAGCTCGGCATTGCCGCCGATCCCACAAAGTGATTAGGCCGCCGATGCACCAGTATGGGCCGCGTGGCGGCACACTGGAGGTGATGAAAGATGTGTTGCAGGCCACGCGGATCGGGCTGTGGGGCGGGTGACGGGGATTGCGCCCCGTCACCCTCCCACACCACCGTGCGTGCGGTTTTCCGCATACGGCGGTTGGAGCATGCGCCTTAACAATCCGCTAGATCCGATGGCAACAGAAAGCCGTAACGGCGGAGAACACGATTGGACAAAGCCGTTTGCAGGCTGCCCGTGCCGGCCAGATGCCATGCCCCCCGGGGTGCTGAAGGCAACCTTAGAGCATGCGGCCTCTCAGCCCGAGTTGCCGGAGATTGCGCTCGCGGCCCTTCCCGCTGTGCCAGCGCAGCCAGAAGCATTTCCGAATGTGCCGTCCAATCCATCCCTCCAGCCGGTAGATCGGTTTTCGGTTCTCGGCCAGCCGGTAGTAACCCCACCCAGCCTCGAACATAGCGTTGCCAGGCCTCCCTCAGTTGATTGCTGGTTCGGCTTTGGCAACTCCGCCACATCTCCCGCACTTTCGATTTGAATCCTTCGATACTCTCCGGCGCTGCTTCTATCTGCCTTGCGCGGTTCAGTCGAAACCCGAGGAACTTGCGTTCCCAGGTCCTCCCTACTCCGCTCTTGGCTTCATTCACCTGCAACCGCAGATGCTTCTCGATCCATCTCCGGATCGACTCCAGCACCCGTTCCCCCGCCGCCTGACTCCCTACGTAGATGTTGGCGTCATCGGCATAGCGACAGAACCTGTGCCCTCGTCTCTCCAGTTCTCGATCTAGCGCGTCCAGATAGATGTTAGCCAGCTTCGGCGAAAGCGGTCCCCCTTGCGGGGTCCCTTCGATGCTCCTCACCACCATTCCGTCCGCTGTGTGCCCTCGACGCAGAAACTTCCCGATCAGCCCCAACACCCGTTTGTCTCGGATCACTTGCGCGATCTTCCCCATCAGAATGTCGTGATTGACGTAGTCGAAGAATTTGGTGACGTCTAAATCCGCCACCCAATCCTCTCCCTCGCGGGCGTATCTCTGCGCCGCTTGCACCGCATCGTGCGCACTGCGTCCTGGCCGGAATCCATAACTGTGTGCGCTGAATCGTGGCTCCCAGATCGGTGTCATTACCTGCAATATCATTTGCTGGATGAACCGATCCAGTACCGTCCACCGTCATTCCGTCGATCCCCGGCGCACCCTCGTTGGCGATTACCGCCTGCAAGGCCTTCCCGTAGTTCTCCGGACTGACTACCTCTTCCATCAGGTTCTTGTACATGGCTCTCTGTCGGAAGTTCCGCAAAGTTCCGCCTCGGGATCGCCGACGCCAGGCTCGCCACGGTTCCACCGTCTCTGCCCGTTGCACTCTCGGGGTGGCGACCGTAGTTGTCACGCCCCTCGATCTCAGATCCCTACTCAGCTTCCCTTCAGTCCCTCCTCTAGCTCTGTCTTGCTCCTTCGGCCCTTCGCTCCACGGGCATTACCCCGCTTCTTCGCTACTACGGCCTCTGCTGTGTTCTTCCGCGCTCTCACGCGAAAGATCTCCCCAGGTAAGGCACAGAATCTTTCCCCTCGCCCCGTCCGGCTCTACCGAATGCGTCTCGGATGACTTTTGGACTTTGCTGCTCCCAGCCAGCTCGTCGCCCGCACCCGGCCTCGCTGCCGGTGTCGTGTTCCTACGGTCGAGGGTTTGCTACGCGCTTCTTTCAGCTTCCCCTCACGGCTACGCCTTGCGTTTCGCTACGGTTGTCGTCATCAACTCCGTCGATCTCCTTTCATATCGATAGATTCTGCCCATGCTGGGCACACTGGGGCAGCCAATACTTGGCTGCAAGCTGCCTTTCAGGCGGCTTTCTCCCATTGCCTGAGAGCCTGCCATTCTCCCCAAACTCCACCCATGTTCCCCGCACACCCCCTCCGCCAGCGCCACCCGCTAGGATTTCCGCATTGACCTGAGTTGCGCTCTCTCACTGACCGGGGTTGTTCAAGAGGCCGGCGATGGCCGGGGACAGGCGCAGGAACGGCCTTGGCCTTAAGCGCGCAGTGGCCAAGGATCGCCTCGTAAATCGCGCCGCCGGCGGGATTGGCCGCGGCGGAGGCTTCCGCCATTTGAAAATATTCCTGCTCGTCGAGATCGGCCAACGTCAGCCTCTCCCGGATATCGCCGAGGAACGTTGCCGCTGACGCGACGCTTGCCCGAAATCCCGGGTGGCGTAGACCTCGGCTAAGCTGTGCGCGCCGCGGCAGGCTTCTTCTTTCCCGTAGCGGAGGAAGAGATCGATGCTGGGCGGATGGTGCTCATGGTCCGCGCAAAAGGTGGCGACGAGCACCGGAGTATCGACGCCCTCACTGGCTATCCCCGGCATTGTGCCGTGGCGTTGCGCCGGGATGTTGCGGATCGTTTCCTCCGTTTCCCCAGCGGTGAGCGGCTCCCCGATACGAAACACCCGGACGCCGCGCTCCTTTTGCAAGGACGTGGCGCCGCGCCTGGGCCACCACGTCACTTCGTCACCCTTGACCGTGAGGTCGAGAGTGTCGCCGGGGGACAGGTGCAGTTCGTCCCGGAGGGTCTTGGGCAGGACCACGCGGCCCGCCCGATCAAGGGTGACTTTGCGCAATATCCCCATTGTGCGATGGATGTGCCCATTTGGGGAATGGTACTTATAAATGTCACTTTCAGGGCGCAGCGCGGCGGGCGAATCGCCTGCAATCAGGATCGGCCCACAAAATCCGTGATCGCGCCAGCTACTTCGTCGCTCTTCTCAATTGGCAGCATGTGCGTTTCCCTTTCGAAGAGATGGATTTGGGCGCCGGGAATCAAGCCGGCTGTCTCCTCGGTGGCTCTACGGTCGAAAAATTGATCCGCCGTACCTCCAATGACGAGTGTCGGGCATACAATGCGTCTGCCGTAGTCAGCGTTGTTTTTGAAATCAGGTCCAAACAGTTGGTGGTAGTCACCGAGGATCGCCGCCGGGTCTCGGAAATCAGTGGCCAGCCGGTTTCCAGCCTTCCAAAGCTTGAGCAGCACAAGCCAGTTGTACCAGGGTCTGCGGAACAGTAGCGCGTTTTCGCGTACGAGGGTCTGGAAGTCCCCTCGTTCCAGCGCCTCGAATTGGCGTTCCATCATGCGCCACCCGCCGGGCGAGAATCGGTGCGCCGAGACCAGCAGCACCAAACGCCTGACCAACTCCGGATGCTGGGCTGCGAATCGCATTGCCACTAAGCCGCCAAGCGACATCCCCACCAGAACATCGGGCGGCGTACGGATTGCGAGTGCCATGTCCCGCACGATCTCCTCGAAGCTGGAGCCGGCGTATCCCAGAA
>JAENWC010000464.1 GCA_016650235.1 Terriglobia bacterium
CAGTTCATCTGCTCGACCAGTTGCTGTAGTTTCTCCAGTTGGTGCTGCGTTTTGAGATCCTGCCGCGGCGTGACCATCTGCAAGTAGTAGGCAATCGATTCCACCGTGCTGAGCGGCTGGCGCAGTTCATGCGTCAAGTGCCGGACGACGGAGGCGGCTTCATATCCACTGGGCACGGCACTGGGGCGATCGACTTGAGGCGCGAATGCTAAAGCAGTATCTTGCATTTCTTTTAGCAGGGTGAGCCGCAGAGGGAAAACTCGTAGACGCGTGCGTCGAGCCCGCGTTCATTCAACTGCTTTATGCATCCGCCGGGAGACTCTCCGACGGCCTCGATGCGGCGCGCCGGCAAGGTGGCTGGTGAATACATTTCCAGCGCCACCCATTTGCCCGCCAAGGCGGTGCGTTCTTCTAAATTGAGCCGCTCGGGCTCACGTCCGATAAATTGGGTCAGGTCATTGGCTGTGCGGCTAGACATAAGAGGAGAATTCTACCTCAACCGGGGGGGTGCGTGCTGGAGACATTTTCAATCCATGCTGCGATAATTCATCGAGTGGGTATCTGTGACCCACGAGAGGGAGAGTGATCGTCATGCCGACGAACAAAAATGAGTTCAGCGGGAAAACCGCCCTTGTGACGGGCGCCAGCAGGGGCATTGGAGCAGCGGCGGCCGTGGCGCTCGCCAAATCCGGAGTGGCACGAGTTGTGATTCAGTACAACTCCTTTCCAGAGGGCGCCGAGGCGACTCTGGCCGAGGTGAAAAAAGCGGGAGCAAAGGCCGACGCGTTGCAGGCCGACCTGGGCACGGTGGAGGGAATTAGACAGTTCACCAGCGCGCTGGCGGCAACGGCGCCGCATGTGGATATTCTGATCAACAATGCCGGCTCGCTGATCAAGCGCTCCACTCTGCCTGAGTACACGGAAGCTCTTTACGACACCATCATGAATCTGAATGTGAAGAGCGTATGGTTCATCTCAAAGGCGGTGGCGCCGCACATGATCGCGCAGAAAAGCGGCATCATCGTGAACTTGAGCTCCATTGCGGCGCGCAACGGAGGAGGCCCGGGAGCGACGATGTACGCGGCGGCCAAGGCCGCGGTGTCGGCGATGACAAAAGGGATGGCCAAGGAACTTGCGCCCAAGGGAATCCGGGTCAACGCGATCAGTCCTGGAACAGTGGATAACCATTTTCACGAGGTCTTCTCGACGCGCGAAGTATTGGACAGCGTCGTGAAGATGACCCCGGCGGGGCGGCTGGCCACCAATGAGGATATGGCCGACGCAATTGTGTACCTATGCTCGAAGGGTTCGGACTATGTGCACGGGCAGACGCTGGAGCTCAACGGCGGCATGTTCATGATCTAGTCAACGACGATTACTGAATTTCGATGGTGACCCCGAATGGACTCATTTGGCCGCCAACCTGGAGCGACAGAGATTGCAGGCCGGGGGGAGAGAAAAGTCCCGGCAGGCGCAGGTTGATCTGCGTGAGCCCGACGAAACCGGGCGCTGGTCCGGCGTAGAGCACATCGGCCTCGCGCGAGCCTACCCACACGCGAGCCGGCAACAGAGGCCGCGGCAGGGGAACTTTCGCCGGCATTCCATCCACGCCGCCGGGAGCAGTCTGTCCCTCCCCGGTGGCATAGAGAGTGACCAGGGATCCACGAAGCGCGGGGTTGGCCGCGCCATTCAGTGAACCATCTTCATTCACGGCCACCGCCGGACCTACCCCGTGCTGCAAGGTGAACAAAGCGGGCGCGGCCGGGGCGACGGGAACCGTCAGGCGTCCGCGCAACTGGCCGTCATAGAGCACCTCGACCACTGTTTGCATGCGTACGGCCACGCCGTAGGGAACCTGCGCGTTGACCTGCTCCTGCTGGACGAATAGAAGCGGCGCCGGAACTCCGTCAAAGCGCACTTGCACGCCGGCCAGGCTGCTGTTGAGAACACCGGCCGCGTTCAGTTTGGCATGCGCCGCCTGTGCCGGGCCAATTCCCGCGCCGAAGATGGAAATGATCTGGCCGGGCGCAACCGGGCCGGAGCGGAAACTGGCGGCGTTCATCACTACCAGATCCATAGCCAAAGCAGGAGGCGGCTCGACAAGAGCAGCCGGGGTGAGTTTCCGAATGCGGTGGTTGTCCAGATCAGCCACATAGAGATTGCCGGCCTCATCCACAGCGAGGCCGGAAGGACTGCGAAAGCGAGCTTGCAGCGCTGGACCGCCGTCACCGGAAAAGCCGGCGGCGCCCACACCCGCTATCGTTGTGACGATGCCGCCGGCGCCCACGCGGCGGATGCGGTGATTGAAAGTGTCCGCGATAAAGAGGTTCCCTTGCGCATCAGCGGCAACGGCGGATGGGGAATGAAAAAAAGCCAGCGCCGCTGGTCCGCCATCGCCGGAGAAGCCTCGCGCACCGGCTCCGGCGACAGTGGAGAGGATGCCGATCGGATTCAGTTTGCGAATCACATGGTTGCCGGAATCGGCAATGAAGAGGTTGCCTTGGGAGTCCACCGCCACTCCGAGCGGCGTGTTCAGGTGCGCCCGCGCGCCAGGGCCGCCGTCGCCATAGTAGCCGCGCACGCCGTTGCCGGCCACCGTTTCGATAAAGCCGTTGGAACGCACGCAACGGATGCGGTGATTCATGCTGTCGGCAATATAGAGGTTCCCTTGCCGGTCCAGAGCCAGGCCGCGCGGCCGGTTCACCTGCGATGATTGTGCCGGGCCTTGATCGCCGCGAAAACCCGCCTCCCCGTTGCCGGCCTGTGTGAACAGAATTCCGGAAGGAAGCACGCCGCGGATCCGGTTGCCCAGATAATCGGCGATACGGACCCCTTGGAAGCTGTCGGCCACCACCGCCACCGGATCCATCAGGCGCCCGGATGTAGCCGGGCCGCCGTCGCCAAGCGAGGGGCCCGAACCGCCGCCTGCAATAGTTTGAATGATGCCGTTGCGGTCAATGCGCCGCACGCGCTGGCTGCCCTCCTCGGCGACGTAGAGGTTGCCAGCCTCATCCAAAGCAATGCCGATGGGCGAGGACAGTGGGGATAGGGTGGCATCCACCTGATCCAGGGGTGTGCCGAAGGTGCCGTCGCCGGCAATGGCAATTGGGGGCGCAGCGCCTGCCACTTTCATTACGCGCCTCCCGGTGGAGATGTACACGGCCCCAGACTTGTCCAATGCGACGTCGCGAACCGGCGCATCGAGAGGCGGGTCCGCTCCGGCGAGAGTATGGATTGCGCCATTGGGAGTGAGGCGAAAGACGCGGTTCAACTGGCTGTCGGCAACATAAAGATTGCCGGCGGGGTCCACCGCAACACCGGTGGGGACGCCCAACGGAATGGTTTGCGAGGCGCCACCAGCCACGGTGGTAAGAAGTCCGTTGAGGAGTTTGCGTACCAGCTTGTTGCCGCTATCGGCAATGTAGAGCGCGCCTTGTCCGTCCACCGCCAAACCGGCAGGGAAGCTGAGCCGTGTGGACAAGGCCGGACCGTCGCCGTTGTACCCGCTGGAGCCGGTCCCGGCGATCGTGGTGATTTGCCCCGAAGGCGTAACCCGATACACGAGGTGATCGGAGTAGTCGGATATATATAGGTTGCCCTGCCCGTCCAGGGCCACGTTGCGAGGTCCCGCAAATCTGGCCGCCAACGCCTGTGAGCCTTCGCCGGGGAGTGCCTGTGCGCCTCCGCCGGCGACGGTAAGGACCTGCCCGCCCGGTGCGATACGGCGCACGCGGGCATTACCGAAATCCGCCACAAAGAGGTTGCCGGAGGCGTCCAGGGCCACGCCATAGGGCGCACTCCACTGCGAATCCAGGGCCGGGCCGGCATCGCCGGAATAGCCGGAGTGACCGTTGCCGCCGTACGTGCTGATCACGCCGAAATTACTTACCTTTCGTATCCGGTGGTCTGTGCTATCTGTGATATAGACGTTACCGGCCGCATCCACGGCAATGCCCTCCGCGGCGGCCAGTTGTGCCTGGAGAGCAAGGTTGCCGTCGCCGACGCGGCTGGAGCCTGCAACCGAGTCAACTCTGTAATTTACAGCACTTTGCGCGGACACAGACACGGCCAAGAGAGTTGCGGCAACACAGAAACGCAGCCAAGCTGCGGGGTACCTCATTAAGGATATCCTTCCTGGAAAGTAGGTGTATTTGGAGTCAAAATGCTCTCAAAAGTAAACGATGAGAGTACTGTGAGTTTTTTAACAGTAGGCTTGGTCGCCGGCACTTTGGCGGCTACCGTAATTTGGGCACAGCCGGTGCTCCATCTCAAGGGGCGCAGGGTGGACACGGCAGTGCAGACGGCCGAGCTCGCGGTACAAAAGAGCCTGCAAGGCAGCCGTGCGCATCGCATTGTGCAGTTCACCGCTCCACCCACACCGGAGCAGGTGTACACATTGCGGCAGCAGGGCGTCCGCATTCTGCAGTACGTGCCCGATAACGGATTGCTGGTTTCCGGTCCGACCGATTGGGACACCGGCGGGCTGGTTGTACACGCGCTGGAGTTACTGCGGCGGGAGGACAAGCTCAGCCCGCTGCTGGAAGATTCGGCTGGACCGGGTCTGGCCGTGCTGTCCAGCGCGGAGACGCGCATGAGCCTGGTGGTTGAGTTTCACTTGGATGTGGAGGAGGGAGAGGCGCTGCAAATCCTCGCGCTGGAAGGCCTGGAAATGGGCCAGCATCCGGACCTGGTCCGGTCGCACTGGTTGGTGAAGGCAACGATGGGCGAGGCGAGGCGGCTGGCCGGTTGGGACGAGGTGGCGTACCTGTTTCCCGCGTCCCAGGCCTTGGAGGAAGCTCTGCTCGTGCATGCCTGCGCCGGCGCAGTCACACTGTTCGGGCCGGTGGGACAGTACGTGAGCCGGATTGGAGATGGTTGGGATGGGCCAGGACTCAATTCCGCCGACCTCACCTACACTCTGCAAACCCTCACCGAAAAGCTTCCGCGGGATGCCTTGAGCGGCGAGATTCTCAAAGCGTTTGGAGAGTGGTCCAAGTATGCCGGCATCAGCTTCACCGAAGCAACGCAACCGGGAGCGAACCGGAACCTGAACTTCCTGTTTGCGGCCGGTAATCATGGCGACCCTTATCCGTTCGACGGACCGAGCCGGGCCTTAGCGCACACCTTCTATCCGTCGCCGCCCAATCCGGAGCCCATCGCTGGGGATCTGCACTTTGACAAAGACGAAAGCTGGCGGATCGGAAATGATGTCGACGTCTACAGCGTGGTGCTACACGAGTTGGGGCACGCTCTGGGGCTGGGCCACTCCGACAAACCGGGCGCCGTGATGTATGCCTATTACCGGCAGGCCACCACGCTCACCGGCGAAGACATCGATGCCATCCGGCAACTGTACGCCACGCGAGACTCCAACCCGGCCTCGCCGCAAACTCCGGTGCTACCGCCCACGCCGCCGCCGCAGCCGCCGGACCTGCCGCCAGCGGCGCCGCCGCAGGCGCCAACAAACCCACCCACGCCCCCACTATCGCCGCCGTCCACACCGTCAAAGGACACGACACCGCCCTCTCTGAAGATCGCCTCGCCGTCCTCCACCAGCGTGCTGACGGCATCGGAGTCCATCCACATACGCGGCACCACCACGGACAACGTAGGCGTGACGCAGGTGTTCTGGACATCCAGTGTGGGCAAAGCAGGCATCGCCGCGGGAACCGCGGATTGGAAGATCGATGCGGTCCCGCTGTTGAAGGGCACCAACTACATCGTTGTCCGAGCCATGGATGAGGCGGGCAATATATCGTGGAGGTCTCTGGTGGTCCGCCGGCAGTAGGGCCGGACTAATCCTGTTTCCGCGCGTTCGCCTTGTCCAGATATTCGCGAAGCGGCTTGAAGTACTCCAGCATGGCGCGCGTGCCGATGTCTTCCCCGGTCTTTTCACGGATCACCGTGCGCCAGTCACGCGTCGCGCCCAGGCTCAAGATCTCCGTCAACCAGCGGCCCACTTCCTGATTGCCATAGTAGTTGCAGTGGTGGGGATCCTGCTTGAGGATCTTGCGCGCGATGTAGTCGTGCAACTGGTACTTGATCAGGAAGGCCAGCGCATAATCGTAATACTGCGCCGGGTCGTCGATAATGTGCGTCTTGGTGCAGGCGTCACAGAATTCTTCACCGCGCGCAGAGGGAGGTTCCAACACCTGATAGTTCCGCACCATTTCCCACCACCGCCTGTTGAACTGATCCACCGGCAGACTCTTCTCATAAAGTTCGTACTCAAAGTGCGTCATGGTGCCGGCCGACCAAGGCAGAAACACGACCGCGCTATCGAGCGCTTCCGAGAGCAGATACTCCGTGGCATCCAATTTCACCGAGGCCGGCAGAATTCCGGTTTGGCGCAGATAGGGCTCCTGGCGGGCGGCAATTCCGATCAGATCGCCTACCGCTTCATGAAAGGCCCGGTTCAAGCCCTCGCGCAACACATGCGGCACTTTGGGATTGGAGTAGGCGATGTAGTAGTAAACGTGACCGAGCTCGTGATGGCTGGTCTCAAACCATTGCGAGTTGGGAATGACGCTCATCAGGCTGCGCACATCGGCAGCACGGTCAATGTGCCAGGCCGAGGCGTGCGTATTCTTCTTCCGTGTGGATCCCGCGGGCAACTGATACAGGTCCGACTTTTCCCAAAAACTGCCGGGCAACGGCTTCATGCCGAGCGAGGTGTAGAAGCGCTCGGCCTGCTGCACAATCCAAAGCGGAGTCTGCTTGCGGAAGTAGGGGTCCAGGTCCGCTGCCTCCACCAGACCCGGCCACTGCTGCCCCCAGCGGTTGCCGATCCAGTGCGCGGGAATCCGCTCCGGCACAGGCTGTTTGTAGCGTTGGGAAAGTTTGTTGCGCGCGTACAGGTGAAGCTGCCCATACAGCGGTTTCAGGTCTAACAGCGTCTTGTCCATCAACTGAATCATCTCGTTGACGCTCATGCCGTAGTCGGCCACCTGCAAGTGGAAATAAGAGGAGTAGCCGAGCTCCTTGGACACGCGGTTGCGAAGATCGCGCAGTTCGCCCAGCCCGGCTTTGAGCGCCGGACCGGTCTGCTTGGAAACCTCCCAATACTTGCGGCGCTCGGACAAATCGCGCGACTTCAGCAGGGCCTCATCGATCCGGTTGGGATCGGTTGGTTTGGCGCATTTGCCTCCGCGCGGCTCCATGCAGAAGGTGAATCCGTCCAGCACCGCGCTCAGACGCGCCTCGGCCTGTATGCGGGCTTGCACGACATCGGGAATCGTGCCGGGAGATTCGGCGGCGTTGAGCAGGATCTTGTCGAGCTGCCGGAACTCGAGGTCGGTGAGTGCATCGCGGCTGGCCAGCAGGCGGCGGGCGTTCTCGATGACGTAGCGGCTGCCGCGAAAGGAGGCATGCGCGGCATCGGCGCCGATGCGCTCGCCGGTGTGTTGCTCGGTAACGTCGGTGGCGGCGCGCCAACTGGCTTGCGAGGCCGTGGCGTAAAGGCGCTGATCGATCTGGTTGTACATGCCGAGAAACTGAAGCGATCCGGCATCGGGAGAGTTGGACGTCCGGCCGCAGGCGGCCAGCATCAGGCAAGCGGCGCCGAGTACAGGTTTGCGCATCACATGCAAATTGTACATGAGGTGGAGTTCGAGATAATCGTTAGCAGTCCGTCATGCCGGAGCTGCCCGACATCACCGTCTACCTGGAAGCGATCGGGAAGCGTGTGCTGGGCCGGCGGCTGCGGCAAGTACGGCTGACCGGTCCGTTCCTGGTCCGGACGGTGGAGCCGCCCCTGGATGCGGCCTTCGGTCGAGAAGTGGTGGAGTTGCGGCGGGTGGGCAAGAGGATCGCGATTGGGCTGGAGGGAGACCTGTACCTGGTGCTGCACCTCATGATTGCCGGGCGTCTGCATTGGCACAAGACGGCTCCGTTGAAGCTGGCGCCGCGCCGGACGCTCGCCTCTTTCGATTTCGATTGCGGCAGTCTGAGCCTTTCCGAGGCAGGATCGCAACGGCGCGCCTCGCTGCATGTGGTGGAAGGCGAGACGGGGTTGAGTGAGCTTGATCCAGGCGGTTTGGAAGTACTCGAGTCGGACCTGGCCACGTTCGCGCAGGCATTGCGGGCATCGAATCACACCTTGAAACGCGCCCTGACCGATCCAAGTATTTGCAGCGGCATCGGCAACGCATATTCCGACGAGATCCTGCACCGGGCCGGACTGTCGCCCGTGGCGCTCACGCAGAAGTTGAGTGAGGAACAGATGGAGTCGCTGTACGCGGCGGTGCGGGAAACCCTGCTGGACTGGATATCCCGGTTACGCCGGCAAGCAGGCGATGATTTCCCGGAAAAGGTGACGGCGTTTCGCGAAGGTATGGCGGTGCATGGCCGCTACGGCTTGCGGTGTCCTGGCTGCGGGGCCAAGGTGCAAAGAATCCGGTACGCATCCAATGAGACCAACTACTGCGCCACCTGCCAAACCTGTTCCAAGTCTATAGCTCTTAGAACTCGGTACCACTACGGGAGCGACCGTATGCGTTCTCGGACTAGCCGAGACCTTTTGCGGGCCCCTACGATTCTGCCGTTTGCTGTATCCAGCACTGATTCCGTTGCGGCGCGATCCATAAGTCGGCGTCTGGTAACTTTCCCGATTGACATGTTACTAGGCAGGCGGGCCTTCGCTGCAACTCCGAATCCGATGGATACCAGCCAGCAGGATGCAGCGAGCCGCGCGCGATCCGGCTGTGTTATGGACCCGGCAAAACTGCCTGCGGACTCATTTGGAAAGCGGCGCCGGCATGGCCGCTCCGCCGGCGCGCCGGTCCGAGGCGGCCGAGTTCACTTTAGTGGCGGAGTTGTGCATGACCGCATTGCCCCGGCCCATCCGTGTCGAGCACTCCCGGCAGTCACCCGTGTGGGCCTGTGGCGCAGTTGGGAGCGCGCTTCCATGGCATGGAAGAGGTCGAGGGTTCGAATTCGTCCAGGTCCACCATTCTCCGAGAGGTCTCAAACTCCTCATCACGGTTGAATCAGGAGTAGTGGAATCTCGCGAAAATGAACATCCAGCGTCAGGAGATGCAGCCCGTGCTCAAGCGCAACCGCTGCGATCCAGACATCATTCCGCGGAATGGGCCGGCCTTTCTTTCGCAAATATACATCCACCTCCGCATACCGAAGTGCGGTCTCTTGTGTTACATGCAGGACCCGAACTGAGGGCTTACCCAGGAATTGCGCTAACGCTTCGGTGTTCTCGGCCCAGCGATTCCCAGCCCGGAATCCACTGTACAATTTGCCCAACACATTCACGTTCACTCCATACGCTCCCGAGTCGCGTTGGTTTTCAGGCTGCGACTCTCAGACCACCGTACAGTTTCTCCGCAGCCGATCAAGACAAAACCATACAGAGACTGCACAGAGCAGGGCTTCCAGGCTGCGCAACAAACGGACCAGCAGAGACCTAACGGAGTGTTTCTGGTCGAATTGAAATCAGGCTGCCATTTCGTGCCAGGTGAAGGCGCAATGCACCGAGCGCCAGGCGTACGGCCCTGTCCCGTTGCCGTCCTGGGCGCGGCCTGCGAACGAACGCGCCGGTATAGCCCCTGCTCCTCAACGGCCGAAAGCCTGAGCAGCCGCGCCGGTCAGAGTCGCGCAGAAGAGCACGACGCAGAGTGACCGGCTCTGCGCCCGCTCCCTGTCGCTGCATTGAAAACGGCTCCCGGCATGATTATAACGTTTGACTTATATTAGCTGCGCATTATAATATAATTGTGGTGTGGCGTGGGACGTCGAGGTTACGGATGAATTCAAAGTCTGGTGGAACGGGCTCACCGAGGCCGAACGCATATCGGTCGAAAGGGCCGTTTTGTTGCTGGAAGAACGCGGCCCCCATCTCCCGTTTCCGCGCTACCGGGTGCTTTACATTTTTGATCCCCGCCGCGTAGCCCTTCTGTTGCTGGGTGGCGACAAAACCGGCGATGACCGCTGGTACGAGAAAAACGTACCGCTGGCAGATCAGCTTTACGACAACTACCTTGCCGAGATCGAGGAGGAAGACGATGCCAAAGACGACAAAGTTCAGTGACCTTCGGGCGAAGATGTCAGCGGAAGCTCGGGCCGAAGCCCGACGCCTCGCCGGCCAGGATCTCAAAGAGATGCCTCTGCACGAACTGCGCGCCGCCCGCCACCTGACACAGCAACAACTCGCGCAGACCCTGGACATGACGCAGGCGGCGGTTTCACAACTGGAGCAACGCACGGATGTCTACCTCAGTACGCTCGGGAACTTTGTGGAAGCGATGGGCGGACGATTGGAAATGTACGCCGTGTTTCCCGATGGGAAAGTGAAACTGTGTCTTGAGCGGGAATCATCATAGCCCTTCAGCGCGGCACTGAAAGCGAGGGAATTGCCCTCGTGTTCGTCAACCGCGCGTGAAAGCACGTGGGGTGCCTTTTCTGGTGTGGAGTCCTGGAGTCCGCGCAGCGTCCAGACGCTATGCCGGCCGCCGAATCGGTATAAAACGGATCTCGACCCGCTGATTCAACGCGCCCGCGATCCTGCGCAACATCGCCAGTGAGTGGCCTTCGTAATCGGCATCCTCGAGGCGGCAGATGACCGATGCCGTGGTGCCGATGAGCTTGGCAAGCTGAGTTTGGGTAAGGGCCGCCGCTGCTCTCAGTTCGTGGATTTTGCGGGCGATCTCTTCGTTGGCGCGCGCCTCTTCCAGGTTCTTCAGCCGGGCCGGTTTGCCTTCGTAGACCCGGCGGTGAAGGATCTCCACCGCATCGCTAGCCGGTTTCAACGTCTTTGCTTTGTTAACTGGCAAGGTCAAACCTCCTCATAAGTGTGCTTCGCCGGATTCGCCTCAAACCGCTTCTTGCGCTCGGCGGCGTGATCGATCTCCTTCGACGGGACCACGCGCTCTTTCACAAGCCCGTGCGAGACCACGGCCGCCACCGCGCCGTGGAAGAAGTACAGGAATCCGGTGGTGAACGCCTCCCAGGCTGACGCGCAGTTCGTAGATCCCGTCGCGCAGGAAGTCCGCTTCGGGCCGCCGCAATTCGTGTCCCATCTCGCGCAATCGCTCCAATCGGAGGTAGCACTTGTCCTGCACCTTCGCCGGCAACTTGTCGAACCACTCCACGAACGGGCATGAACCGTCTTACC
>JAENWC010000465.1 GCA_016650235.1 Terriglobia bacterium
ACAGGTGGCCGGCTCCTACAGTTTCAATGGTGAGATCACAGGCTTGGGCGCGGCCGGACGCACGAACCCGCTGAACTCCCTGGGCGACTTTCTGCTGGGCGCAATTAAGACCTCGAACATCCCGGTGACGCAGATTCCGGTTAACCGCGCCAACTACAACCTCGGTCTCTTTCTCAACGACACGTTCAAGGTATCGCGCAGCCTGACTCTCAACCTTGGCCTGCGCTACGAGTCCGAGACCCGCCAGATCATCAAGAATAACGTCTACTCGCGCGTCGATATCCGCACTGGCGCGTTGCTGGTGGCCGGCCGGAATGCAACCCGCAATCTCAACATAGAAAACGACCGGTTCAACTGGTCGCCGCGGATCGGCTTTGCCTATTCGCTCGGCGACAATACCGTCATTCGCAGCGGGCTGGCCGTGTTCCACTCGAATTTCTGGATGGACAACGGCGAGATGGTCTCCTATCCCGGCTTTACCGGCTCGCGCAGCTTTGTCGATGCCGGCGTTGGCCTGGCACTTCCGTTCCGCTTCAACCAGGGCATGCCGCTCGACGGTCTACAGACGCTCACCGATCCGTTCGTGGAGCTGGCGCAGTCCAGCGCGAACCGGCCGCTCACCGTTGCCGCGGTTAGCTATGCCGATTCCGCCAACCTGCCACGCATCACGCAATGGAACTTCGGGATCCAGCGAAACCTGCCGCTCCAAACAGTGGTCGAGGTGGCTTACGTCGCCAGCCGCAACTCCAACCAGCCGCGCACCATCGCGGCGAACAGTCCCCGGTTCGATTCTTCCGAAGCCGTCAATATCCGCCGCGTCCGCTTGCAGGATGTGCGGCCTTTCCCCGTCTATACCGCCTTCAGCGCTGTCCAGTACGACTCCAGCGGCGACTACCACTCGCTGCAAATCAACGCGACGCGCCGTTTCAGCGCCGGCTTCAGCCTGGACGGCAGCTTCACCTTTTCCAAGAGCACGGATACCGCCTCAGGCTTCTCCGATTCCTTCCAGATCCCGTGGCAATTCCCCGGGATCGAGCACGCCCTGTCCAGCCTGGACCGCCCGCGCAGCCTCACCATCGGCTGGGTGTGGGAGCTTCCGTTCGGCAAAGGCCGCCGCTACCTGAACGGGAACCGGTTCGCCTCGGCTATCCTGGGCGGTTTCCAACTGAACGGAATCTTCAGCGCCGCCGACGGGCTGCCGCTGACCATTACCCAACAGAACGCGAACCTGGTCCTGCAAACGCAACGCCCGAACGTCAGGAATTCCGCCAACCTGAGCGGGAAAGCTGCCGAACCGCGCTTTGAAGGTCCGGCACGCCGGTGGCTGATCGCGACCACGGACCCCTCCTTCCCGTTCGAGCCGTCCGGCAATCTAGGCCTCGGCAACCTGGGCCGCAACACCAGCCGCGAACCCGGTTTCGTCAACTTCAATCTCTCCGCCTTCCGTAATTTCAACATCAACGATCGGATCCGGCTGCAATTCCGCGCCGAAGCCTACAACGCCTTGAACCACGTGAACTTCCTCGAACCTTCCTCGGCCAGTATCAGCGCGGCCAACTACGGCCTCATCACCAATGCCGCCCCGGCGCGGCAAGTGCAATTAGGTCTGCGGCTGAGTTTCTGACGTCCGCAAACGCACAGCCCAGTTATGGCCATCAAATCCCCGGTCCCGGTCCTGGCGTTTTGCACGCTCCTCTCCGTCGCGTGGTTTGGCGGCCCACTGTTCTCCGGCGGCTTGTATCCCGCACTGGCCGGTGCGGAAGCGCGCGCCAATTTGCGCGCCGAGGCAACGAGCGGCGGGAGGGTCTTCTTACGGTCGATCGCCCTGCCGGCCGCCGCGCCCCTGACTCGTGTGTCGATCGCAGGAGACCTTTGGCGCATCAACGGCCGTCCCACCTATGCGGGCACAAGTGCCGAGGGCCTGTTGATGAATGTGCGGATGGTCAACGCGGTCTTTGAAGACCACAACCGCCCGGATTTCGACCCGGAAGCCAACACTACGCGGTTCATCGCCAGAATCCCGGAGAACGCGGCACACGGAATTCGCGCCTTCACGCTGAGCCTCCAGGGCGGAGCGCCGGGCTACGAAGGCGCCGTCAACTCGGCGTTCCACCCGGATGGCTCGCTGCGCCAACCGTATCTCGACCGCGTCCGGCGCGTGATCGAAGCGTGCGACCGCAATGGCACTGTCGTCATCCTCGGCTGTTTCTACCAGCGTCAGGATCAGGTGCTTCAAAACGAGGCGGCGGTCCGCGCGGGCGTGGTGAACGCCGCCGGCTGGCTCGGTAAACTTGGGTACGGCAACGTTGTGCTCGAAATCACGAACGAGTTTGGACACAAAGGGTTCGATCATCCGATCCTGCGGACTGCCAAGGGGCAAGCGGAGTTGATTCGTCTGGCGAAGAATAAGACCCCGGGGCTGCTGGTCTCCACCAGCGGGACCGGTGGCGGTTCGCTGCCGGAAGAAGTGGCGCAGGCTGCCGATTTCCTGCTCGTTCATTTCAATAACACGCGGCTCGACGATATCCCTGCGCGCGTCGCGATGTTGAAGAGATTCGGCAAGCCAATCGTGTGCAATGAGGACGACCGGCCGGTGGCGGAGAACCTCCTGGCGGCCGAACTGAGTGCGGCCGCCGGCGCTTCCTGGGGGCTGATGCTCTCCGGCCTGAACCAGCGGTTCCCGTTCGAGTTTCACGGGGCGGCGGATGCGCCCGAAATATACGCAAAGTTGCGCCAGCTTACCGCTAGCCGTGAGTGGTCTTACTTCCCGCCGCCGGAGCAGGCAGGCGGCTGGCCGAAGCTGGATTCGGCCGGCGCCGTCCGCACCATCGCCGGCATGGACCCCGGCAAGCTGGACTCTCTCCGCGAATGGCTGCTCGCTTCGGACCGGCGCGATTTCGCGGCAGTGGTGATCCGGCGCGGCCGCGTTGTTTTGGAGGTGTTGAGAAACACCAGCAGCGTGACGGCGGTTGGCAACATCAAGTCGTGCGCGAAAGCCATCTGTGCCACTGTTGCCGGCATCGCAGCGGAACGGAGCAGGCGCGGCGCCACGCCGCTTAAGATGACATTCGACGACCCGGCATTCGATTTCCTGCCATGGGCCGAACCCCTCAGCGACCCGCGCAAGCGGGCGATCACCGTGAAACAGCTCTTGAACCATACCTCTGGCATCACGCCCGAGTCCTCCGGAGCGCGCAACCAGGGGCCGTGGGAATTCGTTCTGGGGCACTCCGGCGACCCCAGGACCGCGCAGCTTGCATTTGACCCCGGCACGGACCTCGGCTATTCGACTCACGCCTTCTACCACGCGGCCTTGGTAATCGAACAGGTTACCGGGATGCAGTATGACCAGTTCGCCATTGAGGCGCTGCTCAAACCGATCGGAGTCGAAAAGTGGTGGTTCGAATCTTTCGACGGCGGCGAGAAGTACGGCCGGCACGCCTCACACGCGCTTGGCCTACCGGCGCGGGACATGGCTCGTATCGCCTACTGCATGTTGCGCGCCGGGCGGTGGAACGGCCGGCAGGTGATCCCCGCCTGGTTCGTTACGGAAACTGGCGAACCCACGCACTCCGTGAAGGGCATCAAGAGCTTCGATCGCGATGCGGAATCATGGTCGCACGGATGGGAACTCCCTGCCCGGCTCTCGCATCCGCGCGGAGCAGGCATTCCGCAAGACGCGCGCTTCAAGCCCGGCTCCGGCGGCCAACTGATCGCGTTCGTACCCAGCCTGGATTTGGTGGTGGTACGCCAGACCGGCGGCAGCGGAGCCTGGGAGTACGAAGAATATCTGCGCAGGGCCTGTGACGCCGTGGTGGCCAGGTAGGCGGCGTCGAGCGGTACGCCGCGGTTTACGGTTTGCGCTTGGCCACAATCCCGTTCGGCTGATGGAACACCGCCTCGATCACCTTGCCCGCACCGTCTTTCTTGAACTCGACGCGAAACCCGGTGAGCCCCTTCAACTGGAACGTCAGTTCCCGTACCGGAACCATTTCATACCGCGGCTGGCCGGAAACGGTGAGAGTAAGCACGCTTTCACCCTGCAACGCCACCGCCGCCGTCAGCGGGCCAATCGAATACTCTCCAGTCAATGGCTCCAGAAACTCCCGCTTCCGCATCGCCTCATCGGCCATCCGCGTAAACACGATCGGCTTCAATGTAGACTCCAGCGGCACCGCGAGCCCCTCCACGTCGCCGCTCAATCCCGTTTGAAACTGGAACTTCATCTTCGAAACCGGATTCACCGGATCTTCCACCGCCTCGAACACGTCGTAGTGATAATGTCCCAGCATGGAACTCAACCCATTGAATGCGACGCGCAACTGGTCGCCCTCCAATTTGATCTTCATCACCCCATACCCCGGATGCTCATAGCTGCCGTCGTAATCCGCCAAGGCATGCGACGGCTTGGTGCCAGCCTTCCGGGGAGTGTAGTTCTTCTTCTTGGCCTCCTCCTCGCCCTCCTTCCCTTTCTTCTCGTCCTCCCGCAGCTGCCCCGTCCAGTCCACCGCCGCTAGCCCCAACAGCCGGTCATAAACGTGATAAGAAAGCACCGTCGGCATCGGACTGCCGTTCATGTTCGTCAGAATCACCATCCCCATCTTTTCCCGCGGCATCATCGTCACCAGTGCCGAAAAACCGTCAATGTTGCCTGAGTGATGCACCAGCTTGTGGCCGCGATAAGTGGTCAGAAACCACCCCATCCCGTAACTCGACGGGCCAATCTCCAACCTCCGTCCGTCCCCCGCAATCGGCAATCGCTCCATTCGCTACACTGGGCTTTCCCCAACGCATGAGCATCCTTACCGTCATACGCCATGGCCAAGCCTCTTTTCTGGCCGAAAACTACGACAAACTATCCCCGCTCGGAGAACGCCAGTCGCTCCTGCTCGGCCAGTACTGGCTGGCGCAAGGGGCGAGCTTTGATCAAGTCTACTACGGCCCCCGCGAAAGACAGATACGCACCGGAGAAATCATAGGTTCCGGGTTTCAAAAAGCTGGCCTGTCCTGGCCAACGCCAGTGGTGGTGCCGGACTTGGACGAATACCCGGCCGAGGCGGTGCTGGGGAAATTCAGCCCGATATTGATTGAGCGCCATCCTCATCTCAAAGAGTTATCCGGCGCTTTCTATCAGACTGAGGACCTGTTGACCAAACAGAGGGCCATCGACAAGCTACTCAAAGATGTGACACGCCGCTGGATGGACGGCGAGGTGAGCGACCCCGATATCCCCACCTGGCAGGACTTCTGCACCCGCGTCGAATCCGCCATGGCCGCCATCATGGAACAGGCGCCCAAAGCGTCAAGAGTAGCGGTATTCACCTCCGGAGGACCCACCGCCGCCACTGCGAGAATGGCACTCGGGCTCACCCATCAAGCCACGCTCGACCTCACCTGGAGCCCGCGCAACGCCTCCTTCTCCGAATTCCTCTTCTCCGGCAAACGCATGACCATGAGCGCCTTCAACCACACCCCTCACCTTCCCCAACCGGATCTGCTCACTTACCGCTGAACTCCCCGCTGACCACGCGAGCCATCTCCGCTCGATCCGCCTCCCCAACCAATCTCCGGCTCAGGTAATCTTCCACCCACATCTTCTGGTCCGTCAAAGCATCAAATAGAAAAACCGTGACGCGAGCCGAATCCGCTCCGCCGCGCACCGAAACAAGCAGCACCCTCGATGCGCCCAGGGCGCGCCCCACGCCCCGGTCCGCCTTGTGCTCCAAGTGATACCGGCTGACGGACGGCCACGCGATCACCCGGGCCGCACCCGTCCTTGTCAACTCCGCCGCCACCAATTCGGCCAGCGCCTTCTCCAAATCCTCGGTCTCCGCCGGCTCCCCCCAGTACCAACTTGCCGGCATGACGAGAACCATCCCGCCGTGCCCCGGGCGCAATACATAAAGGACGGCCGCCGCCACAACCGCTGCCGCCACCACCCCGATCGCGGCCATGCGGAGCCTGGCGCCAATAGCGTGGCTCTCCTGCCGCCCAAACACCGGCTCGTAGCCCCCTTTGGGAACCGTAATCCGAATCGGATCCTGGCGGCCGGCCCCGCTGTAGTACTCCTCCAGCTTGGCCCGCAGCCGCCGCGCCTCCACCCGGACAATCGGGTCCAGCCTTGGATCGTAATCCTCACCCCGGTCGAAAACTTCCCGCCCCAAGACGTATTCCTTCATCCGCTCCCCGTCCCCACCGAGCTTTGCCTCCACGGCAAACTTCAAGAAACGGCAAAGACGGTCTGACTGAACGAACCCAACGCTCGAAACAATTCGATCCAATTGCGCCCGCACGGCCTCCGCGTCAAGTACGTCCATAAACCGACTCTCTCACTTGCGCCAAATGATTTCAAGACTCCCCCCACAAGATAATTCTCCGCCTGTTTCGCTGTTTCGCTAGAATAGCGGGCAGTTGAACTGCCAAAACCTTTTTGAGATAATTTGACCTGCCTCGAACTGCTGTTCAGAGGAGCTCAGCAAGCAGATGCGAATATTGGTTACCGGCGGCGCCGGTTTCATTGGATCTCATGTCGCTGAGACCTTGCTCCGGCAAGGTCATGCCGTCGCCATTCTGGATGAACTCAACGACTATTACGAGCCGGCGCTGAAGAGATCCAATCTCGAGTGCATCGGGCAGGTGGGCCGCTTCGAGTTTCATCAAGGCAGCCTGTGCGAGCCGGACAGCGTAAGAAGATTCATGGGCCGCTTCCTGCCGGAAGCCGTTGTTCACCTGGCCGCGCGGGCTGGCGTTCGGCCCTCCCTTTCCCAGCCCCTGCTTTACGAGCAGGTCAATGTCCAGGGAACCATTGCCCTGCTGGAGGTTTGCCGGGAGCTTGGCATCGGACGATTCGTGTTTGCCTCTTCCAGTTCCGTCTATGGAATTGCCAACCAGGTCCCGTTTCGCGAGGACGACCCGCGTCTGCGGCCCATCTCCCCGTATGCGGCAACCAAATTGGCGGGGGAACACTTTTGCCAGGTCTATGCTCATCTGTACGGCATCTCCGCCGTCTGCCTGCGCTTTTTCACCGTTTACGGTCCCCGCCAACGGCCCGACCTGGCCATCCGCAAGTTCACTGCAATGATCGATGCGGGCGAGGCCATCCCTGTTTTCGGCGACGGCTCGAGCGGCCGCGATTATACTTTTGTTGACGACATTGTCCAGGGGATTCTTGCCAGCCTCACATTCCCCTGCCAGTTTGAGGTTTTCAACCTGGGCAATTCTCATCCCGTCACACTCATCGACCTCATTGCCGAGATTGAGCAGGCATTAGGCAAACAAGCCCGTCTCTCCCACCTTCCCGAGCAGCCAGGCGATGTGCCCATCACCTTTGCCGATATCTCCAAAGCACGCCGCCTGCTCGGCTACGATCCGCGCACGCCGTTTACCGAGGGCATCCGGAAATTTGTGAATTGGCATCACCTGCAGAAGGAATTGACAGTGCGCGCCTAGATTTGTGTAGTGTCCCAGGCAAGGATGCGGTGATGCGGTGGTCGCTTATCCCGGCAGCGACGCTACAATAATCCTTAGCAATCTTGACACCAGGTTCCATCCCCGCGCGGCGGGTCCGTTTACTGGACCTGTCGGCCCTGCACGCCCCCATCCAGGGTGAAATCGACGCGGCCATCCAGGCCGTGATCCAGTCCCAGCAGTTCATTCTCGGCAAACCGGTCGCGCGTCTCGAAGAAACTCTAGCCGCCTATTGCGGCGCCCGCCACGCCGTCGGGTGCGCTTCCGGCTCCGATGCCCTCTACCTGGCTCTGCTGGCCTTGGGCATCGGCGCGGGGGACGTCGTTCTGGTTCCCGCCTTTACCTTCTTTGCCACCGCCGGAGCCGTTTCCCGGGCCGGGGCCGTTCCAGTCTTTGTTGACATCGATCCGGTTACCTTCAATCTCGATCCGGCGCATCTGGCCGCCACTTTGTCTCGACAGAGGCAAGCAAAGGCGGTGATTGCCGTTCATCTATTCGGTGGCGCGGCGGACATGGATCCCATTTTGCGGATCGCCTCCCAACATGGCCTGACGGTGATCGAGGACGGGGCGCAGGCGATTGGAGCCGAATACCAACACCGCCGCGTGCTCTCCATCGGCCGCATCGGGTGCCTGAGTTTCTTCCCCACCAAGAATCTCGGAGCTTATGGCGATGGCGGCATGTTGACGGCCAACGACGATGATCTCGCCCACCATTTGGCTGCTCTGCGCGTCCATGGGGGGCTCGAGCGTTACCGTCACGACTGGATCGGAATCAACTCACGGCTCGATGCCCTGCAAGCAGCCGTCCTGCTGGCCAAGACGCCGTACCTGGATGGCTGGACGCTCGCCCGGCAGCAAAACGCCGCCCGCTACCAGAGCCTGCTGGCAGATGCCCGGCTGCCGGTTGTGCCGCCGCGGCCAGCCCCCTACCAAACGCGCCATATCTTCAATCAGTATGTGATCCGCTGCCAGCGGCGCGACGAGTTGAAACAACATCTGGAGCGATGCGGCATCGGCACGGAAGTCTACTATCCGATTCCGCTGCACCTGCAGCCATGCTACCGCGAGTTGGGTTACCGGGCCGGTGATCTGCCGGTGAGCGAGGAAGCGGCGGCGGCCGTGCTCGCCTTGCCCGTACATCCGGCTCTCGGGCCCGGTGACGTCGACTACGTCAGCCAGTGTTTAGCCGCTTTCTATCGATAAGGCGCCGGCCAGGCTGGTTACGTCCGCGCAGAGAGACAATGGCCACCGCCCTGTTCAGAATCCTCTGGAAGCCTTCCGAACGGCCATGCGCCGGGGCGAACTTCCTCTCTGTTACCGAGGAGTCCGAAAAGCCCCATAGGCCAGATTGATTGCCTTGTGCACCGCGATCAGGATAATCATTGAAATCAAAAAGATTATCCATCCTTCGGCGGAATGAATGAAGCCTTGCGCCAGTTCCGGATTGTATTCGCTCAACACGCCGGTGAGGGTGACCCGGAATGCATTGGCAGCAACCGCGATGGGTACGGTTGCCACCAGCAAAGCCCCCCGCATCCACACTTTTGAATCGAAGGAATGCGCATAAATCAGAGAGAGAAACGAAAGTGAAAGCAGGGACCGAATTCCGCTGCAGGCCTCCACCACCGACAATCGCTGGCTGCTCAGTTCGAGAATGTTGCCCTCGCGCAGCACTGGGATTCCAATCATCCAGAGCAGATGTTCGGCGACCGAGCTGGCAAAAATCTGCAACGGGAAAGTGATCTGGCTATAGAGAATCGCCGGGATTCGGACCATGAACAGAAGCAGAAACAAGGGGAAGGCCAGCACGCGTAGCAAGGGCGTACCGCCGGCGTAGAGCAGGATCCCGGACAAGGACACAAGGAAGGCGGTGCGCGAAACAAATAATTCGGCGCCCAGTGTGCCGGCGATCAACTGTGCCGCGCCCAGCAGGACCAGTACCAGACCCCAGGCATTCGGGCGCATGGGCAGTTGCAGGAGAGTGTCCTTGCGCGTCCAGACGATCCAGAGCGCAAGCACAGGCACGAAGAAGCCATGCCCCATATCGTCGTTGTTCATCCAATCCAGCACCATGCCCTGGAGCACGGGCGCAAAACAAACGATTAGAAGAACCGAGATCCAGGCCACCGGCATCCAGGGGAACCGGCCGAGGCTGGCGGCCAGTATCGGCTCCGGGCTCATTGTGGTCGATGGGTGATCCATTTGCGTTGTTTCCATGATAGACAATTACGATGGGCAATCCAACTCTTCAGCACAGCCCACACTGCCCCCCCAACGGAGGGTGGCGCGGTTTACAACTTCGGGAAATTCTTCCCGCTCTTTCGAGGCATCAAGGCGTGTCCGGCTGGCGTGGCAGTGAGCAAATCTTCCATGCGGCGCGTCACCTGAGCCCAGGAAAAGCGGGAGGAGACCAGGCGCCGGCCAGCCTCGGCTACCCGGCCGCGCGTTTCGGCGTCCTCGAGCAGCTCCAGGCACTGGCGGGCGAACTGGCGCGGATCATCGGCGATGCGAATATCTTCCGGCGGGTGAATCTCGAGCCCCTCGGATCCGATGCTGGTGGAAACCACCGCGACATTGGCCGCCATGGATTCGTAAATCTTCAAACGTGTTCCGCTGCCAATCCTCAGGGGCACGATAGAAACCAATGACCCCCACAAATGGGGCCGGATGTCGGGCACTGTGCCGGTGACCCTGATATTGGGATTACGCTCCGCAAGCAGCTTAACCTTCGGCGCCGGCCGGCGGCCGACGATCGCCAGCGTGCAACTGGGGCGCTGCGCAAGCATGATGGGGAAAATCTCCTCCACGAAGTAGCAGACCCCATCGATATTGGGCATCCAGTCCATTGAACCGATGAAGACCAGGTCGCTCGATCGCTCGATCGCGTCCGGCGGCGAGAAATGCTCTACATCGACTCCCGTCGGAACGTCCGTTACATGCTGGATATCGAAACGCTTCCGCATCTTTTCCGCATCGGCCGGCGATACAGCGATCACCTGCGCCACTTTGCGGCAAACCTCCCTTTCGTAGACGAACATGCGCCGCGCCTGCAAGCCGAAGTACGCCCGCAAGAAGGGATTCGTGGCCGTACCGGCCTGCCGCTCCCAGATGGCCGTCTCCAGGTTGTGCTCAAAAAGGACGCAGTTCTCAAGGCTATCGAAATTCGCGGATGGAAACAGGAAATCACATACGATTGCGTCAAACCGCTCTTGGTTCCGCAGGCGCCGGATCGAATCCGCCATCGCCGCGGACTGGTACCGGCTCACCGGGAGGGGCATTGAGGAGAGCAGGTTTGCAATCATCTGTCCGGCAAAAGCCGGTGAACCCCGCAAAGGGATGCGGTTCGGAACCGGGTAGGCGCGCGTGCAGTATTCCCCACTGCGTTCGACACCTTCCGGATAAGCCGAATCCGCAAAGGCGACATAGTGTATCTCATGCCGCCTATGCAGTTCCTTAAGCATCTCGAGAGTCCGGATGTGCCCTCCCTTCGTGGTGGGATGAAGGAACCCGCTGTTGACCCACAGAATCTTCATTGAAAATGCGCCCGCGATGTCGATGTCTAGGATACGGCCACAGGCTGCGCCGCCCGCGAGAGCGATCCCGTCACGTCCAGAATCGGCAGCTTGCTCACTAGCAGTTGCGCGGCCATGGCCGGGCTCGGCTTTTGGGCGACCACCAGGTAATCGGCCCAGGCCAGCAGATTTTCCAGGCGCTCGTCCAGCAGCTTGCCAATGTGGGGAATGCTCGCGAGCAGGAAGTTGCGATTGCTGCCATAGATCTGGTCGAGCTGGATATGCGGATCGAAGACGCGCAACTGCCGGCCCTTGCCGAGTAAATGCTCCAGCAGAAGCACCACTGGGCTTTCCCGCAGATCGTCCGTGTTTTCCTTGAACGCAAGGCCAAAAATACCGATCCGCTCCGCGGGCGCCTCCAGAACCATTTGCATCGCGCGCTGCAGGTGCTGCTCGTTGCTCGGCAGCACGGATTCCAGTAGCGGCAGTTTAACATCCAACCGTAATGCCCGATAGGTCAGCGCCCGCAAATCTTTTGGGAGACAGGAGCCTCCGAACGCAAAGCCGGGATTTAAATAGGCTCGTGAGATGTTCAACTTCGTGTCCTGACACAGCGTGTCCATTACTTCCTGGGCCTGTATGTCCATACGGGAACAGAGGGCGCCGATCTCGTTGGCGAAGCCGATCTTAACCGCATGAAACGCATTACATGCGTACTTGATCATTTCGGCGGTGCGCAGGGACACGCGGCATACCGCTACTCCAAGCGGCGCGTAGAGAGCGGCGACACGGTCCACGGCGGCAGCATCGGTGCCTCCGACTACCACAATCGACGGTTCCATGAAATCGTGGACGGCGCTGCCCTCGCGCAAGAACTCCGGGTTGTCGACAACCGCGGCGCTTTCCGCGATCAGCGGCTGCACCAGTTCCTCGCAGGTGCCCGGGAAAACCGTGCTGCGCACAACCACCGTCGGCCTGGACGGGAGTGAAGGAAACACATGAGCGATTTCGACGCAAACCCGGCGTAGCTGTTCGAGGCTGGTGTCCCCGTTCTTCTGCGAGGGAGTGCCGACACAGATAAAAACGAAACCGGCGCCGGCCAGAGCTTCGGAAAGAGAGGTGGTAGCCGAAAGGCGCCCTGCCGACAGGTTGGCCGCAATCAGAGCCTCCAGGCCAGGTTCGAAGAACGGTGACTGGCCCTTCAGGACACTCTCTACCTTTTGCTCGTCCCTGTCCACACCGACGACCCGATGGCCGATTTGCGCCAAGCATGCCGCCGTGACACAGCCGACATATCCCAACCCCAGAACCGCAATTCTGGCCGTATCCTGCGCCTCGTTACCAATCACAATGACTTTAGTATGGCATGCAGGTGCGCCCGCAAAGAGGTCTGCTTCCCTAAAACGGGACACGATACCACCGTGACGGCAAAATGGCCTGCCAGCTTCTGTGTCTCGTAACTGGCGACGCCGGAATGATCGGCTATCTCCAGAACCGCTTCTGAGAGCCACTCCGGCGGGAGCATCTCGCCCGTCATTGAACTGGAGGGGGATGCGGCACCTCGAATCGCCGCCACTTGCCGCTCATACGTGGCGCTGGCTTCCGAGCACACGTAGAGTAAGCGGGTTGGGGTGCAAGTGCCACGATTCCAGTAGCTTTGACGAGGGCCGGGAGCGCGCCTTTGCCCAGCGGTTCGGGTATGACGGTGTGCAGGATACGGTTGGTTTGGAGAGTACGGCGCTGTCGCATCGAGCGATGGAACCCGCGGGTCAAGGCCGGAGCCGGCCATTTCGACTTGCCGGAGCTCGACGCGATGGAGAGTCCAGGCATCGCGGAGGAGTTGCTGGAAAAGAGTGTTTTCGAGCGCGCCTTCCGGGCGGACCTCAGCGATGAGACCGGACTGGAGCTTTCTGAAATCGTCTTCCTGGCCGTGCAGGCCGCGCAAAGCGGAGCCTGCTGAGCGGCGCTTTGGATTGTTCGTTGTTCTCCGGCCTGATGGTTATAATAGACAGGATTAGTCTGGATTAATCAGTTGTACCCGGTGACCAACGCAGGGATAGGAGCGAATGCCTTTTCTGGAAAGAGTGGAGAGCTGGTTTACACGCTTTGAGTGGAGAATTGTCAACGGGCTTGTGATTCTATTAGTGCTGCGGCGTTGTATCAGCCCGTTGCCATCGAGCCTATGGCTGGATGAGACTGCAATCTGGTGGGCCAGCGGCGGCGGTTTCTCGAACTGGGTCGAAGCCATGAAAACGACCCAGTTCCAGCAGTCTCCGCTTTATACGCTGCTGATGTGCCTTGTCGCGCAAGTCGCCGGCTTCAATGAGGCCGCTTTGCGGTTGCCCTCGGTGGCCGCCATGACGGCTGGGGCGGTGCTGCTTTATCGGGCCTGCCGTTCTGTTTTCGGCCCTCTGGCCGCACTCCATTCGCTCCTCCTCTGGATTTCGTTGGGCAATGTCAGTTTTGCCGCTGCTGATTCCCGGCCGTATGGGGTCGGCTTGTTCGCGGTTATCTGGTCCATGCACACGTTTCTGCGCTGGCTACAAACGGGGAAAGCGTATCTGGTGATTGGAAATGGAATTGCCATTGCGATTGCGATCTATTGTAGTTATTTTTACGGCGTGATCCTGATCGCGCAAGCAGCTTTTGTGTTAATAGGTCATTACCGCCGGTGGCTGCGGATGCGCCTTGTTTTGCTGGTTTCTCCGATACTGGCAGGGCTCCTGCTGATTCCGGCGATTCCGCTCGTGAGGGCTCTTGCGGCGGAGGCGTACCTGCATAGTGTATCCGAAATGCCTTCATGGACCGATCTTGGCGTAGCGTGGATACCGCCGCGTTGGGTCATCGCCGCGGCGGCCGCGACTGGCATCCTGGCACTACTGCGTCCGGGAAGAATCCATCTCACCGCGTATGCGGCGGAGCCGTCATCACCGCTCAAACGCTCCGCCGCTCTGTATTGGCTTGCTTTGCTCGCCGTGGCGCCCGCGCTGTCGCTGTTTTTCTATTCGCACATTAATAAAAACCCTGTTTTCATGCCCCGCTACTTTCTCTCCATGACGCCGGCGCTGGCGGTGCTGGGCGCTTACGCAGCACACTGTTTTCAACCGGCGATGTGGCGGGGCCTTTTTGCGGCCTCGTTGTTTGTCATGAGTTTCCTGCCGGGCGATATTCGCTTCTGGACCGATCACTATATTGAGGATTGGCGGAGCGCGTCGGCTATATTACGGCAGATACGTCAGGAAGAACCCGGCGTAATGATTCTTGCCGGAAGCTCATTCATCGAATCCATGCACCTGCCCATGCCAGTCAATGCTGTCCAGAAGCGCTGGTTGCTCACCCCACAGCTTGCCTATCCGATCCCTGGTCCATTGGAGCTTTTGCCGCTGGAGTTGAGGCCGTGGAATGAACTCGACGTAAGACGGACAATGAACGGGGCGGCCGAGCGAGACCATTTCCTGGTTCTGTTGCCGTCTTCGGCGCCTATGGTGCAGTGGACTTTCGGCCGGTTTCTGGAGGATTATCAGCTCGCCATCCTACACGCCAATCCCTTGGTCGTGCGGTTTGAACGCCGGGTCCGCCGGCATGCCAGCCGGGATGCCGCAATCGGTTCGGCGGTTATCCCTGCTGAAACCGGCGCTCGATTCGTTGGCGTAAGGCACCCCGTAGCCACCGGTGGGAGGGTTCCTCAAGAAGGTGAAAGAACACACCGGATATTGTCACTACCGCCGTTGCATACACGATGACCCAACCCAATCCATGTGGTTCCATAGAGAACCCGCGGCGCAACAAGGTCAAAAGCCACACCTGAATCGGGATATGCAGAATGTACATGGAGTAGCTGGCATTGCCAAGAAAAACGATTGGCCGCCAGGAGAACCAGCGCGCCAGCCATCCCCCATCAAGGGCAAAACCAAGGACCAGACAAGCGTAGGGAGGCATCATCAACCCATTGTGGGCCAAGGCATAAGGGACCTGATCGGCATTGCCGAAGATAATCGCTATCGCAAGCAGCCCGGGGCAATAGAGCCAATAGCCTCTACCGTTGAGGAAGTGGCCGCCGGCCTGCCACTGCCGATACACACGGGCCATTAGGATACCGGCCGCAAAGTCCGGCAACCGGAGCAGCGGATTATAGTCGACCATATTCGCCCAAAAACCGGCTGAATCCGGGATCGTGGGGATGGTTGCGGGAACGTTGCCGAACCCGTCCACTGGCACGGCCATAGCCACCCATGGCGGCGTCATCGCCATAACCCACAGGAAAATGGCCGCAGCCAGCAAAGCGCCCGGACGCCGTATTCGCCACAGCCAGACACCGATGAGCGGAAAGGCGGCGTAAAAAAACGCCTCGACCGACAGCGACCAGCCCGGATAGTTCCAGGTGAGTGCCGTCCGGGGGTGCCAGGCTTGCAACAGGACGAAGTTCAGAAAGGCCGTCAGGGCTTCGCCAACCGCCGCCGGCACCGGTGGAAGAAAGAAAACGCGATATACCGCAAAGGGCGCCATAAGAACAAGTCCGGCGGCGTAAGCCGGATAGATGCGAGAGAACCGCGCTGCCCAGAATCGGGCCTTGTTCCGCAAGTCCCAAGGCGCGTCGAGATCATAGTTGTAAGCCAGGACGAAACCGGACAGGATAAAAAACACAGTAACGGCCGCGTACCCGGAACGAAGGATCAAGTGCAGCGGCAACGGCAGGTCTCCCAACCACGAGACGGCCAAGCCAGTGTCCGCATGAGGGATCTGGTGGTAGAGGATGACCCATAACGCCAGGAAAAACCGGAGGCCTGTCAGGGCTGATAATTGTTTTTTGCCGGATGTGGTCTGATCGGTTCCCACCAGGCCAGGCCTTTTAAACCGCCAACCGGGGCTGGATGGCCAGGGCAGGAGCCGTGGCGGTCTGACTGCGCACAGCGACTGCCAAAGTCCGTTCCAAGGCGACCGCCAGCCCCGCCGTCAGAAACTGATGTGGGTGCTGGTCGCAGGTCATGAAGATCGCGCAAACAACAAAGTAAACGAAACTGACCTCAAGGCACAGGGTCATCTGATACCCCAGTTTCCAGTTGGCGTGTGAATTGGGCGTGCAGAGCGCGTAGCAATTGCGAATAGTCTTGTAAATCATGCCCAGGAAGAGCAGGTAGAGCATAATCCCAGGTATACCGGATTCACTCGATATTTGAATGAAGGTGTTATGGGAGGGGAACCAGCGCTTGGGCTGGCCGTTGGCATACTTGAAATTCATGAAACGGTAGTGCGGGTACTGTCCCGGGCCGACACCCCAGACAGGATGGGTCAGCGTCATGTGGATGCCGTCCATCATGAGATCGTATCGATCCGCTACGGAAGCCATGGCCTCGCTTTCCATTCGCTGCTGGCGAGCGGCCTCTATGTTGAAAGAATCAACGATGGTGACGAAGCGGCTGACCACAGTTGCCGGCAATATAACCACCATCCCCACGAAAGCGATTGCGCAAAGAAGCAGGATGGCCATACCCTGCGTGGCGTTCAGACGCCACAGGTAAACAGCCAGCACACAGGCCAAGCCAATGATTGCAGAGCGTGTCCCAGTTAACCCAATACAGTACAAGAGAAACCCCGCAGCCGGGACGGCCACCAAGATGCGAAGCAGCAAATGCGGAAGCTGCGAGGCGCTGAATAAAACGAATGGGAGAGCAAAGCCCGCCAACAACGCGACGTCGTCGGCATTCCCGAACGTGCCGTCCAGATTCAAGCGTTCGGAGGGGTCAAAGTTCCCGCCGATTACGATATGAAAAACACAACTAAAGGCCGCAATGTAGAACAGCTTTTTAATACCGAAGTGGGACCCGGCCGATGCCGCTAATATCAAGAACAGCGCCCCATTCAAGGCCAGGTACCAGACGACATAGGTCAATGAGCCGCCGCGCCATGAACTCATCGGTGTCACCAGAACCATCCACACCATGAAGGCAAGCACGGCCCGGCCGATGCGTGTGACAATGAATCCGACAAAACTTCCCTGCAGGATTAAAACGATGATCGCTGTTCCACACAACGCGGCAGGGATGCGATACCCGACCAATATTTTCTCAAAAGGGCGGCCAAAGTGGTTGAAAATCAAAAGCCAGGCCAGCAACATCGTGATCCATGCGCCGCTTGCCACTCTTTCCCGTAGGACCGACGTTGCTTGAACGCCGGCGGCCGGGGCCGGACTCGGCGGCCAGGGCTGCCTGGCCGGATGCGGTTTTTCCGGGGTAGCCGTCTGCGCCCAGCGGCTCGGCCTCGGGCTCGAAAGCGAGGGCCGCATCACAGGGCTGGCGTCATTCTGGTAGGGCGGCATAACGTTCTGTTATATTGCAGTAGCCCCGGAGGCTCTGCTACAGTGAGCAGCAGGAAAAACTTTCTTTGTTCTATCGTCTTCGCCGCAGCCTGAACTACTTTAAATTTTATCATAAGACGAAGCGGCTCCTGGATACGCCTCCCCTTGTGCAACGGGCTGCCCCTCTTACCATCGTCAGCATGGTGGCCGGGCATGACTTCCATTTGTACATTTTGGCTGTCAAGTCGTTGTACCGGCGGTTAGGCCGGGGACGAATCGTCATGATCTCGGACGGTGTCAGCCCATCTTCCATCGCGCTGATCCAAAAACATATAGGCCCCGTCGAGGTCGTCCCGGTCGAGACAATTGACACCGGCAAATGCCAGCGCGGTGGTACTTGGGAGCGGCTGGTGTACCTGATCCGGCGCTCGGAAAATGAATATATCATCCAGATGGACGCCGATGTTCTTTGCGTTGGACCCATTCCAGAGGTGCTCCACTGCATTGACAATAATATTGCCTTTGCGCTCGCCGAAGGCATCCCCAAGAAGCCGTTACCGGATTGGGTCGAGGACGGTATCGCCCGGAAATCGGACAATGTCGTCCATGTATTTGAAAAGCAGGCGCGGCAGTTTCCGGACGCCGATCGCTTTTTGTATTTGCGCGGTTCTTCAGGATTTGCCGGCTTCGCCAAAGGAGCATCCAATGAGGGCATTTTAGAGGACTTCCACCGCCGTGGCCTGAAGATGCTGGGACCACGATGGAAGGAATGGGGTACCGAACAGTTGGCTTCTAATTTTCTTGTCGCCAATTCTCCCAACAGCGTGCCGCTGCCGAAGCCAAAGTATCTCTCCTACGAGAGACATCAGATCCCCAATGAGATCTCGCTTCTCCATTTCCTGGGCTATTGCCGGTTCCACAATGGCGTATTCGCGCGTTTCGCCAATCAGGAAATCGATGCTCTTCTCTCCGGCGGCTAATGGCAATGGCCATTTTGTCTTCTCTAACCGTGGCCGGCGTTTCCGCTCTGCACCGCACCCCCAATTGGCAGGGAGACTCAAGAGCCTGCAACGTCTTGAGGCGCTCGACATGTTCCAGCATGTACCGCGAATTCGGCTTGGCGGGCGACTGGCGCCGCCAGGCCAACGAAGTCATCCTACCTACTGCCTTCCTTGCGGTTGAGTAAATGGTCCAGCCGCTCATGGTGGAGCTTGGACAGCGGGTCGGTCAGTGCCGCATCAATCGCCGGTTTGCGACGCATGATGGCTTCGGCGCAGATGCGCTCCAATGACATCCACTTAGGGCAGCACGCATTGGCGGCGCGTCTCGGCGCGCTGGCCATACTTGGAATAAAGGGCCTTTGCTAACCCAAATGCAGGCATGGCACTAGACTAGTCTTATTTCCATCGCAACACCGTCCGGCCGCTCCATGGCAATCGGGTCCGTATGGTGGCCCGTATAACGGGTGCGGGCACCTTCGTGCCGAAGACCATTGAACGCCACCCCCACTGATCTCCCTCGACAATTTCCCCGGTCAGCTCCGCAGGCAATGTCAGTTCCGCCACCGCGCCAATCGCAAAACGGCCGCCACCGAGCGGCGTCACGGGCTGCCCGCAGTGCCAGAACAATTCGATATCCTCCTCCCCCGCGGGTCCTTCCACCGTATCGGCAATCATCAGACAATCCGGCCCTTCGAAGGCAACGCGACGGCAGTGGCGAAATCCCCGGTAGCGGCACTCGGCTTCGAGCGCCGGCGTATCCGGAGACCAGGCAAGAATTGCCACGCCCGGCGGCGAGGCCCAGCCAAACGGCCCCGCCGGCACCGCTTGATCGGCGCCACCGATGCGAACCGTGTTGTGCGCCGCCGTGCCGCGGAAGCGATCGCGCCATTCCGGATCGGAGACATAGGTGTAGGTTCCCGGATCGATCAGAACCTCCTGCTCGCCTCGCTTCACGACGATGGACAACATGCCGGCATGACTATGGCCGCCACGAAACGGCCCGAGCTGGCCGGCATCCATATAGACGACGGTTTCGCCCGCCGCCAACACAGCCATTCCGGTCTTCTCAAATAGCCTCGATGCGGGTGCGCGCGGCGGAACGGGACTGGCCGTACAGGCCTTCGGCCCCAGCCACCACGCAGCCATCTCGGCGGCATCGGCGGCCATGTACCCCCAACGGCCGTTGCGCAGGATGGAAGCCGCCGCCAGACTCGCCCGGCCAAATCGATCCCGCCGCCCGTAGGGGTGAAACAACCGTCCGCCGTCATCGTCGCCAAAGCATGCTATCGCGCGATCGGCGCCGAGCAACGCCTCCAGATAGTCGCCCATCCGGTCCAGCTTGTCCCCATACGCTTCCGTCACCGTCGCCAGCAGCGTGTGCAGCAGGAACATATCGAAGGCGTAGACATGGTAGTAAGTCGATTGTTCGAAATGCGCGCCATCGGCCAGGACCTGGCGCTCCATCTCCCCGGCGACGATGCGGCCTCCCGTCTCGGCCCATCGCGGCGCCGGCGGAAAACACGGCATCAAAACGCCAATCGCCTCCAGTGCCAACGCCTCTCCCAGCAGATGCGTGTTCGGCGAAAAGTAGATCGAGAGGTTGTTCTCCAGATGCAGCCCGTGTTGATAAAGAGCCGTGAGAAAACGTCCGCGCAGATCCTCCCCCATCGACTCGCCGGCCAGATGGTACACCCAGATCCAGGACAGCGCCCGGAAGGCCACTTCGAGCGCGCTGGCCCAGTTGATGCCCCGCTGAAACGGATTCTCCGACAGCCACGACTCCAGTTGCGCGGCGATTTCCCGCTGATACTCGCCGCGCCCGCTCAGGCGCCACGCCTGCGCCAGCAGCACCAGATGCTGATGCCTGTTCAGCTCCCAAATCAATTTATGATCGCCCGCGCGCGTCCTGTCCAAATACGGAATCCGGCGGAAATACTCCGTCCCGGTCTCCAGGCCATGGACGTAGTCACGGCGCCAGCGAATCTCGGGTCCCGTCTCCATCACCATATCGAAAACCGGGAACTCATGCCGCAGCACCGCATCGGCCAAGCGCAATACCTCGGTTTCATAGGCCGTGCCGCGCAGCAGGGGCACGATCGAGTCCACATCCGGCAGAATGGGCAGACGCGCGGGTGCCGGTCCGTGAT
>JAENWC010000466.1 GCA_016650235.1 Terriglobia bacterium
AACGTCCAAAGTTCTGCGGGGCGAGGTTTCGGCGTCAGGTTCCTGGTCACCGGACCGGCTGATGGTAGAACTCCTCAACCAGGGGCGCCACGTCGACAAGGTAGCTGTGATGGTCGACGGATCCTTTGCATTCCGGGGGATCGAAAACGGACAATACGAACTTCGGGTAGTCACTTTGCACGGCGATACCATCCGCCGGGAGTTCGTATCCGTCCACGACTTTACCGGCCCTCTGGTCTTGCGATTGCCCAATAGAGACGAGCACAGCCCTATTGCAGGGGCTGTCTCCATGAAGGCGCTGCTCAACCCGCCCCCCGCGAAAGCGCACAAAGAACTCTTGCGCTCCGAAACATCCTACAACCAAGGCAAGATGTTGGAGTCGATCCAACATTTGGAGAAGGCGATCCAGATCCACCCGGAATATATGGAAGCCTACAACAATCTTGGTGTGCGGTACATGCGATTGAACCACTTCGACCGCGCCGCCCGTGAGTTTCAACGGGCCGTGGAGATAGATCCCGCGAGCGTGCTTTCTCAAACAAACCTCGCTCTTGCGCTCGTTGCCCTCAAACAGCATCGCGAAGGTGAACTTGCGGCTCGCCGCGCTCTTGCATTGGATTCTGGTTCCGCGCAAGCCAGTTATGCCCTCGCGTTGAGTCTGGTGGGTCAAAACAACTGCGCACTGGAAGGCGTGGAGCATCTGAAAAAGTCCAGCGGCCAATTCCCGAAAGCGCGCCTGGCGGCCGCGCGACTGCTGGTCTGTCGAGGGGCGGTGAACGAGGCCGCGGCTCAATTGCGCGACTATCTGGAATCACCCAATGCGCAGCACCGTCAAGAGATCGAGAAATGGCTGACGCATCTGGAACAGCCTGTTATGTTTGGCCAGGAAGCAGCGCGCCGTGTGGAATAGGGAGACGGTAAAGATGCATGGATACTTGATCGACATGGACGGTGTGATCCACCGGGGATCGGAGCCGATCCCTGGCGCCGCCGAGTTTATCGGCAGCTTGCAGGATCGCGGTGTTCCTTACCTGTTTCTCACCAACAACTCAACATATACGCCGCTCGACGTGGTGGTCAAGCTCCAGAAGTTTGGAATTGAAGCTGGAGCGGAACACGTCTACACATCGGCGCTGGCGACAGCGGAATTCGTTCATCAGCAAAGGCCGGGCGGCACGGCCTTTGTCATCGGGGAAGGAGGCCTGCTCAGCGCACTCAATAATGTTAACTACGCGATCAATCGTGATTCTCCGGACTACGTAATAGTCGGGGAGGGGCGTGTGCTGAACTATGAACTGGCCGAGAGGGCGCACCGTTTGATTGCCGGCGGGGCTCAGTTGATTTCGACGAATTCCGACACGTGGTGCCCTACCGATTCGGGCCCCAGGCCCGGTTGCGGCGCCATCGTCGCCCTGCTGGAGGCGGCCACGGGGCGTACGGCATACCATGTCGGCAAGCCAAACCCCTTCATGATGCGAGCCGCCCGAAAACGGCTCGAATTGCGCACCAGCGAGGTGATCATGATCGGCGACACGATGAACACGGACATCCGCGGCGCGGCCGAACTGGGCTTCCAGAGCATACTGGTTCTCACCGGATCGAGCACCCGCGAGACTCTTGACGAATATCCGTTTTCACCCACACGCGTAGTCGAATCGATCGGCGAACTGGCTGCCGAAGAACTCATGACAGTGGGTCCCCGCTAAGAGCGCATCACGAATATTTTTCGGACACGCGTCTGATCCGCCCTCAGGTCAAGGCAACACAAACCTCTACTTGCTGAGTTTGTACTCATAAAGCGCCTTCAATCCAGAATCGAAAAAGCTTACTTTGCATTCGGTATCTGTGATATCCAGCACAGCGAAGCCGTTCGAGCTGGCGGCAAACAGTGACCGTTCCCCCGGGGTGATCGGCCGCGGTCTGGCCCCGCCCGAGCCGGCGATAAACAAGTGCACGCCGCCCTCCGGCTTCAGGTGCTGCATGTCATGCTCATGACCCACCAGGTAGATATCGGCGCGGCCTTTCAATACCGGCAGCAGCATCTCAATGAGGTTGTCGCCGTTGCCGTGCTGTCCGTGCGAATAGATGGGATGGTGCGCGTAAACAACCTTCCACTTGGCCGTGCTCTTATCCAACTCCTCGGCCAGCCAGAGCGCCTGCGCATGGCTAAAAACATCGGTATCCAGCGCAAAGAACTGTGCGGCGCCCGCGGTGAACGTATAGCGCGTGGAAGGCATCTTCCAACTTGGGCTGCTCAGCCCGTAGACCCATTCCGCGGCGGGACTGCCGGGCAATCCCCAATCGTGATTGCCGAGCGAGACGTAGAACGGAATGCCGAGCGGATTATAGAGGTCATCCCACCACGTCTTCCAACGCGGGTCCCATGGACTCTCCATCCCTTTCGAATAGAAGTTGTCCCCGAGAGTCACCGCGAAATCGAACGGCTTTTGCTTGTGGTATTGCAGCATGGCCGCGGCTGCATTGCGCTGCAGGTCAGTGCCCTGGCCATAGTCGCCAAAGGCGAGCGCGCGGATAGGTTGCCCGGCCGGCTTCACGCGGAATAGGGCCGGAACCGCACGCATGAAAGACGGCATTTCACCGCCGTTCTTCCGCGTGATCCATCGCTCCTGATGATCCGCCAGCTTGCGGAGATCCTCTTTGTTGCCGGACTCCCGGGCGTGCGCCAGCCTCTTCTCCGCAAGTTGCACCAGTTCATCGGCATGGCGCGCGTCCAGCTTTTCGAGCGCCAGCATGGACACTTTGGCATCCGGGTCGTTGACGGCGTGATGGCGCAGCGCCTCCAACACGGCAACATCGCTCGACCCGCCAATCCGGTCCAGAATCGACATCCGCATTTTCGGGTCTTTCATGCGGCCAAGAATCCGCGTGAGGAAGGTTTGGCCTTCCGGCGACCGTGCCAGCGACCTCAGCGCATCGGATCGCTTGGCAGCATCCGCATCGCTCAGAAAAACATGCCCGCTCATCCGCAAAGCAGCCGGCAACTGTGTCAACACAGGATCGACCGTGAGAGACTCGCCATCCTGGCAGAATGCGGGAACCGCAAGCAGTGCCGCGGATAGGAGGATTCGAACAAGCATGCTTCATATCTTAACGCGACCGGCCAGCACAACCTTGCGGTCCTCCGCCGTCATCTTCTCAGCCGCGTAGCGCAGCACCAGCCGCGAGAATGGCGGTGTGCCGGTCCGCAGGAATCGCACGGTTTCCTTCGGTCTCTCCTTGTACGTCTCCTTGAGCAGCCAACCGGTGGCCTTCCGCGCCAAATCGTCATCATCCCTCCGCAGGCCGTCCGCCACTTGGAAAACTTTCCCTGTTTGCAAACCACGCCGCGCCGGGTACACCAGCGCCACCGCGGCCGCCCGTCGCTTCCAGCGGTTGCCCGATGCAGTCCAAGCCGGCAGTTCCGCGGACAACTCCGGTTCATTGAGAACGGAAGCTCCCAGCAGATACAGCGCCACTCCATCGCAATGGCCCCAATTGGTGACGTAACGGTCGATCCACTTCTCGAACAAATGAAATTCGCAAACGCCGCACTGGCGTTCGAATCGCTTGTACAGATAGATGGCCAGCGACCCTTGCTCGGACATGCCGCTTTCCCACAGCCGCCGGCAAAATAGATTCCGTTGCGCCAAAGGCCAAGCTTTCACTTCCGGATAAATGGCGGCCGCCATGCGGCGCAATTCCGCACAGGGGATGCCGTAACCAATCACCGGTTCCTTGAAGAAACGCTGCGTGGCCACTTGGAAGCGCTCGTCCGTCAGGGCCTCCATCTGCCGCCTCACCTGCTTCAGCAGTTGTTCGCCTTGCATAGTGCTACACTCACTCAGGGTATCCTCATCTCATGAGTGGCGGCAATCTTCTTCCCATCGTTGGTCAGGGTTTTGGCGGCGGCTCCATGCTGTCCGGCGATCTCGGAGCCGTTCCCCGCATCACCTCGCTGCTCATCAAGCCGGCCTCGGCCGTCTGCAATCTCGATTGCGCCTACTGCTTTTATCTGGACCGCGAGGCGGACCCCTACAAGGCCCTGCCGGCGCGCCGCATGACCATGGATACCCTCGAGCGCCTGGTCGACAGCTACCTTTTCTACTCCTACCCCAATTCGACATTCGCCTTTCAAGGCGGCGAGCCGACCTTGGCCGGGCTCGACTTTTTCACGCAGTTGGTGGAGTTTCAAAAACGCTTCGGCCGCGATGGCCAAAACGTCAGCAACGCCTTGCAGACCAATGGCGTCCTCATCGACGACAACTGGGCGCAACTGTTCCATTCCTACAACTGGCTGCTGGGCGTCTCCTGCGACGGTCCGGAAGAGATCAACGATCTGTACCGCTACAACAAAAGCGGCCGCGGCACCTGGAAACAGGTGATGCACGGCATCGAGTGCCTGCAGAAGAACAAGGTTGATTTCAATATTCTGTGCGTGCTCAATCAGGCCAACGTGGGCCGCGCGGCGGATCTGTACAAGTTTTACAAGAGCCTTGGCGTCGACAACCTCCAGTTCATCCCGCTGGCCGAGTTCAACCAGGACGGCACGCGCATGCCCTTCACCATTACCGCGGAAGAGTATGGCAAGTTTCTCGTCGAGATGTTCGATCTCTGGTGGCCGGATCGCCGCAAGATGCGCATACGTTTCTTCGACAACATTGCCGAGGCGGTGGCGGGCATGCGCCCGGGGAGCTGCACCATGCACGAGACCTGCGACAGCTACGTGGTGGTGGAGTACAACGGCGATATCTACCCTTGCGACTTTTTCGTGGAATCGAGTTGGAAGATCGGCAACATGACGCTGGATTCCTGGTCCGAGATCGCCCGCCGCACGCGCCGCTACAGCTTTGCGCGGAAGAAGACACTAGCGCATCCGGAATGTCAGGTTTGCGATTATCAATCCATCTGCCACGGCGGATGCCCCAAGTTCCGCCACGGCCCCCACGGCAAGTTCGACGACCTGGACTATTTCTGTGCCGCCTACAAAATGATCTACGCCAAAGCGGTGGGTCCGCTGCGCAAGGAAGTGGAAAAACTCATGGGGCGGACAGCGCCGGAGATGCTCAAGCACAGCATCAGTCCCTACTAGGCTTGCCTGAACCCGAAGCGAGAAATGTTTTTGTTTCTGAATTGCCGCGGAATGGAACCTGTGGACCGTCCGCGACGATACGTTCCCAAATGCAGTGCCGGCACTCCACGCAAACGATCAGACACATCATTAAATTAGAAGCGCAAAGGGCGCTCGACGCGTCACCAAACCCCAGAGGAACACGAGACTTAGGTTCGCGGCGGGCAGCTCCGTTTTGCGCGTGTTCCTCAAAATATGACTGCTGATTGCTAGGGCCGCTCCCCGCCTCGTTGTTCGCCGCTTCAGTGCGAGTTCGAAATGAACGCCTTCCGTCTTTTGCAGAGCGGTCAGGATCCTGGAAAGGTTCGCGGCCGAGGGGCTGCCATTTGGCCCGAGCATGCGCATAAGACTTTTCGCCGGAATGTGCGTGCGTCTTTCGAGGTCCTGAAAACCGACCGTCGCGTTGACGTAGTCGCGGAGCACTGCCTTTCCAGTTGCAAGGTCGCCGTTGAGGATGCATTCGACAGCCTCACACAGAAGGGCCTGGCGGAACTCCGGGTCGCGCTGCGCCCGCGCCCGGATAGTTTCCTTGAAGTCGTGGGTAAGGGGCATTACTGGGTCTCCTGTTTCTTTCTTCGTTTGTAATCGGCCCAACATTCCTGCGCGGCCTGAATGTCCTTGTTCTGTCGTTTCTTTGTGCTCCCTCCGAGCAGGATCACGAGCATCCCTCCGTCTTTGCCGAAATAAATGCGGTAGCCGGGCCCAAGGGCGATCTTGTATTCATAAACGCCGGAGCCGACGCCCTTCGCCTTCGAAAAATTCCCTTGCTCCATCCGCGTGAGCGCGATCGTCACTTTGGCGGAGGCTAGCCACGGAGCTCGGTCATTAGAGAATAATAGTAACCAATTGGTTACCAACTGGCGACGAAGAGCTTCCGACGAAGAGCTTCCGAAGAGCTTCCGGCCCGTTACCGGCGGCCAGAGCGACTCCCTTGCGTTGCGTCTGCGCGGAAAGAACTGCCCAGCGGTCGGCAATGACCTTGGTGACGGGAAACAGCCGCATCTCAAACGAGGCTATTCAATCGTCCTGCCATTGTTCCAGTTGAGTCCGCCGCCTGCCCACAGGTAAGTGTTCGATTCCCCGGCGGATTTCAGCGAAGGTCAGGACACCGGCGAAAAGAGACTCTTCCGCAATGGTCTTCAACCAGCGATCAACGTGTCGATCTGGCTCCCCCGTGCGTGCAAATTCGGAGAGGAGGTTGGTATCGAGCAGAAAGCCGGTCACAGATCAACGGACCTTGGATAGTCCTTCTGCCTCTCCAGATTCAGTTCAGAACCGGCAAAGGGCGGTTGCCGGAGAAGATCGTAGAGTTTTTTGCGCGGCCTTGGCGGGGCTACAGTGGTTTGCGCCACGTTGGGTTTTTCGCGCAAGGCATAGACACCCTGCACAATCACTTCATCAACCGAGTGGAAATGGCCGCGCCGGATCTCTTCCTGCACCAGTCGCTCGGTTTCCGGCTTGAGTTCCACGATCATACCTTCCAGTTAGCGTTATCGGAAGCGAGGTGCAAGCTCTTTCGAGTTTTGCTCCGAGAAAAGCCTGACGATCAGACGGCCTCTTGCGCTTGAGGCCTTGCGCTTTAGGCGATGACCTCGCGCAGCACTTGCCCCTCCACATCGGTCAAGCGGAAATCCCGTCCGCTGTGGCGATAGGTGAGCCTCTTGTGGTCCATTCCCAGCAGATGCAGCACGGTGGCATGAATGTCGTGCGGATGAACGGGCTTATCCACCGCCTTGAAACCGAAATCATCCGTGGCCCCGTAGGTAGTGCCGCCCTTGATGCCGCCGCCGGCCAGCAACATTGAGAAGCCGTGGTTGTTATGATCGCGGCCGTTGTGGAGCTTGGCCACCGCGCTCACCTCCACAGACGGCGTGCGGCCAAACTCGCCGCCGATCATCACCACCGTGTCCTTCAACAGGCCTGACGCGCGCAGATCCTCAATGAGCGCGCCCATTGCCGCGTCGGAATCATTGGCCAGGTCGCGATGCTTCCGTATGTCGTCGTGGTGGTCCCATGGCTGCGAGTTACCGTAGTAGATCTGTACCATGCGCACGCCGCGCTCCACTAGGCGCCGCGCAATCAGGCAGCCGCGCGCGAAATTCCCTGGGCCATAGCGCTGCCGTACCAGCTCCGGCTCCTTGGTCACATCAAATGCATCCATGGCCTCGGTCTGCATTCGATAAGCTACTTCCATCGACTGCACACGAGCCTCCAACTGCGCATCCGCTCCGGTGCGATCCAGATGCAGCTTGTTTATACTTTGGATCAGGTCCAACTGCTTGCGCTGCTCCTCGGGCGCCAACTGCTGGTTGCGCAAATGCTGTATTAATTGTTCCGGCTTGTTCTGATTGTTGGGAAGATGTACGCCCTGGTGAATTCCAGGCAGGTAGGCCGAGGTCCAAAGCTGAGGTCCCACTACCGGGAACCCGGGGCATAAGACCACAAAGCCAGGCAGGTTTTGGTTCTCCGTTCCCAGACCATAGCTCAACCATGAACCCATGGATGGGTGGCCCGACAACGAGTGCCCGCAGTTGAACATGAACAGCGACGGCTCATGATTGGGCCGCTCCACGCGCATGGACCGTATGACGCAAATATCGTCGATCTGCCGGCCCAGCTTGGGGAATATCTCACTCACTTCAATCCCGCTCTTGCCTTGCCGGATGAACTCGAATGGCGACTTGAGCAGATTACCCGTCTTCCGTTCCGTCTTCAGATTGCCGCTCGGCGCGGGTGTTCCGTGATACTTGGTGAGCAGCGGCTTGGGGTCGAACGTATCCACCTGAGAGGGACCGCCATTCAGGAACAGATAGATGACGTGTTTGGCGCGCGGGGCAAAGTGCGGCTGCCTTGGTTCGAGCGGCCCCGCAATCTTGGCCGCGGGCGCACCCAGCATCGAATGCAGACTCAAAGCCCCGAACCCTGCCCCGGTTTGGGCCAGCAATTGACGACGTGTAATTTCCATAAGCTCTGTACCCCTAGTGTGCCGTACCATGCAAGTCTTGACAACTGCCCGCTAGCGTCGCGGCGAAAAAAAAGGACATCCCCGGCCGGTAAATCTGTTACCGGGCCGCCACCGAAGGAAGCGCAACCGTCCGGACGTTGGTACTTCTACATCTGGATCCTGCATATTTCCGGCAGAATATTTTTGGCGCCCTGCATCGCGACCAATACCCACAGCCTCCGAAGGCACTTCTGCGGAGCGCCCAACTTGGGCGCTCCTGCCTGTCTGGTTCCAGGCGCGCTTGGTTGGAACTGAGAGCCCTGCGTCTTTGCGGCTTCAGGAGAACCACGGCGTATTGGGGAGATGGGGCGGCGGAAGGGTCGCGCGCAAAGCCGCCAAGACGCAAAGGCGGACGCCAAGAAGCTCACTCGTACTTCAACACGCTCGAACGTCAAAAACTGCCGGTCACTATTACCGGCGTAACAGCAATATAGGATGATGGGTAGTCGGGAGGACGCTATTTAGCTCATGGAACGATTAAACGCGGACTTTAATGACGCAGGTCACAACGTCTTCATCAGTTGGTCGGGAGAACGTAGCTTGTCAGTCGCCAAGGCCCTTTGAGCCTGGCTGCCAAAAGTTCTTTAGGTGGCAAGGCCGTGGATGTCTGATACAGAAATAGTGAAGGGGAGCCGCGGGATAAATGAGATAGCTCGAGCTTTAGAGGGGATGAAAGTAGGAATCAGTTGCCTGACGCCAGAGAATCTCGAAGCACCGCGGCTAGCATTCGAGGCGGGTGCCCTCTCCAAGAGTATCGATGACAAAACCCGCCGGTGCACGTATTTATTCGGAGGCCTGAATTTTCAAGACGTAAGACCCCCTCTCAGCATGTTCCAAGCCACCAGAGCCGACAAGGAGGACACCAGAAGGCTCATTCACGCTATAAAAAAAGCTGTGCAAGATGCGCCGATATCCGATCTCGATCTCGACGAGCTATTCGATGCAATGTGGCCCAGCCTTGAAAAGAACCTCTCTGCCATTCCTGCACCAGAAAAAAGCGTTGAGGTCCAGCGATCAGTGGAGACATGGTGGCCGAAATCCTGGATTGGGCGCGCGCGGAGCCTCAAAGACGTACCGAACTCGCGTCGGACATAACAAGCCGGTTTGCAGCAAACAGATCAGCCCCCGGCCCAACCGTTGACATCGTAATGAACGTGAATGGTAAGCCGATGACGGTGACGTTTTTTGGACTGTCCGAACTTGTGAAGCCAGCGCTGATCGAAGTGATACGCGAGCAACTGGAAAAGCCAGTCGAAAAGGCGATAGCGGCGTCAGCGCAGTTTGATGCAATACGAGGAACTCCAGAGTTTCAGAAACTCGTGAAAGAAAGTATCGACGGGACAATAGAAAAGACGGCTGACGCGGCATTCGAAGCTGTGGAGCGAGGGCTAAGAGATCACAGTATCAATGTTGACGCTAATGCGAAAACTTAGTCTTTGAACCGCCGCCGGGCGCCATTGATCGTTCGCGTCGGCAGCATGTTGGTCCGGAACGCGCAGCGAAAGCGCTTAGTGAGGTCAGGACGATTCCGGTAAGGACATAGTCAGCCCCAGGCGAGTGCCACCACCGCGTCGTCGGGTGTTGGGCCGGGACGGCGCATGGCGAAGTTACGCTGCTGACCACCACCACGTTCCAGGGCCGTAATTCGCTTTTCGCTCCCCCGGTTCTGGGAAGTTGCGACACTTGGACGTAACGTCTTCACGCACAAGTGCCCAGGTGGCCATGAGCTTTCACCGCCCCGTTCCGGCCATTCGCTTGACTTGTGCCGCGAACCGAATGTGGCTAGCCTAGAGTTATGAGCAATCATACGGCCCAACTCCTCGAGGCTTTCGAAGCGCTCCCGGAGGAGGAGAAGCGGATCTTCACTGTAGAATTCATGAGGCGGGCGATTCCGTTCGACTCCGGCCCCCTGGACGACGAAGAAACTGTCCGCGCCGCCGACGAAATGTTTTCTCTGCTCGACACCGAACAAAAATGATCCCGGCTCGTGGTGAGGTCTGGTTGTTCGATCTGGGCATGGAGGGGAAAGTCCGCCCGGCTCTGGTCGTCAGTGTGGCTTATGGGAACTATGATCGAACGCTCGTGACCATCTTGCCCCACACGACCAGTTTGCGGGGCTCAGAATATGAGATCGCTATGAACGTCGCCTTCTTGAAGCCAGGGGCATTCCTGGTGCAGAACGTTGCGACGTACCGAACGTGAGGGCAATCCGAAGACTCGGTGTGCTCAAAACTGACCAGTTCGATCTCGTATTTTCAGGCTTCCCTTGGCTGGGACACCAGACCCAACAGCCGCAGCATCGCAACTCCGAATAGACCGGGTCCACTTGACAGTATTGCCGGCATCCCGTAAAAGTGCCCTCTCAGCGGAACCGGCGATCCTTCTCACCAGTCGGGCGCATCACCACGCACGAATACTCGGTCTCACCTGCCACGCTTAGGCAACAGCTTTGCGATATTGCCGCCGAGCACCATGGCTTCCGCCTCCGGCGCCAGCTTCAGCAGCTTAACCTTATGCAGTTCCACACGCGAGTCCACCTCCGGACCGTCGCTCCCGAAGATCAGCTTGCCGGGGCCCAGGTCGTGCGCCGCCAACTCCAGAAACTTGAAGAACACCACCGATGAAGTCTCCAGGTACACGTTGGGATAGCGTCGCGCCACCTCGATGGCGGCAATGTGCTCGGTCCACTCGCGCGACGCAAAGT
>JAENWC010000467.1 GCA_016650235.1 Terriglobia bacterium
AGCGCGCGAGGCGCGAGCGCCCTTGTGTGCTTCAATGCCCACGGAGCGCGTTGCGAGTGCCTTCCAGCGTTCGTGTGAGAGACTCGAGTGGAAGCTCCTTGATGATGGGGGCCACCACCCACGCAGCTCCGTACGGAATTCCTCTTGTAAGCGAGATGGCATCGAGCTCCATGTACACGCCGCCGTCGCGTTCCTGAAACCGCCAGTAGGTGTAGAGCCGCCAAAGAAACCCGTGATCGTCTCCCGGCTCCAGCTCATGCTCTTTCCTGGTCCCGGCATTCTCCACCTCGGCAATACGCGTGCTATAGCCGCGGCTGTGCATGCGCGTGGCCTCCAAAGGGAAGTAGGTCACATCGTGCTCCGTGTTGAGTACCACGGTGAACACTTTTTTCTTCAACAGCCGCAGATAGATTTTGAAATTATTGCCGGACCGGGCGCGGAGTTTTGAGTCCATCACCTCCGGCGAATAAACCTTCTTGTGATTGTCGTAGTTCTGCACAAGGGCGATCGTCTTCTGCAGCGTTACGCCAGGAATGAATACGGATCCGGTCCAATCGTGGATCAACCCGGCTTCCACTTCCGTTATTCCGTCGCCGTTGCGGCCCTCGAGGGCCACCTGACCGCTCTTCACCATCTGGAGCCTGGCCCCGAACTCATCGGCCCAAAGAAACGTCCCCCCGCTGACTCGCTTTTGGAGGCCCGCCTCACGCTGGCGAATGTAGTTTTCAAATGCCCGGATAGTGCCTTTTTTCAGGGTCGCAGCCGGAAGTGCAGTATCCAGACAGAGGAGACAGGCCAGCAGAAACAAACTCCGATGCATATGCGTATTTTGACACGGGCTAACGTGCGCGCGCTGGGCGGGGCACAAAGTATGGATCCGGCTCCGGCACCGCTGCTCCATCCTTACGCGGCGAACTGCCGGCGTAGTTCACCTTGGCCGTTGAGTCGTGCATCACGGCCTGTCCACCACCCATCCAACTCGAAAAAGGACCCTGTATCTGAAGGAAGTGGCCCTTCTCCCGGAGCGAATCGAGTGCGGTTTGGGGCACGCGATCCTCGATCATCACATCACAGCCGCTGAAGGTGAGCTTGGTAAAACGCGGCGCCTCCAGCGCGCCTTGCAGGTTCATTTCGTGATCGATGAAATTGGACACGAACTGCGCATGCGCTTGCGCCTGATTTAATCCGCCCATAATGCCGAAACCGACGTGCAGATGATCCTTCTCCATGTAGCCGGGAATGATGGTATGGAAGGGACGCTTGCGCGGCTGCAATTCATTCGGGTGCCCTTTGTCCAGCACGAACAGACCCCCGCGGTTGTGCAGGTGGAACCCATAATCATCCACCACGACGCCCGAGCCGAAGCTTAGATAAATGCTCTGGATCAGAGAAGCCACGTTACCATCCGCATCCACCACGCTCAAGTAGATGGTGTCGCCGGCGGAGCTGATGGGGTTGCCGGCTTCGGAGGAGCAGGCGGCCTTGTCCGCCTGCACAAGCGATGCCCGCTCACCGGCGTAGCGTTTCGAGATCAACTCGCTTACCGGCACGGGCCCAAAACGCGGATCGCCCAGATAGCGCTGCAGGTCGGCGTAGGCCAGCTTCTGCGCCTCTATCTTCAGGTGAAAGGCCTCGGGGCTAAGAGGAGCATGGTTGCCGAGTGGAAACCGCTCCATGATGTTCAGCATCGAAAGCACGGCCATGCCTTGGCCGTTCGGAGGCAATTCGTAAACCTTCCAGCCGCGATAGGAAGTGCTCACCGGCTCCACCCACTCAGACTGGTACTCGGCCAGATCCGCGGCGCTCATCAGGCCACCCAACCTCTTGGACGTGGCGAGAATCGACTTGGCAATGGCGCCGCGGTAGAAGGCCGAGGCGCCCTCCGCCGCGATCAGAGCAAGAGCCTTGCCGAGCGCCGGATTCCGGAAAAGTTCACCCACCCGCGGCGCTTTACCGTCTTTCAGATGAACCCGCCGTGCGTTCTCATCCGCGCGCAGTTTGCCAACCGAGCCATCCCAGGCGCCCTGAATCAACTCAGTGACCGGGAATCCTTCACGCGCATAGTAGATAGCGGGCTGGAACAGTTCATTCCACTTGAGGCGCCCGAACCGCTGATGGAGTTTCTCCCAACCGTTCACGCAGCCCGGCACCGTTACCGAATCAATGCCATCCTGCGGCATCCCGTAGTGGCGCTTGCTCTTGAGCACCTCCGCGGTGAGGCCTTGGGGAGACCAGCCGCTCGCATTGATACCGGTGAGTTTTCCAGTTTTGCCTTCGCGATACAAGACAAAGAGGTCGCCGCCAATCCCGTTCATCATTGGTTCGACAACGCCCAGAGCTGCGTTAGCGGCTATGGCCGCATCCATGGCCGACCCGCCGCGGGCCAGCACCTGCGCCCCGGCTTGCGAGGCCAGCGTCTGGCTGGTGGCCACAATGCCGCGCTTGCTGATCACCATCGAGCGCGCCTGCCATCGTTCTTGAGAAAAAGCTGTCACTGTGCCGGCCACCATCAGCAAGACGAGAAATCTGGAAACATGTGCCATTGGACCAGTCCATCCAGTATATGCGAGCTTCCGAGGAAATCGCTGGCACAACGGAGCCTGGCAAGCTTGTGGATGCGCGAGCCTGCCCGGCGAGCGGCCCCTGCGCTTGTCTTACATTTTAGCGATGTGATAAGGTGACGGTGAGTTGGAGAATCTAATTATGACTTGTCCGAACTTGAACCGTCGCCGCTTTCTGGGGGCCGCCGCCGGTGTGGCCGGCCTCAACGCTTTTCCTCACCATCTGTTTGCCGGCACCAAGAAGCAGGCATCGGACCGCGTCAAGCTTGGCCCCAAGGGTGTCGAGCTGAGCCGGCTTGCCATGGGAACCGGAACCAACGGAAGCGGAGGCAGCTCGAACCAGACGAAGAAAATGGGCGTGCAGGGGATTGCCGACCTGTTCCGCGCCGGTCTGGATAACGGGGTCACCTTCTGGGATTCGGCCGATCAGTACGGCTCGCACCCGCATGTGAAGGCTGCGTTCAAGGGGTTGGCCCGGGAGAAGATAACACTTCTTTCCAAGACGCATGCCAACACGGCCAGCGAGATGCGCGCGGACCTGGACCGGTTCCGCCGGGAACTCGGCACCGACTACATTGACATCCTGCTGCTGCATTGCATGCTGGACGGCAACTGGCCGGAACGCAAGAAGGGCGCCATGGAGGTGCTCTCGGAAGCGCGCGAAAAAGGTATCATCCGCACGCATGGAGTAAGTTGCCACACACTGGATGCTTTGAAGACGGCCGCCAAGACCCCGTGGGTGCAAGTCGATTTGGCCCGCATCAATCCCGCTCAAGTGGCCATGGACGCCGATCCGCAGACCGTCATCGGCGTTCTGCGCGAAATGAAAGCGGCCGGCAAGGGCATCATCGGCATGAAGATTCTGGGAGCTGGGAAACTGCGGGACAAGGCCGATGAGTGCCTGCAGTTTGCGCTCTCGCTCGATTGCGTGGACTGCTTCACGATCGGCAGCGAAAGCCGCGCCGAAATGGAAGACCTGGTGCGCAAGATACCGGCCGCCTCAGTACGCGGTTAGCCGGATTTTTCACAGTAAGTTTGGAGACAAGAAATGAATCAGCTAGCAGTAGTCGCTCTATCCGTCTTGTTGGCCGCCCCTCTCCTGGCCCAGTGGCCGGCGATTGCCAACTACGAAGCAATGAAGATTCCCGCCGACAATGCGATGACCAAGGAAAAGGTGGGACTTGGCAAGCAGCTCTATTTCGATAAACGGCTGAGCGGCGACGGATCCCGTAGCTGCTATTCCTGCCACGTGAAGGAGAAGGGCCTCACCGACGGCCTGCCCACCGCGGTGGGAGCCTACGAGGCCAAGCTGACCCGGTCCTCGCCCACCATGTGGAACGTCGGCTACTACGACAAACTGTATTGGGACGGCCGCGCTCCTTCGCTGGAGCGTCAGGTGCTGGGCGCATGGAGCGGCGGCAACATGGGCGCCACGGGAGCCAACGGCCGGCCCAGCGTAGATGACATTGCTTCCAAGATCGACAAGATCCCCGGATACAAATCCCAATTCGAGAAGGTATTTGGCGCCGGAGCGGTGACCAAGGAGAACGCCGCCAAAGCGATGGCCGCCTTTATGCGGACCATCGTGAGCGCGGACGCCAACTGGGTCAAGTTCCGCAACGGCAACGAGAAGGTCTTCAGCGCCGCCGCGCGCCGCGGCTGGAAGATCTTCGATGAGAAAGCCAAGTGCACGGGTTGCCACGACGGCCGCCTGCTCACCGATCAGGAGTTCCACAATGTCGGCATTGGCATGGACGCCGAAAAGCCGGATGTGGGCCGGTTCACCGTGACCAAGGTGGAAAAGGACACTGGCGCGTTCAAGACACCTTCGCTGCTCGATATCGCAAACTCAGCCCCGTACTTCCATAACGGCAGCGTCGCCACTTTGGAAGAAGCGGTGGACCTGATACTGGGCGGCGGCAAGAAGAACAAGTATCTGGACACCACCAATCTAAAGGAAGTCAAACTCACCCCGGCTGAGAAGGCGGACCTGCTGGCCTTCCTGCGGTCGCTCTCGGTGCCCTACAAGATCACGGACCCAAAACTGCCTTAGCCCGATTTCCGGAGTTTCCATGAACCTGTTCACGCGAAGAGCCGCCCTGGCGGCTCTTCTTCTTTCCGCCGGCTGCAAGCGCGAGCAGAAGATCACCATTGGCGTGGTCCCCAAGGGCCGCGCCCATCTGTTCTGGCAGTCCGTGCATGCAGGCGCAGTGGCTGCCGCACGCGAGGCCGGAGTGGAGATTCTCTGGAACGGACCGACTTCAGAGACCGACTACGCCGGACAGATCCAGATTGTGGAATCGATGATCAACCGGCACGTGGATGCCATAGTGCTGGCCCCCATCGACAAGAAGGCGATGGTGGGCGTTGTGGAGCGGGCCGGGCGCGAGAAGATCCCCGTGATCATCTTCGATTCCGGAGTGGACACCGAACAGTTCGTTTCGCAAGTGGCCACAGACAACTACGCGGCAGGCCGCATGGCGGCGGAACGGATGGGGGAGGTTTTGCAGGGAAAAGGCAGCGTTGTGATTGTTGCCGTAATGCCGGGCGCAGCCTCCACCATGGCGCGCGAACAGGGATTTGAAGATGCCGTGAAAGAGAAGTTCCCCGGCATTCAGATCCTGGACAAGCGCTACGGTATGGCTGATTTCGCCAAATCGCTTGCGGTAGCCGAGAACATGCTCACGGCTCATCCGGGTGTGACTGGCATGTTTGCCTCCAACGAATCTTCGGCAGTGGGAGCGGCGCAGGCGGTGAAGGGGCGCAAGTCGCAGTTGAAGCTGGTGGGATTTGACTGGAGCCCGACCCTGTTGGAGGATCTGAAGGCCGGTATCATCGATTCGCTGGTGGTCCAGCATCCGTTCAAGATGGGTCAGGAGAGCGTACGGGCCGCCGTCCACAAGCTACAGGGCAAGCCAGTGGAGAAGATCAACAATCTGGCCCCCAGGCTGGTGCTGGCGGCCGACCTTGACAAGCCAGATGTGCAGGCACAACTCAACCCAGACCTGAAGAAGTATCTCGAGTAGCGGGCACGCCGGCTAGCCCGTTGCCGATGCGGCAACCAGCACGCTGTTCACCTTGTTCATGATCGCCCCAAAGCTCGGCGCGATACTCATGGGAAAGACAGCTGAAACCGCAACGGCGACAAATCCCGCCATCAGCGCATATTCGATCAGGTCCTGAGCCTGTTTCTGTTTCCAGAGACGGCCCCACCATTGTTGTGAAACAACCCAGTGTTGTACTATTACTAGCATACAGTTTCTCCTCCCGTAGCTTCCAACATGATTATCCCTTTGCAGGAGGCAGAATCCTATCTGGGTATCACCCTAAGAGGATGGGTAATTTGCCTGAGTACCCACCCTAGAAAGAGTACTATTGCGCGGGGTAGCGAATCACAGTGTAGTTCCGCAGCGTGACCGTATCGGAGGTTGCACTGGCCATGAATCCCCGCAAATCCAGGACCAGGCCAGCAAGAGCATTATCTCCGCTGAGACCGGCGTCAGCAGCGTGACTCAACCCGCCATTGCCCCAACTCTGCACACTCCGGTTGGCCCCGGAGGTGATGCCTAGGCTCGCTCTTCCGGTGGCGAAGCCTACGCCGGAGGACGCCGTCCGGGTCAGCAGGTTCGTGGAACCCCACCGCAACTCATAAAAGAAACCGGTAACGGAGCCTTCATGAGAGTAATCGAAGATTACTTCCACACGGTCGCCCACCTTCAGCAACCCGGCCGCGATATTGCAGGCGGCAAGGCTAGTGGAAGCGGTTTGGCTGGTAGCCAACCCCGGCCCGATACAAAGCACCTGTGCCAGCGTGCTACCAACGTCCATTTTGCGGTAAGAGGCCGCCAGAATGTCGCCCGCTTGTGGAATCGCTCCGGAAGCAAAGTCGATCGTACCTGCGGAGAGTGTGAAGTCCAGGTTCAACTTCATCAGAATCCCGTTACGGTACAGCAAGAGGCTCGATGATGGGTTCGGAGTGCCGGCGAGAGTGAACGCGGTGTTCACGCCGTTGAGGTCTCCGTTAGGGGTCTCGGCGTCGATGAACGTGGTGGCGGAGACTCCGGTGGTTCCGCCCCCGCAGGGGCCGGCAGAACCGTCCACGCGGACGCACTCGGCGTCATCTCCAATGGCGGCCTCAATGCTGCCGTCGGCGGTGATGACCGCGGCTCGCGGACCGATGTAGTTGAGGCCCTTAACGGGGCGAATTTCCAACTCCTCGGTGAGACCATTGACGTCGGCGATTTCTACTTGCGAGACTTGCCCGGCAGTGGGCGGGGTGGCGATGCGGACATCGCGAATCCGCACCTGGACCAAAGACGGCGGCACCGCCCAGGACTCTGTAAACTGCACCTTGCCGTCGCTTACGTAGCGAACCGCGTAGTAGGCTCCGGCGCTCGCGTTGGTGGTGGGAACCAGCTTGGTCCGCAGAAGTCCATTGATAATTCTCAGTTGCAGCACATTGGTGGCAATGTTGGATGTATCGGCAGCATCAAAGCTATTCCAGTTGATGATCACCATTCCTGTAAAGGGTCTTCCGTCCGCTTTGTACAGCATGTCCTGCACCGTGGTCAGCGGAGGCGCAGCCATGGCACGCCCCAGAACAACGGCCCACATGATGAGGCAAGCCAAGGCTGCCTTTCTTTTCCATCGAGTCATAAAAAATTCCTCCAAACCAGCCTTAGCCGGAGACCATGCTGAGGCGTGGTCCGGACAATTGGCTCCTACTGGCTTTAGTGTAGAAGCAGACCGGAGGAAATCCACCAGTTCCGGCGCGGGGCCGAATGTCCTTAACTTTATGATTAATTGGCCAGTTAATGACAAAAAAAGAATTCTTGAAACGTTGTGAACGGCTAAGCCAGCCCGCCGTGAAAGTAGCGGAAAAGGCGATTTTATGACTGCGGTGAGAGGATGTTATTCGCCTGAAAAACGGTGACAGGCGCCGAATTTTCGCCTTGCAGATTGATGTCTCCGGCAAGCGTTGAAGACGGTGTCAGCGATCATCTGAAATCGTAGTTTTCTGAGCTTGGGCCGGGGAGAGCGACATCATCCGCGCCGCAGGCGCAGTCATCCGTCTGATCATCAACAAGCGAGCCGAACGAAGTATCGTGTGATCAGAGGCGTGAAGCGAGGGAACCCTGCCGTTAGAAGCGGCAGGGTTCCGGGTTCGGCAACCTTCGTCAGGTAAAACCAAACAGAGCTGGTTCCAACCTGCCACGAAACGTGTGCCGTTGTCTAGTCCCGCCTGCGATAACGCATGGCGGCAGTGCACGGCGAAGCGGTTCTCCTTCATCGAGTTTGTCTCGGTCAGCAGTGCCAGGCAGTGTTCTTCATCTGCTCGCACTGTGATCGCGGACACCGCTATTGCAGCGCCCCATGCCGCGATCAAGCCCGCCGGCAGCAGCGGCGGCGGGCCAACAGACGGCACCAACAGAGCCCGGAAGGGCGGCTCGATCATAACGGGCACCAGCGGGACTACCGGCACCGCCGCCGTCAAGAACAAGCCCGCGTGACGGATCATAGTTCCCTTTCGATCACTTCCCCGGCATCATCCGAGTGTGGACCGGCCGATCAAACTGCCAACGTGGAAAATACTCCGGCACCGCAGTCCTTGCCGGAAAATCAGCCGGTGGAAAGGCTGCGGTGCCGCATCTGCGGCCGCATCGGACACTTCATCGATCCGTTTCCACGCATCCCGCGACAAAGGTGGCTCCCTTCATGATCAGTAACGAAACCCGCGCGCAGATTCGCCGCTACTTTTACGCCGAACATTGGAAGATCGGCACTATCGCCAGTGAACTGGCCGTCCATCCGGATGCCGTACGCAAGGCCATCGAGACGGATCGTTTCAAAAGCACACAGTTGCTACGGGCCTCCATCGTCGACCCATACGTGGAGTTTATCCGCCTCACTCTGGAGCAACATCCGCGCCTGCGCGCCACGCGAATCTACGCGATGGCTCGCGATCGCGGCTACAACGGCAGCATCGTGCAGTTGCGCCGCACGGTGGCCCGTTTGCGTCCACAGAGGCGAGAGGCGTTCCTGCGGCTGCACACATTTCCTGGCGAGCAGGCGCAAGTCGATTGGGCGCACTTCGGCCATGTAATGGTGGGCCGCGCCAAGCGTGCGTTGTCCTGCTTCGTAATGACGCTCTCCTATTCGAGAGCCTTGTATCTGGAGTTTTTCTTCGATCAAACGACGGAGAACTTTCTGCGCGGCCACGTGCATGCGTTTGAAGCGTGGTCCGGCCAGCCGCGCGTGATTCTTTACGACAATCTCAAGAGTGCCGTGCTGGAGCGTCGCGGTAATCAGATCCTGTTTAACCCTCGGCTGATCGAGCTGAGCTCGCACTATCACTTCGCGCCACAGCCTTGCCAGGTGCGCAGGGGTAATGAAAAAGGGCGCGTGGAACGAGCCATCCGCTATGTGCGCGATTCGTTCTGGGCGGGCCGCTCTTTCACAACATTGGCTGAATGCAATCGTCAAGCTTTACTCTGGCGCGATCAAGTCGCGCATCAAAGGTGCTGGCCTGGCGGCGACAATCGCACGGTCGCCGATGCTTTCGCCGAAGAGTTGCCCCGGTTGCTGCCTTGCGCTTTGCATCCGTTCTCCACTGATCGGATCGAGG
>JAENWC010000468.1 GCA_016650235.1 Terriglobia bacterium
GCCATCCAGGTCGAAATCGCCGAACAAGCAGCCAAATCCGAGACGCCGCCGCGACGCCGCTCCGACGCCTGCCTTGATGGCTTGGTCGACGAATCCTTTCGCGGAAGGTTCATAAAGGCCCATCATCTCGTTGTCAAAGTTCGTCACCGCAATTCCCATGCGGCCGGAGCGCCGATAGTCGCCCGTGTCGACACCCATGCCCGCGCGCGCGCGCCCGTCCTCGCTGAACGCGATCCCCAGAGGAACCGCCGATTCGGTAAATGTGCCGTTGCCGTTGTTCCGATAGAGCTTGTTCGGCTGGGTGTCGTTGGCAACAAACAGATCAGGCCAGCCGTTACCGTCAACGTCGAGCATCGCTACTCCGAGCGACTTCGAGGAAGGGTCAAAGACGCCGCTCTTGCTGGTGACATCTTCGAAAGTGCCGTCCCCTTTGTTGCGGAAGAGCCAGCACGTGGCGCCGCGATAGGCTTCTGGCGTGCAATACGATTTGCTCCTGCCATCCATTGAGCAACGTACGTCCAATTCCGGAGACCAGCGCACGTAGTTGCAGACAAACAAGTCGAGATAGCCGTCCCGGTCGTAGTCGAACCAGAGCGCGGAAGTGGAGAAGCCGCGGCGCGATCCGAGTCCAGCCGGCACGGTGAAGTCGACAAAACCTCCGCGTCCGTTGTTGCGGAAGAGCCGATTCTGTCCCACGGCGGTGACATAGAGATCCGGGAAACCGTCGTTGTCAAAGTCCGCGACGGCGACACCCATGCCGTACATTTCGACGTCGAGACCGGCGGCCCGGGTGACGTCGGTGAACGTGCCGTTGCGATTGTTACGAAAAAGACTCAGGGTTGAGCGTTGGCGTTGGCGTTGGTGGCCGGGCCAATCCTGCCCGTTCACAAGCAGGATGTCGAGCCATCCGTCGTTGTCGTAGTCGAGAAAGGCGCAGCCCGGCCCCATGGTCTCCGGTAAAAACTTCGCGCCATACGCGCCGGTGTTGTGGCGAAAGTTCACTCCCGCCGCGGCACTGACATCGGTGAGCCGGAATCCGGGCCCTGGAGCGGCCAACGTGGAGAGAAGGAGTTGGCGGCGTGTCACGGCAGCGACACCAACCCATGCCGGATGGCATACACGACAAGCTCCGCGGCGTTGTGCAGATTCAGCGCATCCATAATATTGGCGCGGTGGACCGCCACGGTGTTCACACTGAGACTAAGCTCCCCGGCGATCTCCTTGTTCGAACGGCCCGCGACGATGAGGGCAAGCACTTCGAGCTCGCGTTTACTCAGGCTCCGCTTCGCGCCGGTGCTGAACGACTCATGTTCGAGCCGGGGATCCTGCAGCCAATCGGACTCGAGAACGCCTTTTACGGCCGCGACCAGTTCCAAGTCGAGCGCGTTCTTCAGAAGATAACCGGATGCGCCGGCCTCGCGGCTGTTGGTCACGTAGCTGGGCTCGGAGTGCATACTGAGCATGAGCACCCGGGTTCCGGGCACTGCTTCCCGGATCTTGCGGGTCGCAAGCGCGCCGTTGAATCCCGGGATCGCGTAGTCCATCACAACGACATCGGGGCGCAGGCGCCGTGCCAGTTCCACGGCCTCCTGGCCATCGCTTGCTTCACCGACGACCTCCAGCGCCGGGTCATCTTCGAGAAGACGGCGAAAACCCAGACGAACCAGTGCATGGTCGTCCACCAGCAGAACCCGGATTCGCGCTTCAGGCAACTGGCGCCTCCCGTCCAGCTTCATTTGGCACTCGCAAATACACACGCGTGCCGCCTTCCTTGCCTGGCCCAATCTCAAGGGTTCCGCCGATCAACTCCGCCCGTTCCCGCATCGCCGTCAATCCAATGCCAGGCCGCAGCGGATGAGCGATGCCGCTGCCCCGGTCCTCGATGGTGAGAGAGAACCAGGACTCGCCGGCTTCGAGCGTGACCTTTACTTCTTCCACGGCCGCGTGCCGCGCCACGTTGTTCAGCGACTCCTGCAGGATTCTAAATACGTGGATCGCCGCTTCCGGCCGTACGTCGGCGCGCGCGGCCGGCGGATGATAGTTCACGCGAATGCCGGTCTGGCGCTCAAACACAGGCAGATGCCATTCAATTGCCGCCAGTAATCCCTGCTCTTCGGGGATGACGGGTTGGAGCGACTGGGACAGCGAGCGGATGTTCTCGAGCGTCCCCTGCACGGTTTGTGTGGCCTCCTGAATCTGCCGGTGAAACTCAGGCGCGGGCGCGTGGCGCTCGGCGCGCCGGAGCATTGCACCGAGAGCGGTGAGAATCTGACCAAACTCATCGTGCAGGTCGCGCGATATCGCCCGGAAGGTGGATTCCTGGGTCGAGATCAGTTGGCGAGCCAACTCGCGCCGCTGGTCGGCGAGTCCGGCGAGTTGCTCGAACAATGTCCGGTTGGCTCGAATCAAGCTCACGCTCATCAACACCACCAGGAAAACCGAAGCGGCAAGGAAGCGATAGGCATTGGCCTCGATGTCTTTGTAGATTTCCTCGACCTGCTGGCCGCCTCGCGACTCTGCATCGTTATTTTCCACGAGCAATCGGGCAATCAGCGCCGAGAGGGCCTCCTGCCGCGGCTGTAGCGACGACCGCACGAGCTGACGTGCCGCGGGATCCTTCCCTTGTACAGCCTGATCAAACACCGCGCCACCTGCGCGCCAAAATTCCGCGAAGGAAGACTTGAGGAAAGCCGTCTGTTCCGGTGAGCGGGATTGGGCTAAAGCCGCTTCCTTCGCGATGGCATCTTCGAGGTTCTGCCGTATGCGCGCCAGCGGAGCTTTCCAGGCCGCAAGCGGATACTGCGCGGTGTCGTCGAGCATGTCACGCATCGCGAGCGCCAGCGCGTTGAGATCGTTCTGGATGCGAATGAGTTGAAGAGACCCGCGGCGATTGCGGTCGACGATGCCCGCCTGCACTTGACGCATGCGGCTCACCGAATGCACTGTGTATGCGGCATAAGAGCCAATTACGAGGAGCGTAAAAAGCAAGCCTGCTACCAGCCGTGGTGTCGGAGACTTCATGAAGATACTCTATCCCGCTTAGCGAATTCGATAGTGGCGCATCCGGAACATCAAGGAGCCGGCGGCTCACGCGCCGGCCACAATAGGATGGCGAGGGATCTTCCACCCTTCGGTGGCCCCCGGTGGCCGGACTACTTGCGAACGTAGCCCTGGACGGCACTTCGCTTGGCCCCTTCCCGATGCGCCTCGACGGACAGGGCATGCACTCCGGCGGCGTCGATCCAGCGGTTGTAGAAGTTGAATAGCGCGCAGACGCTAATTACGTAGTAGATTTGTTCGTCCGTCCATCCGGCCTCGCGCAAGGGGATCATGTCATCGGCCGTAATTTGGGGCGAGTCCACATTCACCTTGTCGACGAAGCGGAACAGTACCTTCTCTTCGGGCGACAGGGACGACGTCTCCAGGTCAGCCATGACCTCGTTCACCAGTGTTTCGTTGCCGAGCAGTTCCGTTGCGACCGCAGCGTGCGACTTGGTTCAAAACGGGCAATTGTTCCGCCCTGAGGTGTAGGCTGCGATTAGTTCCCGCAGTCCTGGCGAGAGGGGAGCATTTTCGCGCAGTATTGCCTGCGTGAACCGCGCCAAATGCTCCGTCGCAGCCGGTTTGAAGGCGAACAAATGCCAGATCTGCGGGTACTCCCGGTTCATCCGCCGCATGCTCTCGATGGCCGTGGCCCAGGGCGAGGGTTGGGGCTTATTTTCAACGTCCGGCAGAAACATGGGTTTCATAATCGTCCATAGAGTCTATCGCTGGCCTGTTGCGGATCTCAATAGTGGAAATCCACTAGTGTGGTGGCCTGGAAATAACTGGACAATCACACATCGGCATGCATCGGCGTTGCTCTGAAAACAATTCCCTTTGTAGGGCGGGCAATCCAGTTAATTCTTGGACACACTAGCCGGTCAGCTCCACTGATTTCGCCTGCAGTACCGCCGGATGATCCAACAACTCCGCCAGCACCTTCTCCGGTACCGCCTGGTCAGTCTCCACAAGTGCGATTGCGCGCAGCGGTGCGCCGGGACTGCTCGGCGCAGACTGCCGGCCCAGACTGAAATTGGCGATGTTCACCTTGTTGCGGCCCAGCACCGTGCCAACATGGCCGATGACGCCGGGTACATCATTGTTCCTCATGTAGGTTAAGTGACCGGCCAGGGTCGCTTCGCATGTGATGCCGTCCACCTGCGTCAGCCGTGGACGATCCAAAACCAGAGCGCCTTCCACAGCGGTAATGCCGGAATCGGTCACCAGTTCCAGGCAAATGGAATCGACGTATCCGGCCCGATTTTCATGACGCTGCTCCACGTTCAAACCGCGCGTGGAGGCGATCTGCGCGGCGTTCACCACGTTCGCCTTTTGGGACAGGGAACGGTTGAGGACTCCGGCAATGCCGGCGTTGCGGATCAGGTGAGTGGTCATCTCCGCGATCTTGCCGCGGTAGATCAACCGGACTAATTTCGGGTTCCCCTCGGCGAGGTAGCTGGCAAAAGTGCCCAGGCGTTCGGCAACCGCGATCCAAGGCCCAACGGCCTTGTACTGCTCGGGCGAAATGGCCGGCATGTTCACTGCGTTGATGGCCACGCCGTTCTTTAGGTAATCCACCATCTGTTCGGCGATGCGCACGCCGACAATCTCTTGCGCCTCTTCAGTGGACCCGGCAATGTGAGGGGTTGCCATGAGCGTGGCCGACGCCAGCAGCGGATTGCCGGCTTCCGGTGGTTCTTTTGCAAATACATCCAATCCCGCTCCGGCTACTTTACCCGATGCCAGCGCGGCTGCCAGCGCCGCCTCATCCACCAGTTCGCCGCGCGCGCAGTTGATAATCCGCACGCCGGTCTTCATCCTGGCGAAGGCCTCGGTGGAGAGCAGGTTTCTGGTTTCCGCGGTCACGCCCATGTGGAGAGAAATGAAATCGCTGCGCGAGAAGAGCGTATCCATGTCCACCAGTTCCACGCCGAGATCGGTTGCCAGTTGCGAACTGACAAACGGGTCAGAGCCGATGATCTTCATCTCAAAAGCGCGGGCGCGTGCCACCACTTCACGGCCGATGTTGCCTAATCCCATCAGGCCCAGCGTCTTGCCGCGCAACTCATTACCGAGGAACTTTTTCTTCTCCCACTTGCCGCTCTTGGTGGATGCACTGGCCTGTGGCAGCGCCCGCGAAAGCGAGAGCATCAGCGCGAGCGTATGCTCGGCCACCGACACCGCGTTACCGCCCGGAGTATTCATCACCAGCACGCCGGCGCCGGTAGCGGCATTGATGTCGATGTTGTCGTAGCCCACGCCCGCGCGGCCAATCACGCGCAGCAGCGGCGCCTGGGCCAGCACCTCCGCGGTCACCTTCACGGCGCTACGCACGACCAGCGCGTCGCAATCGGCCAGATGTGAGGCGTATTCCTTGGGGTTGGATACGACAAC
>JAENWC010000469.1 GCA_016650235.1 Terriglobia bacterium
ACCGCGGCGCGGCGGGCATCGATCGTTGTATGCTCAAGCCGAGGAGACTGCCATGGCGAAACCATTTTCTTTTGGGGAAATCAACTTGGATGTGGACCCAGGCGGGCGTGGTTCCGGAATTGAGCGCGAGGCGGATGCCCCATTCCACATGCTTGTCGTTGGCGACTTCAGCGGCCGCGCCAGCCGTGGAGTGGTCGAGACCGGCTCCAGGTTGTCCGCCCTCCGTCCCGTGGAGGTGGACCGGGATAATCTCGACGACGTCATGGCCGGCATGCATGTCGAACTGCAATTGCCCGTGGCCGGCTCCGTCCGCTTTAAGGAGTTGGACGACTTTCATCCGGACCGGCTGTACCGGCGGTTGCCGCTTTTTGACAAGCTCAAGCAGGCATACGCGGAAATTCTCAAGCCCGCGCGCCGGCCGGCTTCCGCGCCGGAGCCGCCCCCTCCGCCGCAGATCGCAGACCTCCACCTGGGAGGGCTGCTTGACCAAGCCGTGGAGCAAACCGAAAGCCGGATCGAGCAACGCCCCGCGCGGGCCAAAGACCCGTTTCAATCGTGGCTGAAAGGCGTGGTTGCGCCCGAACAGGAGCCGGCGCCGGATCCGCGCCCGGCTGAGCTTGAATCTCTCGTGGACAGTGCGAGAAATGCGCAGATGAGGGCGCTGATGCATTTTCCGGATTTTCAGGCATTGGAGGCCGCTTGGCATGCGGTCGATTTTCTGGTCCGGCGCGTCGAAACCGATTCCAACCTGAAAATCTTCCTGCTGGATGTTTCCAAGGAAGAACTGGCTGACGGCGCGCCTGCCGGCGTGCTGCTGGCAAAATACGCAGGAGGGACGCCGTGGGCGGTCATTGCCTGTAACTACCGGTTCGGACACGCCGTCCAAGAATTGCAACTCTTGTCCCATCTGGGCGCCGCCGGCAGGGCGATGGGAGCCTCTGTCATTGCGGAAGCCGAGCCGTCGCTGGCAACGGATGAGGCCGGCGCGGCCTGGGAGGCTCTGCGCAGCCATTCTGTTGGCGCGCATATCGGCTTGGTCCTACCGCGTTTTCTTTTGCGGCTACCCTACGGAAAAGATACCGGCGCCTGCGAAGACATACGGTTTGAAGAGATGGGCGGGGAGCCCGATCATGATCGCTACCTTTGGGCGAATCCCTCGTTTGCCTGTCTCGTCTTGCTCGCGGAGTCGTTTGCCTCGCGCGGCTGGGATTTCCGCCCCGGTATGCATTTGAACCTTGACGGGCTTCCCCTACATAGTTACGAAAAGGATGGCGCGCACATTCTCCAACCCTGCGCGGAATATCTGATGACTGAGAAGACCGCCAACCACCTGTTGGAGCGCGGCCTCATGCCTTTGGCTTCGTTGAAGGAAAGCGACAGCGCGCGGCTGGTCCGGTTTCAATCGATCGCCATGCCCGCCGCCCCTCTCGCCGGGCGGTGGGGATAGGGGCCGTCTCAGGCGATCAGAATCCCTCGTTCCATCAATTGACGGACCGCCGCGATGCATTCGCGCCTCACCTGACCGGCATCCGCATTGACTTTTGCCGCCAGTTCCTCAATCCGTTGCTGGAGTGTGCGGCTGCCATCCAATTGGCAGATAAATTCCGATACCAGAGGCTCCAGTTGTTGTGAGAATGGCGCCGGGTTTGGCACTGCCATGTGAACCGAATCCAGCTTCCACGCGGCGCCTGCATGCGACATCCGCTGCACCAGCCTGGCCCCCGGCACAAGTTTGGGCGAAGCGGCTAACAGGCCTTCGTCGGTTGCATGAGCCGACAATGAATCCATGCAGACAAACCCCTGTTGGAGCACATCGCCGAAAGAGCCATCGATCCGCGAGCGGAGAGGCTCTATCCGAATCCAGTTCTGCCCGGCGCGGCGTCTCATGATGATCAATCCGGTGTGGATCGCCTCCAGCTTGTGGGCGCGATAGTAATCCATCCAAGCGGAATAATTGGCTGCGTCCGCTTCCGGCGAGGGCGGAGTCGAGTCCCGTATGCGATCTTGCGCGTACTTGGAAATATCGTGCTCTTGCAGACTCAGCAACCAGGCATCGCAACCGGAGCCTTCCAGCCATTCGCCGAGCCTGTCCTCCGGCCGCTCGCCCTCCACTTGCGCCCATTCGCATAACATCTGCGCGAACCCGCCTTCGTTCAGATGTGCCGGGGCTTGCTTCACAATCCTCCGGCAATACCCGTCCAGTTCCATCTGATTGTCGCAATAAAGGTGCAGCACCTGCGGAGAGATGAAAAATGGCGGATTGGCCAATATGAGGTCGAAGGTGCGGCCCGCCACCGGCTGGAAGGTGTCGCCGGTCAGGCATTCCACGTTTTCGAAACCATTGAACCGGGCGTTGAAAGCGGCAAAATGAGTAGCGCGCGGATTCAGGTCCGTCGCCACGACCTGGTCGCTGTGCGATGCCGCCATCAACGCATGAGGCCCGCAGCCCGTCCCCAGATCCAGCGTCGCGCGCGAATGCCGCCGGATTCCTGCCTCATGCAGAACCCATGTGCTCGCATTAATCCCGAGCACCACGTCCGGCAAGGAGAAACAACTGATCTCAAGCGCCGGATCTGTCGCCAGAATCAGCTCCTCGAATGGAAAAAGCGTTACCGTCGCCTTGATCTCGTCCCGCCCGGCGGAAACAAGGCCGCAATGGAGGCAGGAGGCGATCACCCAACCCGGGAGCACGCTCCGAAGGTCGTCCGCGTTCACGCCGGCCCCTACGGTGAAAAGCCGGATCAGCGTGTGCAGGGGACTCAACTCCGAGGTGGCATCCAGGAGGCGCGGCAGATTCCGCCGCGTGTACGACGGCATTTCGTTGGCATGCAAAATCCCCCGCAAACCTTCCCGACTGTAGCCCATCTCGCGAAAATAGGCGTACAGCTGCGCCGCCTCGGAGGGAGGCGGACGCCTGAGGCTGGGCTGGTTGCCGCCTACACCCACTCCACAACCCCACTTTCGATCAGCCTGCGAGCGATCGCCATCAGTTGTTCCCTCATCTCGTCCTGCCTGCCCGCTGTCTTGGATACCGTGAGATCGATTGCCTCTCCCAGGGTCCGCTCTCCGTCCAGGGCGCCTATCATCTCCGCCACCACCGGTTCCAGTTTTTGGGCATTGGGCATTCCCGTGGACAGCCACAGGTGAAGCTTGTCTAACTTCCATCTCTGCCCGGAGAACTCCCATGTGCGCTCCATGCGTACATCGCCGGATACTTTCAGCACCGCTGTTAGCAAGGTATCCTCCCGCGAATTCCGCTTCAAAAAGTCTCTTGCGGCAAACCCTTTGAGAATCGAATTTCCGAACGGCGCCTTGGGAGTGGCGGGTATCTCGTCAATCCGCACCCAGTTGCTTCCCGTACGCAGCCGCAAGGCGATGAGCCCCCGGTGAATTGCTTCTACCCGATGCTTCCGGTAGTAACTCATCCACTCCGCATACGCCGACGAGTCGGACTCCGGAGTTCCCAGCGTGGTTTCGCGAATGCGCGCCTGCGCATAGCGCGACGGATCCTCGGTGTGCCCCTTGATCACCCACGCGTCACAACCGGAATCCTCCAGCCATTCCGCGATTCTTTCCCGCCAGCCCTGTCCTTGGATCTCCACCCATTCGCATACCATTTGCAGAATGCCATCCTCGTGCAGGTACTTGTGCGCCTGTTTCACCAGTCCGCGGCAGAATAGATCCAGTTCCAGTTCGTTCTCGCAGAAAAGGTAGCGCGGGGAGGGAGTGATAAAAAACGGCGGGTTGGTCAGAATCAAGTCGAACTTCCGCCCCGCCACAGGCTCAAAGGCATTCCCGCTGAGGCACTCGACGTTGGTCCGGCAATTCAGGGATGCGTTGAAGGCGGCAAACAAGGTGGCGCGAGGATTCAGATCCGTAGCCACCACTCTCTCGCTATAGGAGGAAGCCGATAAGCCGATCGCCCCGCAGCCTGCCCCCAGGTCAAGCATTGCGCGGCATGGCCGCCGCACTGAATACCGGTGCAGCAGCCATGTGGTGGGGTTGATCACCAATACCGCCTCCGGATCGCCACCGGCCTCAATTTTAAGCGAGTGGTCGGTTGCAACCAGCAGATCCTCGAATGGCGAGAGCATCGTATCCGATGCCAGCGCCGTCCCTTGCACGGTGAGTAGCCCGCAATCGAGAAGAGGTTGAATGATCCGGTCCGGAATTGCTCCAGCCGCGGCGCCCGCCTCCACCGGTACCCCGAAGCAGAACCACCGCATCAATACGTGCAAGGGCGTCCCCTCCCCGGTCCGGTCCAAGAGCCGCGGAAGATTGCGCAGTTGCCGCGAGGCCAGCTCGTTCACAACCAGCACTTCGCGTAACCCCTCCGTGGTGTAGTTGCACTGAGAGAAATAATCTCTCAGCCGATTGGCTTCTCCCTGTGCGAGTGGCGTCAACATGGTTATGGTGCAGGCAATCCAATATTTAAGCAGATTCGGGGCGGCCGGCCCCGATAGCGTTGGCGCCGTGCAGCCGTGCAAAACGACTAGAGATACCAGTCCACTCTACCTCAAAAATTGCGACCCGCGGCTGTCGATCAAGGCGCACTCGCCCATCCGCGCCGGCGTCCCGGCATTAAATCGCACAGCGTCCCGGTTTCCCAGTTCACCGCCGCGAACGACGCGGGCAGGCCCGAGGCGAATGCCGCCATCACGCCAACCATCCTGGACGATTGTCGCAGGCTCGGACACTCGGAGCACAAACCGCCACGCGCGTCTCACCGCGCGGAGCGGCAGCGCTCCGGTGACAAGTCCCGCCTTGCGCCGGGTCCGCCACGATCCCCATCTGCGCCGCACCGTGCCACCGCTCCACACAGCGCTTCGGCCGCCGCCGCCGAACACCTCGGGTGTTCAACGCGCAGCAAGAGTATCCGTACTTCCAGCCAACCGGGGATGTCCGGCGCCGCATCCACAGTGGGCGCGCGGGGCGGGGAAGAGTCGCTCCGCTGGGCATGATCCGCGGATGCAAGCAGGCGAGTCCAGGAACCGGCGGTCAAGTCACCAGTCAAGTCACCAGGCAAGTCACCAGGCGCTTGCTTTGGGGCAGCGCCTGAAATACCATCGTATAGCCATGGCTACCAAGATCGCCATTATCGGATCAGGCAACATCGGGACAGACCTGATGATCAAGGTCCTGAGGACCGCAAAGAACCTGGAGATGGGAGTGCTGGCTGGGATCGACCCGCAGTCGGACGGGCTTGCCCGCGCCCGCCGGATGGGTGTCGCCACCACCGACAAGGGCGTCGAAGGCCTGATGGCCATGCCCGAGTTCAAAGACATCAGAATTGTCTTTGACGCCACTTCGGCTCCGGCTCATGCACATCACCATGAGGTACTCAAAGGCACTGGTCGTTGGCTGGTCGATCTGACTCCGGCGGCGATCGGTCCCTACGTGGTGCCTGTGGTGAACATGGGCGCCAATTTCGACTCGGCGAATCTGAACATGGTGAGCTGCGGAGGGCAGGCGACGATCCCCATGGTGGCTGCGGTGAATCGAGTGGCTCGCGTGAAGTATGCGGAGATCGTGGCCAGCATCGCCAGCAAGTCGGCGGGCCCTGGCACACGCGCCAACATCGACGAGTTCACCCAGACGACGGCGAGGGCGCTCGAAAGCGTCGGCGGCGCGGAGAAAGGCAAGGCCATCATTGTGCTTAACCCGGCCGAGCCGCCGCTCATCATGCGGAACACCGTGTTCTGCCTCAGCGAGGACGGCGACCCGAGCGCAATCAACGACTCGATTCGCGGCATGATCGACGAGGTCCGGACGTATGTGCCAGGCTACCGGCTGAAGCAGGAAGTGCAGTTTGAGCCGTTCAGCTCGCCGAAGGCCCGCGGCCTCAAGACCTCGATCTATCTTGAAGTGGAAGGCGCCGGGCACTATCTGCCGGCCTACGCGGGCAATCTGGACATTATGACTTCGGCCGCCTTAAAGGCGGGTGAACGGCTGGCAACGGACTGAGAGAGGGATCGACATGGAACACCAACAACAGCGGCTCTACATTCAGGACGTCACGCTGCGGGACGGCATGCATGCGATCCGGCATCGTTACACGCTCGAACAGGTGGCTGCGATCTCTCGCGCTCTCGATGCCGCCGGCGTGGACGCCATCGAGATAACGCATGGCGACGGATTGGCGGGCTCGAGTTTTAACTACGGCTTCGGCGCGCATACCGATCTTGAATGGATCCAGGCGGCGGCCGAAAACATCAAGCGGGCGCGCGTGACGGTGCTGCTGATCCCGGGCATCGGCACGATTGAAGATCTCCACGAGGCGTACGAGGCGGGGGCGCGATCGACTCGCATAGCCACGCATTGCACCGAGGCCGATGTCGCCAAGCAGCATATCGAATACGCGCGCAAACTCGGCATGGATGTGGCCGGATTTCTGATGATGTCCCACATGGCGCCGCCCAAGGAACTGGCGCGGCAGGCAAAGCTGATGGAGTCCTACGGCGCGCACTGCGTCTATGTGGTCGACTCGGCGGGCGCCCTGCTGACGCACGAAGTGGCCGAGCGGTTTGACGCTTTCAGCGAAGTCCTTAAGTCTGAAACCGAGCGCGGCATGCACGCGCACCACAACCTTTCGCTCGGCGTGGCCAATAGCGTTGAGGCCGTGAAGCACGGCGCCATTCGTGTGGATGCCTCGCTCACAGGTATGGGCGCCGGAGCCGGCAATGCGCCGCTGGAAGTGTTGATCGCCGTGCTCAACCGGCTGAACATCAGTCACGGTTGTGAACTGTTTGCCTTGATGGACGCGGCCGAGGACTTGGTCCGCCCGTTGCAGGACCGGCCAGTGCGCGTGGATCGCGAGACTCTCTCGCTGGGCTACGCGGGCGTTTACTCAAGCTTCCTGCGGCATGCGGAAGCCGCCGCAGCCAGGTACGGCATCGACACGCGTGACATCCTGGTGGAGTTGGGCAAACGGCGCATGGTGGGTGGCCAAGAAGATATGATTGTGGACGTTGCGCTCGACCTCGTCAAGGCTGGGACGAGCGAACCCGTGACGGTGTAATGGAGGACAATGCGGCTCTACTGTGGTTCCCGCAGTTGACCGCTCTCCCTTGATTCTCGCCATCCTCTTGGTCTTCGCGTTACTGGCGTGTGTTCTGGCCTCGTCGAGCATTACAACAACGTCCGCCTGAAAAGTGCGCTCGGCTACATCACGCCGAAGTAGCCACAACATACGGACGGTTATATTACCCAGGGAAGCGCACCCGCCAACATTCCAGGATGTCGTCTCCTTTGCGCCGGGCGCGTTCACATTGTGGCTGTCAGAGGGTCAGAGTAGATCGAGCGCTTTTCCTCCACGAACCGGGCTGTAGGCTAAGACTTCGGTTAACACCTTTAGAATCAGTTTAGGCTGTCCGAAAGTCTACACTACATTTTTGGTTGGATTGAAAATGCCGCGGGAGGCTGATGCCGAGCCGGTCCAGCAGTTGCTTCTGCTCTGCTGTCGGCTCCGTGATGCGGCGTAACCGGATCTCATGACCATCGGTGGTGGGCAAAACGATGTTCGCGCTTTGCAGTGTGGACAGCACCGAAAGCGCCGTCATCGGAGAGTAGAACCCCTTGGAGTTGTCGGCTTCGTTGGGTGCAACGGGCGGTTTGGCCGCAAGCCGGTGCTTCAGCGTGACCCACAGCGCGTAGCCTAGAAAGGCCACCATCACGTGGGCCTTCACGCGAGGCTCCAGTTGATGGAACAGCGGGCGGATCGACAGCTCACTCTTCAGCGCCCGAAACGAAGCTTCCGCTTCGGTCAGTTGCATGTAGTTGGACCACAGATCCTCGGCCTTTTCGGCTTTGAGATTGGTGCGTAGCATGTAGGCCCCTTCGCGCTGCCTGCGCCAGT
>JAENWC010000470.1 GCA_016650235.1 Terriglobia bacterium
CCGGCAAGCACCAGCCCGACAAGGACGCAGCGAACGGAGAATCCGGTCAGAGGGACCCCCAGCACGGTCACGGACGTGAGCGCCACGCTTGCCGCCGCGATGCCGACAGCCGGGGCCGCCGCCAGAGATAGCGGAATCCTGGCTTCCAACACTCTACGGTAGGCGATCTCGATCGGAGGACCTTCGAGCACTCGCGCCGACACATGCGACAACTCCAACTTCCATGATGCTTCCGGAAACGTCAGATGAACAATCACCGGCTCCTCGACCGGATCGAGGTCCACCCGCAAGTACAGGTTTTGCCCGTCGCAACCATAATGCAGTTGCCGCACCAGGAGCCTCTGCCCATGCATCGAACCGGAGCGGCCGTCCACTTGGTACTGTCCTGCGCCCATCCACTCGAAGTACGAGCTCACCTCACCATCGATGACCGGCCGCACCGGCGCCGTTGGCCCAGTGTGCATTGCGGCGGCAACGGTCTTTAGAATAGGGCGGGAAAGCTCTTCCGGCGCCACTTGGCCCAAAGCGCGATACACGTTGGCCAGATGGGACCGGTAGAGGTGATCAAACTCAGCCGCGTTGTCGGAGTGGTGCTCCGGGCCGTACCACCAGCACCAATCGCTGCCTTCGGCAATTAACAGCTCTTCAAACGCCAGGTTCTTCTGTCCCTCGGAGATCGAGGCGTCCTTTTCCAAAACCTCATAGGCTTGCCGGGCGCGCAGAAGCATCTCCCAGGCGCGGTTGTCCTCCTCGGCCCCGATCCAGACATCGAAGTTCGCATTGATCCAGGATCCGGGAAAGATGCGGCCGATTGGCTCCGCCCCCACCCTGTCCAAGGCTTCCGTTACCGTCAGCGCCCGAAGATCGTTTGCATGTTGCATGCGGCCGTAGATCTCCCGCAGAAACGGGCGGCCGCTTTCCTCGTAATGCTCCCAGGCGTTCTCGCCGTCGAGAATAATGGGCACCAGCGCGTCCCGGCCGCTGGCGATAATGGGTCCGCAATTTTCCCTGATGCGATCCAGAAAGTGGTCCGCGGCCTCAGCCGCCCCCATGCGGGAATAGACAAAACCGATCAGATCGCTGAGATAGTGATCGCGGAAAATTACCCGCATCTGGCGGCCGTCCTGCTGCCAGAGGTAAGGCCGGTAGGTATGCGTAGTGTCGGCGATATGGCCGAGCGTACGGCTCAAAACTCCGTTGTCGGTGGCCGTCCACTGCAGCCCGAGATCGGAGGCGACCGAGAACACTTCGTCCGAGACCGACCCTTCCGAAGGCCAGAAACCGCGCGGCTCTATCCCCATACGATCCTTCATATAGGTGAGTGAGGCGGAAAGTTGGCGGCGCGCATCGTCCGGATAGCGGAACCGTGTGGGGAGCGGGACTTGCGGATGCGATTCCGCGGCGATGGCCGAGTCGCAGAGCAGCGGCAGAATCGGATGATAAAACGGCGTTGTGGTTACTTCGATCTGGCCGCTGGCGGAAAACTTCCGGTAGACCGGCAGCACCTGCTGGATGATCTCCACCTGCTTCCGGCCCATCTGCTTCTGGTCTTCCAATGTGTAGCCGCGCCCTTTGCTAACCAGCTCTCGCACCTCAGCATCATTGGTTTGGAACTCCTCGTCAAACCATGCCAGTTGTGAGAGCACCTGCAGGTCACGCATCGTCTGGTTGGAGAAAATATGCATGGCGCGCCACGAATTGCGATCCGCCGCAAGCCAGCCATCATACAACTCGCCGTAGCGCGGATAACGGCGGATCATACGCGATGGATGGGCCTGGAAGAAGTAGCGCAGGATGAAATGCTGTTCCTGCGCGCTCAACTCCTCGGCCGGCTTCAGGGCAATTCGCAGAAACGGATCGGCCGCCTTGCCCTGCGCATACTCTTCGATCTGCACCATCAATGAGGGGACGAGGTTGAAAGTCTGGTGCACGCCGGGGAAGTCCCGCAGCACCTCCACCATCCCGAAATAGTCCTTGAGGGCGTGCATACGCGTCCACGGCAGGTGGTACTCTCCGGTGATCAGGTCCTTGTAAAAGGGCTGATGCATGTGCCAGACGAAACAGAGATAAATTTGGGCCATGAGGAATGCTAACGGGCAAAGATACTCCGCACGGGCGGCGGAGGCTCGTTGCCGCGCAAGGCGCGCCAGAGAATCTCGTTCAACGCATTGTCGTCGATCCTATCCGCTTCGGAGAAGTCCATTGCCGCCGATCGCGCCGCGCCGGCAGCCTGTTGCGGATTTCGCTCCTCCAGCGAAATCCGGGGCTTTTCGGCAACGTAGGGGGTCGAGTCCGGCTGGCCGGAGAATGCCTGGAACATGACGGTGGAGCCCGCGTCAAAATGCGTCATCGGCCTCAATCCAAGGATCAGTTCCATGGTCCGCAGCATAGAGGTGGTGTTGTACATGGTGCTGTCGATGCTCCTGGTTCGCGAGTAGGGCGAAAGCACGTAGGCCGGGGAGCGATGGCTGTCCACGTGGTCCGGACCGTTTTGCGCATCATCCTCGAGAACAAAGATCGCCATCTTCGGCCAGAACTTGCTGCGCGTGCATGCTTCGACAATCATGCCGAGTGCGTAGTCGTTATCAGCCATCGCGCTGAGCGGAGTAATCTTACCGGCCGCGGTCCCGGAGGTGTGATCGTTGCCCAAACGCAGAATCAGGAAGCGCGGCATGTTGCCGCTTTTCTCAAACCCGGCCAGGTCCTGTAGGAACACTTTGGCCCGCTCGAGGTCCGGATAGTCTAAATCAAATGCGCGAAACTTCATATTGGTGACGTTGCGCAGGGCTGGGTCGCGCACCTCTTGAATCTGCGTTCCGTCGGCCAGGGCTTCCTTGCGGTTGGTGGCAAAGTATCCGTAGTTGCGCATCGAGAGCCCTTTGCTCAGCACTTGGGACCAAAGATAACCGGCCGGCGGCAAGGCCGTCGCTTCCTGCCCTTCGTAGTCGTAGAGCTTTCTTCTACCGGCATAGCTATTGGGCCACATCTTCTGCACGTAGTCGGGAGCGATGGCCGCGGTGGACCAGTTATGCCCGTCGGCGCTGACATCCGCGCTTACATAAAAGTTGTCGAGCAGTACAAACTCCCGCGCCAGCTTGTGATGATTCGGCGCGACGCGCTCGGGAAACAGGCAGAGCGATGGGTCGCCGTTGCCCTTTCCGAGGTCACCCAACACCTGGTCATAGGTGCGGTTCTCCTTGACCACATAGAGGACGTGCTGAATAGGAGAGGCTTTGTCCGTCCGCCCGGGAACCGGATTGCCCGCTGGAATCCGAACCTCGGCCAGCAGTTCATCGCGGTAGGGACTGTTGCGGATCACGGTTTCGCTGTAAGCGTGCAGCATCGGATCGTCGTGGGGATCAATGATGGAGGCCGACCCGCGCTGCAGGCGTCCCACATATTGCACAGCCGCAACGCCTTCATGCACCGGCGCGGCCTTGCGCGTGGGCACCGGGCCGTGTGGATTGGCATAGCTACCCGCTCCACGTCCGTTGAAAACCACCAGCCTGCCATCGCTCAGCACGCGCGCCGCGGTGGGATACCAGCCCACCGGAATGAATCCCAGCAGGCGTGTTTTGGCCGCAGAAACATCGGCGACAGCCACAGCGTTGGCGTCCGAGCAGATCACGTAGAGCCGGCTCTGATCGGCGTTCAAGGCAAGTGCGCTAGGAGTCATTCCCAGCGGCTGGCGCGGCGTCATGGCGACGTTAATCGCCTCCAGTTGCCGCATCTCCTTGCTCTCTGTGATGCCGACCGAATAAACACGGTTGGTGTTTGAGGCCGTTACGAAGATCCGCGCCTGGTAGCCCGGCTCCTCGCCTGCTTCCACTTTGGTGGATTGGCCGCGCCAGATCATGCTGGTGGTGTGAGGGCCCAGGCGAAGCACTGCCATCTGGCGTCCCGTATCGGTTTCATGCTGATAGAGTGCGCCGTTGGTCCAACTGGTCACAAAGTAGCTTTTACCATCGGGATGAAACAGGATACGGTAAGGCCGCTTGCC
>JAENWC010000471.1 GCA_016650235.1 Terriglobia bacterium
TCCAAGACTATGGTCACCGAGTTGCAGACCGTCGACGGCATGCAGTTTGACCGTGGCTACCTCTCCCCCTACTTCATCTCCGATGCCGACCGCATGGAGTGCGTGGTCGAGGAGCCCTACATCCTCATCCACGAGAAGAAGATCAGCAACATGAAGGATCTGCTGCCGCTGCTCGGGCAGATCGCACGCAGCGGCCGCCCGCTGTTGATCATCGCCGAGGAAGTGGAAGGCGAAGCGCTGGCCACTCTGGTGGTGAACAAGCTGCGCGGCACCCTGAACTGCTGCGCCGTCAAAGCCCCCGGCTTCGGCGACCGCCGCAAGGCCATGCTGGAAGACATCGCCATCCTCACCGGCGGCAAGGCCATCATGGAAGAGACCGGCATCAAGCTGGAAGGGGTTCGTCTGGAAGATCTCGGCAAGGCCAAGCGCGTCACCGTGGACAAGGACAACACCACCATCATCGACGGCGGCGGCGACCAGAAGACCATCGCGGGCCGCATCAAGCAACTGCGCGCTCAGATCGAAGAGACCACCTCGGACTACGACCGTGAGAAGCTCCAGGAACGGCTGGCCAAGCTGGCTGGCGGCGTCGCGATCATCAAGGTGGGAGCTGCCACCGAGACCGAAATGAAGGAAAAGAAAGCCCGCGTGGAGGATGCTCTGCATGCCACACGCGCGGCTGTGGAAGAAGGCATCGTGGCCGGCGGCGGCGTAGCCCTGCTGCGCGCGGCGATGACTCTCACCAAGATGAAGCTCGACGGCGATGAGCAGATCGGCGTCGATATCATTCGCCGCGCCTGCGAAGAGCCGCTGCGCCAGATCTGCGGCAACGCCGGGCATGAAGGCGCCATCGTGCTTGAGAAGGTCCGTTCCGCCAAGGACGCCAACTACGGATTCAACGCCTTTACCAGCGAGTATGAAGACCTGGTGAAGAGCGGCGTCATCGACCCGACCAAGGTCACACGCTCGGCTCTCCAGAACGCCGCCTCCATCGCGGCTCTCATGCTCACCACGGAAGCAATGGTGTGCGAGATCCCCGAGAAGAAGGCTGCCCCCGCTCCCGGCGGCGACCACGGTCCCGGCGGCGGCATGGACTACTAAACCAGTCCTCGAAGCTTCGCTTACAGCAGAGGCCGTCCCCCACCGGGACGGCCTCTTGCTTTGGTGTTCGTAGGGCGCCGGCGTGCGACCATAGAAGTTTGCATGGATAATAATGGATAAAATCAGTACCTCAACTACCCGCAACATCGCTATCGTCGCGCACGTCGACCATGGCAAAACAACGCTCGTGGACGCCATGCTCAAACAGAGCGGCATCTTCCGGTCCAATGAACAGGTGGCCGACCGCGTCATGGACTCCAATGACCTGGAACGCGAACGCGGCATCACCATCCTGTCGAAGATTACCGGGGTTCACTATCACGGAAACAAGATCAACATCGTGGACACTCCCGGCCACAGCGACTTCGGCGGCGAGGTCGAGCGCGCCCTCAAGATTGTCGACGGCGTCATGCTGCTGGTGGATGCCAGCGAAGGCCCCTTGCCGCAGACCCGCTACGTTCTGATGAAGGCGCTCGAAGCCGGTCTACCGCCCATCGTCGTGATCAATAAGATCGACCGGCCCGATGCCCGCATTCAAGAGGTGCTCAACGAGGTTTATGACCTCTTCATCGATCTCGATGCCAATGAAGAGCAACTCGATTTTCCCGTGATTTATGCCAATGCGAGGGCCGGTGTTGCCAAGATAAATCTGGAAGACGAGGCGACGGATCTGCGTCCCCTGTTCGACACCATTGTTTCGCACATCCCCCCGCCGGTCGGCGAGACCTCCGGCGTATTCCAGTTGCTCGTCGCCAATCTCGACTACAGCGATTATCTCGGGCGCCTGGCCATTGGCCGGGTCTTTCAGGGCGAACTGAACCTGGGCGACGAGGTCGGCATTGTCAAGCTCGACGGCTCTTTGCAAAAGACGCGGATTACCAAGATGTTCTCGTTTGAAGGTTTAAAGCGCGTGGAGGAGAAACGCGGCGTGCCTGGCGACATGCTGGCCATCGCCGGTGTGGAAGGGATCACGATCGGGGAGACCATCACCCATCCGGATACCCCCGCGCCGCTTCCCAGAATTCAGATCGATGAGCCTACCATCGCCATGAACTTCACCATCAATACTTCTCCGTTTGCCGGCCGCGAGGGGCATTATGTGACCTCGCGCAATCTCCGCGATCGGCTGGACAAGGAGCTGCTGACCAACGTCTCCATCAAAGTGGAGCAGGCCGGCGGCCCGGATACTTTCAAGGTGATGGGACGTGGCGAACTGCAACTGGCCATCCTGATTGAGATCATGCGGCGCGAAGGTTTTGAGTTGATGGTGGGCAAACCCGAGATTCTCACCAAAACCATCGACGGCAAGATTCATGAGCCCATGGAGATGCTCACCATCGATTGCCCGGAACAGTTTGTCGGTACGGTAATGGAGAAGATGGGCGCGCGCAAGGGCAAAATGGCCAAGATGGTCAATCACGGCTCGGGGCGGGTGCGGCTCGAGTTCCACATTCCCTCGCGCGGTCTGATTGGGCTGCGCAGCGAAATGTTGACCGATACCAAAGGCACTGCGATCATGAACTCGTTGTTCCATGGCTATGCGGAGTGGCAGGGCGACATCCTTTCCAGGCCCACCGGATCGCTGGTATCGGACCGCGCGGGCAAGTCCACCGGATACGCCATCTGGAACCTGCAGGAGCGCGGCGAAATCTTCATCTCGCCGGCGACGGAAGTCTACGAGGGCATGATCATCGGCGAGAACTCGCGCGGAACCGATCTGGACGTAAACATCGTGAAGGAAAAGAAGCTCACGAACATGCGCAGTTCCTCCGCCGATGAGGCCATCCGTCTGATCCCGCCGCGGCTCATGAATCTGGAACAGGCCATCGAATTTGTCCGCGACGATGAGTTTGTCGAAGTGACCCCGCAATCCATCCGGCTGCGAAAGAAAACCTTGAAGGCGAATCAGCGCTAAAGCCCAAGTGGGATAGGCCTCCATGCCTGTCTTTTTCCGTGATGGAACGCGCTCCAGCGGCTCACTTCAAAAATCATCAACGCCATGCCCGGCCCAGCGCCGTTCAAACCACAGGCGTCGTCCTGGATTCCATCAACCTTCAAAACCGCTCCCGGATGAACCCGCCCGGCATCAACCTGTCTCCACCAACTTTGGCCGGATCGCTTCCCGGACTTCTTCGCTCAACCGGTTCTATCGAATTCAAGCTAGAATTCAGTTCTAAGCTAATCACGGGAGAATTTCTCTATGCCACCAATGAAAACAGATCGCCGCTCCTGGCTTCGCAGCTTCATCGCGCCCGGGGCACTGCTCGGTATGGACGCCTTGTTTACAGCCGAACGTACCAGTGCCGCTCAATCCGGTCCCAAGGACAACGTCAAGGTCACCAAGATCGAAACCTTTGTCCTCAAAAACTCCTGGGTCTTTGTCAAGATCTCCACCAACGCCGGCATCACCGGCTGGGGCGAGATGCTCAAGGACGATGCCAAGGCTTGCGCCGCCGGCGCACTCGAGGTCGGCAACTACCTCATCGGGCAGGATCCGGATCGCGTCGTGTTTCACTGGCAGGCCATTCACCGCGGCGCTTTCTACCGCGGCGGGCCCATCAAGACCGCCATCTCCAGCGGCATCGATCAGGCGCTCTGGGATATCAAGGGCAAAATGTACGGCGTGCCCGTTTATAGGCTGATGGGCGGGCCCACCCGCGACAGGGTCAGGGTCTATGGCAGAGTCAGCACCGAGACCGGCGTCAACGCCATCAAAGTCGGCCCCACCGGCGGAATGCGCCAGGCCGTCAAATACATCGAGGGTCAGAAATTTGTCGATGAAGTCGCCGACAGATTTAAGGCTCTGCGGGAAAAGCTCGGCTCCGGCGTTGACATCGGCGTCGACTTTCATGGCGCCGTCCAGCCCCCCACCGCCTTGCTGCTCATGAAAGCGCTCGAACCCTACCATCCCTGGTTCTACGAAGAGGTCGTGCAAGCCCTCAACGTGGATGTCATGGCCGAACTGGCCCGCAAAACCCACATCCCCATCGCTACCGGCGAGCGTATCTTCACCAAGTGGGGTTTCAAGGAGATTCTGGAGAAACGCGCCGCCACCATACTCCAGCCGGATGTCTGTTACGCCGGCGGTATCACCGAGCTCAAGATTATCGCCGGCATGGCGGAAGCCTACTATTCACCGCTCGCCCCGCATAATCCCAATGGACCCTGCTCCCTCGCCGCCAGCCTCCAGGTCGCCGCCTCCGTCCCCAACTTCCTCATCCAGGAAGGTGGCGACCGCGAATACTCGGATCTCCTCGCCACACCGCTGCCTCCGGTCAGGAACGGACACCGTCCCTTGCTCACCGGCCCGGGTCTCGGCATTACCATTGACGAAAATAAACTCATGGCCCAGGTGGGTGAGCCCAACCCCTATCGAACCCGGTTCGATCCCGACGACGGCTCCGTAGTGGATTGGTAACACAGACCTGTTACCGCTTGACACCGGCGCTCCCCGAGCGCATACTCCCCCTAGCTGTCTACCATAGACAGCTAGGTGAACTATGCAAAACGCCGCCGGCTCCCTCCACGGCACGCTCGACCTCCTCATCCTAAAAACCCTCGCCCGTGATCCCAATCACGGCTTCGGCATCTCGCTCCACATCAAGGAGGCCTCCGCCGGTCTCCTCGCCGTCGAGGAAGGCTCCCTCTATCCGGCCCTCCACCGCCTGGAACGCGCAAAGCTCATTCAAGGCCATTGGCGCGCCACCGCCAATGCCCGTCGTGCTCGCTACTACTCGCTCACCGCCTCTGGCCGCAAACGCCTTGCCGCGGCCGAAGACAGTTGGAACACCGTCGCCCAGGGCGTCACCCGCATGATGAGGTTTGCATGAAGCGACTTTGGCAGCGCCTCCTGCGGGCCTTCTCGCAGCGCCCCGCCGACCAGGACTACAGCGAGGAGATACAATCGCACATCGATTTGTTGGCCGGCCTGCACCAGGATGCCGGATTGCCCGAAGAGGCCGCGCGCCAACTGGCCCGGCGCCAGTTCGGAAACCCAACCCGGATTCAGGAGCAAGTGCGCGGCATACACCTCAATCCATTCCTCGAATACCTCGCCCAGGACCTGCGCTTTGCCCTACGCAGCCTCCGCCGCCAGCCTGTCTTTTCCTGTACCGCCATTGCCGCCATCGCCCTCGGCATGGGCGCCTCCACCGCCGTCTTCAGCGTGGTCGACCGTATTCTGTTCCGGGACCTTCCCTACGCCCATCAGGACAAGCTCGTCTCCTTCGGTCTCACTGCTCCCATTCAGCAAGGCGAGTTCATGCTCGGTCCGGACTACGTGGAATGGCGCGCCTCGCAGAAGCCCTTTGAAGCCGTCACCTCCTGGAGCGGCGTCAACGACTGCGACCTCAACGACACAAATCCTGTCCGCTTGCTCTGCGCCCGCGTCGAATCCACTTTCCTCCCTACGTTTGGAATCAACCCAGTCCTTGGGCGTAATTTCACGCCTGAAGAAGACCTTCCCAACGGTCCAAGAGTTGCCCTGCTCTCGCACGCGCTCTGGCATTCCCGCTTCCATGCCAACCCCGCCATCGCCGGCAAATCCATCATCATCGACGGACAGTCCCTCCTGATCACCGGCGTCCTGCCGGCGGACTTCGAACTCCCCAGCCTCGATCGCGCCGATATTCTGCTGCCGCAAGCACTCAACATGTCCACCGCGCGCGGTCCCGGTATGGTTGTGCTCTGGGCTTTTGCCCGTTTGAAGCCTGGCGTCACCGCGCCACAAGCCGAAAAGGCCCTCGGATCCCTCTTTCAACGCTCTCTCCAATTCGTACCCGCCGGATTCCGCAAGGAGGTCTTCCTCCGCGTACGCACCTTGCGCGACCGGCAGTTCCAACACGCCCGAACCGCTTCCTGGGTTCTCCTCTGCGCCGTCATCGCCGTCCTGCTCATCGGATGCGCCAACGTCGCCAGCCTCATGCTCGCCCGCGCTCTCAGCCGTGACCGTGAACTCGCCGTGCGCGCCGCCCTCGGCGGCGGCCGGTGGCGTCTCATCCGGCAAACCCTCACCGAAAGCCTTGTCCTATCCTGCGCCGCTGGCCTCGCCGGCTGTCTACTGGCAGCGGCGCTCCTGCGCTGGTTTGTGAGAATCGCTCCCGAAGGCATCCCGAGGCTTCAGCAGGCCACTCTCGATCTGCGTGTGCTCGCCTTCGCGTTCCTCCTCTCCATTGCCTGCGGCCTTCTGTTTGGTTTGGCCGCCGCGCTGCGCAACCCGCGCCCGGCCTCGCTCACGGGAAGCCGCGGCACCTGGAAGCCCCACAGCTTCCTCCACGCAGGCCTCGTCACCGGGCAGATCGCCGCCTCTATCGTCCTGCTCACCGCAGCCGGCCTTCTCATCGGCGCCTTGTGGAGCCTCCAAAACCGCCAGCCCGGCATCCAACCGGAAACTGTCCTGCTCGCCCCGCTCACTTTGCCCCAACAGACCACCCCAGCCGTGCGCCACGCCTTCTTCCGGCAACTGGAAACCAACCTCGCCCGCCTCCCCGGCCTCACCACGCTCGCCCTCAGCGACTCGGTCCCGCCCACCGGACCCGCTCGCGACATGATCTACTCACTCATCCAGGTCGAGGGCCGCCCGAGTGCGCCCCAAGGCACCGGCGGCATGGTCACTTGGCGCACGGTGACTCCGGCCTACTTCCCCGCACTCGGCATTCGGATCCTGCAAGGCAGAGGCTTCCTCGATCAGGACCGCATGCCCGGACCACCCTCCATGATCCTCAGCCAAGCCCTGGCCCGACGCCTCTTCCCCACCGGCGGCGCGGTGGGTGCAAAGATCCGCATGGGCGGCGGCGGAGATTGGCATGAGGTAATCGGTGTTGCGGCCGATGTCATGAACAACTCCGAATATTACGTCGCCCGTAGACTGCTTCCCGCCCCCGAGACCCAGCGCCGCGCTACATTCATCTTTCGCACACCGCTCGACCAAACCGCCATGGCCGCGGCTATCCGCACAGAGATCGCGCACCTCGACCCGCTGCTTCCAGTCACCGTGGAACCCATGACTCGGCGCTTGGCCGAACTCACCGCGCGCCCAAAGTTCAACGCCGTGCTCCTCGGACTGTTTGCCTGGATGGGGCTTCTGCTGGCCGCCGTTGGTATCTACGGCGTCCTATCGTTTCTGGTAGCCCAGCGCCGTCGCGAGATCGGAGTGCGCATGGCGCTGGGTGCCACGTCTTCCTCCATCACCCGTCTCGTGCTGGGACAGGCTATGCGATGGATAGCGGCCGGGACGCTGCTCGGTTGCGCCGGAGCCTACGCCGCCTCGCGCTACCTGCAAACTCTACTGTTGGATGTGCCAGGGCGTTCTATGCTCAGCCTCGCAATCGCGGTGGCAATCCTCATTGCTTTCGGACTCACCGCCGCCTGGATTCCCGGCCGCCGCGCCGCCCTGGTCGACCCGGCAACCACCCTGCGCTTCGATTAAGCCAACCGGCAATCACCCCACTTCTTCGTTGGCTCGCCGCAACAGCGCCTTGAAATACCCGATGCAGTAGGCCAGTCCCGCCCGCCGGTCCTCGCCCTCTCCCGACAACGCCGGTATGTGATCCGGTACGATGCCGCTCGAATACTTCACTTGCCGCAGCGCCTTCATCACCTGGTACATGTCGGTGTACCCTTCATCGGGGAACGTCTCATGGAACACCGGGAGGGGCGAGCTCACGTTGCGGAAGTCGATGTCGAGCAACTTGCCGCGTCCGCCGAAATCGCGGATCATCTCCAGCGTGTTCTTGCCCATCCGGTCACCGCCTTCCATCCACGTCCCCACGCATAACCGCACGCCCCAATGCTTGCTCGCGCTCGCAATCTGCTCGGCGCGCTTATAGCCGTCATAATGCACAAACAGCTTCGCCACCCCGTTCATCTTGGCTAGCGGCGGATCGTCCGGATGCAGCGCCATCGTCACGTTGGCTTCCGCGGCCACTGGCAGCACCGCTTTCATGAAGTAGGTGTAGTTGGCCCAAATCTCGTCAGCCGAGTAGTCGCGCCCGTGCATCTGCTTCTCCACCTTCTCCCGGAAATCCTTCTCGCTGAACTGCCGTGTCCTGTAGCCGCGGCGCTCAATGTAGCTCGTCGTATAAGTGTTGCCGGGATGAAAGTCGTAGTTGGCCCCGGGGATTCCCAGCTTGCCCAGCGTCCGCAGGAACTTCCGGTACGTCTCGATGTCCTCGTCGCGCCCGGGCTGGCCCAGTTGCACCCGCAATGTCCGGTACGAATAGTGCGCCACGCTGTAGATCCGGATCCCGTAACTCTCAAAGCGCTTTTGTATCGCTCGAACCTTGTCCACGTCCGGATCCTCGTGGTACATCAGCCGCGCCCACTTCAGCCCAATCTGCTTGCAGAACAGCAGGAAGCTATCGCTTACGTTCCAGTTCAGGATGTGGCCGATCTTCAGGTTCGCCGGCGCATGGCCGAACTCACCGCACGCCCAAAGTTCAACGCCGTGCTCCTCGGATCGGGGGAGACGTGGAGGATGGGAGAGTAGTCGGCGGCCTTTTCCTTGTCGAAGTGGAGAGCTGGGAAACGGTGGGGGGAGCCGTCGGGATTAGGCGGCGGGTTGGCGCCGCGCACGAAGGTACGCAAGTCGACCGGGGGAGTAGGCTACGACGGAAGCGACGCGGCTGCTTTCCTTGAGGAAGGGCTCGGTGGCGTTCGGGTCCCCGTTGTCGGAGCTAGTGCCGAGGACCAGGGAGAGATGGCCGTCGGCGCTTCCACCGTAGACGCCGAGACGATTGGGATCAATGCCCCAGCGGGCGGCGTTGTGACGGATAAAGCGTACGGCGCGGCGGACGTCCGGGACAATTTCGGGAATCACGTATTTGGGTGAGCTGCCGTGGCGCACGGGGATGACGGTGAAACCCTTGTTGAGCAAGTCCTCGAAGCGGGAGGCGGATTGTTGGGGAGGCGCCCAGGCGGAGACCCAGCCACCGCTGACCATAAAGAGAATCCCGACGCCGTTGGCTCCTGTTTTTGGTTTCAGGACGTCGAAAGTGAGGGCCATGCCGTCCTTGTGCCCATAGACGACGTCGGGGACGATGTCGATGTCGACGGCGGCGGCCGAGGTGATCAGGATGGAAATGAGCAGAACCCAGCGCAAGATGGTCATTTTCGCATATCTCCTGGGATCGAGAGTATCAGAGTCACGCCCGGCGCGGTGCATTGCTTTATCATGGGTCATGCGCCGAAAGATTGTGTTTCTGAGTAATACGCGCAAAACGGAGCTGCTCGCCGCGAACCCAAGACCCATGTTTCTTTGGGAGGCAGTGGCGTGGCGAGCGCCCTTTGCGCTTCTTCTGCTTTGCGTGCCGGCCTTCGCCGCCAGTCCGTTGGATGCGCTCGGGATGCGATGGACAGTGCCTGTGGTTGAGGATTGGAAGGCCGAGGTGGTGGAAGGAATTCCCACCCTTCAGTTGCTAGTGCCGCGGCCATCCA
>JAENWC010000472.1 GCA_016650235.1 Terriglobia bacterium
CGCGTGCGAGGCGAAGGCCGCGGTAACCGCGGGGGCGGGGAGCCGGCAGCCGCTGCGGGCGCCAGCCGCCCAACCGGCGGACAAGGTGGTAGTGGCGGCCGCGGTCAAGGCGGCGCAATGGCCCTGGGCGGTACCGGCGGATTCAGCGCCAAAGAGATCGCCGATGCAAAGCTCCCTCCTCCTCCCGAAGAAGACGACCAGTTGGATGTTCTGTTGCGCCCCGGGCTGTTGGCGGATGTGGAGATCATCGTTGAAAAGATCCCCGACGCCATCCACGTTCCTGTGCAGGCAATTTTTGAGCGGGAAGGCAAGAGCATTGTTTACGTGAAGCAAGGCACCAAATTAGTGGCACGGGTCATCAAACCGCTGAAGCGCAGTGAATCGACGATGGTGATTTCGGAAGGCTTGAAACCGGGCGAAGAAGTCGCCCTGATCGATCCCGACGCCAAGCCCAGCCGCAAGAAGAGCGGCAGCAAGAGCGGCGACAACGGCGGTGGCGCCGGCGGTGGTGGCGGAGGAGCGCCCGTGGGTATGCCTGGCGGCGGAAGAAAGGGAGGCTGATCATGGCCATGCTATCCGGCATTCTGCCTGAAATCTACATGGGGCTCACCAGCCTTCTGGTGCACAAGCTCCGGAGCCTCTTAACGATGCTCGGCATGATCTTCGGTGTGGGCGCCGTTGTGGCCATGCTGTCCATCACCGCTGGCGCGCAGAAGGACATCATCGCCTCCATCGATCTCCTCGGTGTCAACAACATCCTGATTGAAGCCAAGGAAGCCGTGGACCGCAATGAACTGCAGGCCCGGCGCGCGATTTCCCCCGGCCTCACTTTTCGCGATTTCCGCGCCATCGGCGAAAACGTTCCCGGGCTTTCCGCCCTCACCCCGCGCAAGCGATTCAAGCCTCTGAAGGTGATCCCGAAGACTCCGCAGGAGCCGCCGATCCTGATCGGCGTCGAACCTTCCTACCTCGAGATCCAAAGCCTTCGCATCGTCGAGGGACGTTTCTTCTCAGAGCAGGAAAACCGCGATTCACTCCCGGTATGCGTGTTAGGCGAGTCGGCCAAGGTGAACCTGCTTGGTTACGATTCCGCCGTCGGCAAGTTCGTCAAGATCAACGATACATGGCTGGAAGTGATTGGCATACTGGCTCCGCAAGCCTCCGCTGATGCGGACGTGGAAGGGCTCGAGGTGATCAACCGGAACAACCTGGTCATCGCTCCGCTCAATACCGTCATGCGCCGGTTTGAGGACAACAACAGCTATCTGAAAGACGAAATTGACGGCATCTATATCAAGGTGGATACCGGCACCGATTCGGTGGAAACCGCCGGTGTGGTCAGCGCGATTCTCAACGCGACACACAAGGACGCCGGTGACTTCACCGTCGTGGTCCCGGCCGGCCTGCTGGAACAAAAGCGCCGCACCCTCAATATCTTTAACATCGTCATGATTTGTATCGCCGGTATTTCGCTCCTGGTGGGCGGCATCGGCATCATGAACATCATGCTCGCCACGGTGCTCGAGCGTACACGCGAGATCGGCATCCGCCGCGCCATCGGCGCGCGCCAAGCCGACATTGTGCGCCAGTTCCTCACCGAGGCGATTCTTATTTCCATGCTCGGCGGATCCATCGGCATCGCCTTCGGATTCAGCCTTTCCTGGATCATCGCCACCCTGGCGGGATGGTCGACGGAGGTAACCACATCGTCCATTGCCATCGCCTTTTTCGTGTCGGTGGGGATTGGCATGCTGTTCGGCATCTACCCGGCTGTCCAGGCTGCCAAACTGGATCCCATCGAAGCTATGCGATACGAGTAATCAACAACAACAATGCGATTCCTTTTTCTGCCTGCCATCTTTCTGAGAAACATCCCGCAAATCGGAGCTCGTCCCGGCGCAGTGGCCAGATGTTGCTCGCGTGTATTGAGAGCCGGGACGGTCCTTTGCGGTATCCTCGCCTGCTGGCCGCTGGCCGCCCAGGAACTACTCCCGTCCACCCGCTTCTACCAGGGCGACTTCTACCGCGAACGGTTTGACACCAAACTTCCACGCGTGGACCTGGAACCCCCCACGCGGCTTTCCGATTTCCAGATCGACGGTAAACTCGAGTTCTCTCTCCGCTCTTATCTCGAACTCGTGCTCGCCAACAACACCGACATGCAGGTGCAGAAGCTGTCGGTCGAGGTGCAGCGCAACGCCATCACCCGCGCCTTTGCACCCTTCGATCCTGTCGTCACCGCCAATTTCAACGCCACGCGTTCGGAAACGCCTACGGACACGGCCCTGGCAGGCGCAGTCACCCTGAGCCAGTTGTCGCAACCCTATGGCATTCGTTACCTGCAAACGCTCGAAAGCGGCACCCAATACTCGGCTGGCTTCGATGGAGTCCGCACAACTACAAATAACTCGTTTGCCACTTTCAATCCGAACATCACCGGCAACTTCCGCCTCTCCTTTTCTCAACCGCTGCTCCGCAACCGGGGGCTTTACATCAACCGCCTCCCCATCATGGTGGCTCGCAGCCGGTATCGCCAAAGCCAGTACAACATGCAGGACCAGATCATGCGCCTGCTCAATCAAGCCGAGCTCGCCTATTGGAGCGTGATCGAGGCCCGCGAAGCCCTCAAGGTGCAGGAGCAGGGCCTGGCCCTCCAGGACGCTCTTCTCAAGCGCTCCCAGCGCGAATTGGAACTGGGAGCCATCTCCGCCCTGGAAATCTACCGGCCTCAGCAAAGCTACGCCACTGCCGAAATTCAAGTCACTCAAGCCCGCTACCGTTTGCAGCAGGCCGAAGACGTGCTCCGCCGCCAGATCTCCGCCGATCTCGACCCGGCGTTTCGTAACATGCCCCTCGTCCTTACCGAGAGCACTCTTCCGCCGCAAGACGACCGGCCGCTGGACAAAGAGGCTCATGTCGAAACAGCCTATCGCATGCGGCCGGACCTGAAATCCAGTCTCCAGGCTTTGGATATCGATGATCTTAATTTCCAATCCGCCAAGAATCGTATTCAACCGGATCTTGCCCTTACCGGCACCTACAATTCGGCCGGACGCGGCGGCAACTCCGTCACCCGTACCAATGTCTTTGTCGGCGATGGCCGCACCAGTGCAATCACCCGGATCATCCCGGGAGGCTTTGGCGACACATTGGGCCAGGTCTTTGGCTTTGATTTCCCCGCTTACGGCTTTGGCCTCACTCTCCGCCTTCCGCTGCGCGACCGCGCCGGCACAGCCGATCTTGCGGACGCCACCATCAACAAGCGCCTCAACAGCCTCCGCGCCCGCAGCCTCGAGCAACAGATCCGGCAGGAAGTCCTCAACGCCGTGACACAGGTGGAAAACAGCCGCGCCAGCGTGCGCCTGGCGCAAGTAGCGCTGGACTTTTCGCAGAAAAACGTCGATGCCGAAACCAAGCGCTACGACTTAGGCGTCACCACCATCTTCTTCCTCCTGGATGCGCAGACGGCTCTTACGAACTCTCAAGCCAACCTCGTCACACAGTCGGTTCAGTATCGCCGCAACCTGCTCACTTTGCTTCGCGTCACCGGCCAACTGCTGGAGGAACGCGGCGTGACGGTAGAATAAATGGTGAGCGCGGCGTGACGGTAGAATAAAAGCAGCCGCGGCCCTGCTCATACGGTGCGGCATCCCCGACCATGGGCCGCATCCGCGTACTTTCCGACATCGTCGCAAACAAAATCGCCGCCGGCGAAGTGGTGGAACGCCCCGCCTCGGTGGTGAAGGAACTGCTCGAGAACTCCCTCGACGCCGGCGCTACGCATCTCCGCATTGAAGCCGAAGCCGGAGGCCGCCGTCTCATACGCATCACGGACGATGGCTGCGGCATGCTGCGCGACGATGCGCTGCTCGCCTTTGAACGCCATGCCACCAGCAAGCTCAGCGACGTCAAGGACCTGCTCACCATTTCGACGCTCGGGTTCCGTGGAGAAGCGCTTCCTTCCATAGCCTCGGTCTCCCGGCTCACGCTGGAAACGCGGTCGCCGGATGAATCCACCGGCTCGCTGGTCGAAATCTCCGGCGGCAAGATTCTGCGTTGTGAGGAGGCCTCGCTTGCCTCCGGCACCATCCTTACCGTGCGCGATCTCTTCTTCAACGTCCCGGCGCGAAAGAAATTCCTCCGCAGCGAACAGACGGAGCTGGCTCACATAGCCTCGCTTGCCACGCACTACAGCCTGGCCTATCCGGATAAGGCCGTCGAGCTGCGCCACAACAACAATGAACTCCTGAACGTCTCTCCCGTCTCCTCTCTCCGTGAGCGTGTGTTCCAGGTTTTCGGGTCTCAAGTGTTGGAGGAACTGGTCGACTTGGGTGTGCAACAGCGCGCCATCGCACTGGATGACGATGGGGAAGAGGGCCGTACCCGCACCTTCACCTTGAAGGGTTTTGTTTCGCGTCCGCAGGTGCAGAAATCCAACCGCAACTCCATCTTCCTGTTTGTCAACGGCCGCCTCATCAAAGACCGCCTGCTGCTCCATGCCCTCAGCGCGGCCTATCATAGCCTGATTCCACACAACGCCTATCCGTTTGCACTCCTGTTCATCGATTGTTCCTATGAAGAGGTGGACGTCAATGTCCATCCTTCCAAGACCGAAGTCCGCTTCCGCCGCGGCTCCTTCGTCCACGATTTTGTCCGCGATGCGATAAGAAATGTGTTGATGGAGTCGCGCCCGGTGCCCACGCTTCCGGTCAGTGCGCCGCCGGCTTCCCCCCAACGCGGCGCGGAACTTCCCTTCTCCGAGTTCACGCAGCAGATCGAAAACCACCAACTGCGCCAGGATCACCCGGACAGCGTTGCGGAGCATCCGCCCGTGCCCATCCCCGAGTTCACCCTGCGCCAGCCCGCCTCGCACAATCCCCGTCTTGATTTCGGAGCGCACGGCCTTGCCCTGGACCCTGCGGCAGCGCCCACCGCGGCCTCAGGCAGGTTGCGCCGCATTCCCGATACACACGGCCCGTTGCCTTCCGGCGTGATGATGGAGCCCTCCGCCAGTCTCGAGGTCTTGCGCGACCTGCGTCCCATGGGCCAACTGCACGACAGCTTCATCGTCGCCGCCGGCCCAGATGGACTCTGGATCATCGATCAGCACGTCGCGCATGAGCGCATTTTGTTCGAGAAGGTGCTGAGCCAGATGGCCGCCGGCAGCGTGGATCGGCAAAGTCTCCTCATGCCGATCCTGATCGAACTCAATCCGGCCCAACAGGTAGAGTATTCTCGTGTTGCCTCTGAACTCAGCGGCGCGGGGTTTGAAGTGGAGCCCTTTGGACCGCGCACCATCGCGGTCAAAGCCGCGCCCGCCGATGTGGGCATCGCTGAAGTGGAGCGTGTGATTTTCGAGATTCTCGAGATCGCCGAACAGGAGATGCGCCAGACCTCGCTCGAGGAGATCCGCCGCCAAATGGCCGCCTCCATCGCCTGCCGCGCCGCCATCAAGATCAACAATCCCCTCGATGCCCACAAGATGCAATGGATGATCAACGCCCTCGCGGCATGCCAGTTCCCCATGAGCTGCCCCCACGGACGTCCCATCGCCCTGCGCTACGGCACACGCGAGATCCTCAAAAGCTTCCACCGCATCTGACCGCAGTGGGAATGCCGCGGTTTTCCCGGCCTTTCGCGGGCCAGCGGCCCTCGGAAACAGGAGGCCTGTCCTACCTCTGCTGCACGCGGCTTTGCGGAACCACTATGGTGCGCCTGATCATTTGCGGTTTGGCCGGTTCTACTGGCGCGGGCTTTTCTGGCGCAACTTCTGGCGCAACAGATGTCTCCGGCTCCCTCTCGACAACTTGCGCTGGAGGGGCGGCTTTCAGAACGTCCCTGATGGATTCAGGCGTTGGATGAACCGCGTCCAGGTAATCCATCCCTTGCACCGATATCTGCAAGTTACTCTTGTCATCACTCACCGCGTACCCCTTCTGCTTGAGGTACCAGAGCGAGAAATGCAACTCTTCGGGAGTCCCCTCGACCATCATTTCCAATTGTTTTAGGGATAGGCTGGCATGCAGCGGTTGCTGCCGCCGCCGGTCGTAGAGAACGCACAGGATGCAATGCCGGCGTGGCATCTCCGTCGTCATCATGTTGAAGAAAGCCTCGGCCACAAACCTGGGACCGGTCTCCTTGCCCGACCCGGCCCGTACAGAATCGAACATCTGCTTGGTCACCGGATCAGACAACACCTCAAAGGCTAATGTCACCGCCTCGAATTTCTCGGGATCCGCCGTGTCCTTATTGTCCCGGTGATACTTGGGCGCAAGAAAACTATAAGCTCGCTGGATTACCTCCGAGCTTGCGTCCTGGTCCACGCCCAGAACCTGATAGTGATCCTGAAACTTGCCGGCCAACGGTGCACTCATACCTGCTGTATCGGGTGAAAACCAAACAAACTACAGGGGGACACCGGGCTCATTCATACCGCAGCGCTTCAATTGGATCGATGGCCGCCGCCTTCATCGCCGGATAGATCCCGAACACAACACCCACAGCCACAGACACACCAAAGGCAACTACTATAGACATAGTAGTAACTATCGTCTTCCACTCCGCCGTCGTCGCGATCAGCCAGCTCAGAAACACGCCGAAAGCGATCCCGAGTATCCCGCCACCCACCGAGATCAATATCGATTCGGTCAGAAACTGCCTCACGATGTCGGGACGGGTGGCCCCAACGGCCCGCCGCACTCCTATCTCGCGAGTCCGCTCCATCACCGTCGCCAGCACAATGTTCATGATCCCGATGCCGCCCACGAGCAATGAAATCGCGGCGATGGCAACCATCACATAGGTGAAAATTGTCTGCGTCCGTTTCTGCTGCTCGAGCAAAGCCGCCGGAATGGTAACGCTGAAGTCCGGCGTATTCCGGTGCGTGGAATTCAGAATCGCGGTCACCACCTTAGCCGCCTGCTGGCTGTCGTCGCCGGCCTTCAGCCGTATGTCCAGCCCCTCCAACTCATCCTTTAGAAACGAGCTTGAATCCCAGAACCGGTACTGCGATGTCGCGAGCGGAACATAGACCACATTATTACGGTCCTGCGTGGCTGCCGAACCGCCTCCTCCGGCGCCGGCAAACCGCTCGGCCAGCACCCCCACCACCTGGAGCCAAGTGTCATTGATCTTGACCTGCCGCCCGACAGCCGATCCATACCCGAGCAGATTCACCTTCGCCGTCTCGCCCAGCACGCACACCGCCAGCGCCGACTCCTCATCGACGGCCTCGATAAAACGCCCCTCCACCACGCGCAGATTATGGATGGGAGCGTAGGATGGCCGTACGCCCATCATTCCGGGCACCGGACCGTTCGGCTTGGGCAACACACGCGCCGGAAACAGACTCCGCCGCGGCGAGATCAATTCAAGCCCCTCCAGGTTCGACTCGAGGATCCGCACGTCGCGCTCGGTCAAACCAGGCGAATTGCGCCGGCGCTGCTGCATTTCCTCAGCGCTGGTCATGGGACGCGAATCCACGAGAATGTTCCGCACTCCCATCTGCTCAATGAACCGCAGCGACTCCTCGCGAGCCCCGGCGCCAATGGCCAGCATCCCGATCACCGAGCCCACCCCGAACACAATACCGATTGCCGTAAGAAAGGTACGCGCTTTCTGCGCGCGCAAATTCCCGGCCGCTTCGCGCAAATCCGTAAGCAGCGTCCGCGAGCGCCGCTGCGTCATTTCGCCAGCGCCTTCATGGCGCCGCCCTTGGTATCCGTTTTGCCCGCAGTCTCCCGCATCTGATCCGGATTGGCGAGAGCGATAAATTCGCCCTCCTTGACTCCGGTCAGCACCACACGGCTTTCGCTCCGTTTCACCAGCTTCACATCCAGCGGCACCCATCCATCTGGCTGTTTGCGGTAAACAAAGGTACGGTTGTCGCTCTCAAACAGAGCCTGCGCGGGGATCCACAAGACGCCCTTCAATGCATCCGTATGGACGACCAGGCTCGCGCTCATGCCCGGACGCAGATCCGGCGACGGGTTGTTGACCCCCACCTTGATTTCAACATACCGGTCCCACGGACGACCCACAGTACCCCCCAGATTCGATACCTTGCCCTCGAACTTCACCGACGGCAGCGCCAGAACCCTGATGTCCACTGGCTGCCCTACCGCCAGATGGCCCCGGTCCTGCTCATTCACACGCGCACCAATCTCAAAAGTTTTCAAGTCCGGAATCTGCGCCACCGCCATCCCCGCCCGCACGGTGTCTCCGGGCTGAAAAAGGGGGAACTGCATTCCCCCAAAGTAGAAATTTGTGTTCGTGTTGCGCTCCACCGAGACGTAGCCCGCGGTGGGCGCCTTCAATGTCAGCATTTCGATGTTGCGCCGCGCGGTTTCCGCCTGCACAGTCGCCTTCTTGACAGCCGCTTCCTGGATTGCGATGGATGCGGCCGCCGCCGCTTTCCTTTGCGGGTAGTCCCGCTCGAGTTTCTCCAAGCGATCGCGAGCCCCTTCCTTGGCCATGTCATTCTGCTTTGCCACAATAGCCGCCAGCAGTGGGTTGCGCCGGGTTTCGAGATCGGCCACGCGCAGATCGCCGCGAGCCTTGATCAGTTCGTACTGCAATTCCACGTCCCGCGCCTGGCTTTCCATCTTCGCCTGCACCACTTGCTGCTGGGCTTCCCCCAGGTCGGCTTCGGCCTCACGCAACTTGAAGGCTTCTTCCGTGGTGTCGAACGTCGCCACCACTGCGCCCTCCTCCACCTCCTCGCCGGGCCTACGCAAACTCGTCAGGATGATCTCGCGGCTTCCGGTCATGGGGGCCGCCAGCATCTTGGAATGGCCGCCCTGCAACTCGCCTTTCGAGGAGATAGTGAAACTCACATCGCCACGCTTGACGGCCGTAAATGGCAGCGCCGCCGCCGCTGGTGAGGCCAGCGACGGAAGGGCCCGCCAACCAAACCAACCAAAGACGCCCACCGGCAGCAGCACGAGCAGCGTTATCGAAATGCGCCGCATCACTGTTTTTTCTCCAATTTTTCGTCGTCAGTGAGCGCAACCTTGGCTCCGCGTTTGATCCCCTCCACGGCCACTTCGTCCGGATTCCGTGCCACTACCTTGACCTCCACCGCGCGAAACTCGCCCTGTTGGTCCAGCAGCACAACCGGCTTCCCGTTCCGTGTAAACAGCGCCTTGGAAGGCACGCTGATCGCTTTCGGAATCTTCTCCACAATCAGATCCATCTTGCCTTGCATCCCGGGACGCAGCCGCTTGTCCGGTGGCTCCACCTTCGCGAACCCGCGAAAGTTCCGCGTAGGCGGCCACTCGAAATTCTGTTCGGTCAGCAGAGAAATCGAGGCGAGCTTGCCTTGGAAAGTCTTTTCGGGGAAAGGATCCAGCCGGATCTGCGCCTCCTGGCCCGCCTGTAGCCGGCCGCGGTCGTTCTCATCCACCTTCGCCTTGATGTGCAGGCTCGCCAGATCCGGTATCTCCGCAATCGCGCTCCCCGGCCACACGTTGTCTCCCACCTTGAACGGCTTTGCGTTCATCCAGCCGGCGGAGAAGTTCATCAAGTAGACGACCACTCCGGTGGAGGGCGACTTCAGCTCCATCTGCGTCAAGCGGTGCCGGGTCAGCTCCACTTCCACTTTGGTCTTGTCCCGTACCGCCTCCAGCGCCGAGATCTTGGCCTTGCCTGAGGTCTGGTTCAACTCGAGCGTCGCCTGCTGCACCTTCATCTTCTCTTCCGCCACGCCCAGATCAATCCGGCTCTCTTCGCCCTTCAACCGGCTCACAATCTCCTGCTTGGATACCTCCAGCTTGGCCCGCTCCACCACCTGCCGTGCCGTGGCCAGTTCCAAACGGTCCTGCTCCAGTTGAATGCTGGCCTGCGCTACGGCCTGGTCCAGCGTTGCCTGCGCCTGTCCAAGCGCCGCCTCTTTTTCCCGCAGTTGCCGCTTTGCGCTGCTCTCATCGAAGCGCACAATCGGATCGCCCTCCTTCACCATATCTCCGTTGGGCGCCAGCCACACAATGGAGAGGTTCGGTACATTCAATGGAGCCGTCACCTGCTCGCTGTCGGCTGCAATCAACTCCCCGCGGCAGGAAATCATCACCTGGAACTCTCCTTCCCGCGCAAACGCCACCGGACGCTCCGTCTTTGCCGCCGCCTTTCTCATGAAAAGCCCGCCGGCAATTGCGGCTCCAACCACGGCTACAGTGACCACCCAAAGCAGTCCGCGGCGCATTTTGCTTTTCTTCACTTGTCCGCCCCGTCCTGGCTGATCTCGAGTCCTGCCGATAAGTCCGGCAACAGACGAGGATCCTGCTGCACAATTTTGAAGCGTGCCGTAAACATCTTCACCGGACTGTTGAGCCCCGAAGTTGCCACCGGACTGGCCGATTCGAGTGTTGCATCAAAGACCAGCTTTGGATAGGCGTCCAGAAACACCTTGGCCCGCGCATTTGCCCCGATCGTCTTGATGTCCGGCTCGTTCACCTGCGTAATCAACACCATTTCGGTGGGATCAAACACACGGATCAGCGGCATGCCCGGATACACCTGATCGCCTTCCTGCGGCGGCCCCTGCGTCCCGTTGCGCCAAATGTTCTCGTGGGCAATCAGGCCATCCAGCGGCGCCACAATCGTCATCTTCTCCAGATTCTTCGCAATCCGTTCGATGGTCACGTTCTGACGCTCCACCTTAAGCTCCAATACGCGTACCGCGGCTGTTTCGGCCTGGTTTCTCAACTGATGCGATTTGTTCAGGTTCTCCACGCGCGCCCGCGCGCTTTCCGCCTTCGCCTCGTTCTGCAACCGCTCGATCTCGCTGAGAATTTCGCCCTTGGACAATTGAATCTTCGCTTTCGCCAAGTCGGCCTCGGCCTCTTTCAAAGCCGCCATCCGCTTGGCCGAATCGCTCCGTACCTGAGCCCGCTTCTCCTCGAGCTGATGGCCCAACTCGCGCTGCTTCGCGTTGGCCTCGCGTTGATCATCGAGCTGTTGCACCTGGTCCAACTCGGCCAGCGTGTCTCCCTGCTTTACGCGGCTACCGTTCGGAATCAGCCGGGTCAAGGTGAGGCGTCCGTTTTGGCCTGCGGACAGCCCCGTAATGGAAGGGGCACGGATGGTGAGAAACCGGACCGCCTGTACTGTGGCGGTGGACCGCACCACGCGCGCCGGTCCCGCACCCGCCTTTGCCGGTAACTTTGCAGGCAACTTTGCAGGCAACCGGGCAGGAACAGGCGTGGAGAACGGCGTGCTCTCGGGCAACTCCGTACACCCGGTGGTGACCAATGCCAGCGGGAACAGGCAACACAATATTTTTCGTTGATAGATCCTATCCCGCATCTGGCATGGTCCTCCAAACACTGTGATTATAATTAGACGCTTCGACGCGGCAACAAGTGCATTGGTTAACGAAGATTTCGCAACTTTCCCCTTTCTGAGGTGTAGGAGGCCGTTGGGGAAGGCGAGGTTTCTGGCCCCACAACTGAAAAACCAGCGCAAGCGAAATGTAAGAGGTGAAAACTAAGTCCTGTACTTCTATCAAGTTGTGTGGCACGGAAACGCGCTTTTGCAAGCAACCCCGGATCAGACTCTGTTGAACCAGGGAAGCAGTGGTAGGGCGCATAGCTAGCCTTCGATGCGCATTCCGTAGAAGGACCTGTAGACAAAAAACATGGAAATCAGCAGGAATGCGCCGGCCAGAAATGCTCCCAGCGTGGCCCCCTGATCCCGTGCCAGCGACACCGCCAGCTCCACGGCAAGCAATCCAAACAGCGTGGTGAACTTGATAACCGGATTTAGCGCCACTGACGAAGTGTCTTTGAAGGGATCGCCTACCGTGTCGCCGACCACCG
>JAENWC010000473.1 GCA_016650235.1 Terriglobia bacterium
CGCGTGTTTCTGAACAGTTTGGGGGCGCGGACGGCGCCCTTTGCGCTTAACAGGCGGAGCTGGCATATGCTGGAGAAGATGACGATTCAGCGAGTGCAGTCCTTTCTCCTCTCCTTCCCATTGCCCGAGATGGAGAAGCTGAGCTACTACGGTGGTCTGCGCACCATTGTGAAACGCGACGCAATGCTGATTCGCGTGGAAACGGAGAACGGGCTGGTGGGATACGCGCCGGGGCCCGGCAGCGAAGAGTTTCACCAGCGGATTGTAAGCACGGTGGGCCCGTTTCTGGAAGGCCGGGTGTTGAGCGATCCCGATGCGTTGCGCGCGCAGTTTGTGCAAGGGCCTGGGCGCGACCTGGAAACTCTCAAGACTTATTGCGCGGTGGAAGTGGCCTTGTATGACCTGCTGGGCAAGCAATTGGGGGCGCCCGTTTCAGAGTTAGTGGGCGGGCGCGTGCGGAATCGCATCCAGCTCTACGCGAGCGCCGGGATGTACCAGCCGCCGGAAGGGTACGCGGCCGAGGCGGAGGGGGTGGCCGAACTGGGATTTCGCGCTTACAAGATGCGGCCCGCACTGGGCCCCGAGGAGGACGTCAGGACTGTGGAGTTGATGCGCAATACAGTGGGGCATGGAATGGATTTGATGGTGGATGCCCACAGTTGGTGGCGGATGGGGGACCGCAGCTACACTTACGAGATAGTGGAGCAAGTGGCGCGCGAGATGGGGAGCTTCGACATTACATGGCTGGAAGAGCCGATTCCGCCGGCCGATCATGCGGCTTATCAGCGGCTGCGGGAGACCGGATATGTGGCGGTGGCCAGCGGTGAGCACGAGCCGGATGAAGACGGTTTTCGCGACCTGATCCTTTCCGGCTGTGTGGACTATGTGCAGATGGATGTGGTGTGCCAGGGAGGGTATGTTACCTGCCGCCGCATCCTGAGCGAAGTGGCGCGGCAAGGACATCGATTCGCGTTTCATTGCTGGGGGACGGATCTGGAGGTAGCCGCGGCCGCGCATATCGGCATCTGCTGGCCGGAAGCAGTGGTGGAGTGGCTGGAGTATCCGGTCTACACGACGGCGCGACTCAAGACGATGTATCCATTTCCACTGGCGCAGGAGATTCTGAAGGAGCCGCTGGAGATTGAGCATGGAGAGCTGATGGTTTCAGAGAAGCCCGGGCTCGGCGTGGATGTAGACGAATCGGTGATCGAGCGCTATCCATACATCCCCGGACCATGGTCTTATTTCCGGTTAGACTCGCCTCCGCAGACCTTCGCAGTCACCTCGGACCATAGCATTCCCTGGGCCGGAGAGATACCGGCGTGATCGGCCTGGTCTGTGGAGGAGCCGGAGCAACTGCCGCGGTGGCGGCTGGCTGGGCAGTACGTGGGCGGTCCTCGGCTGTGTTTGCCCCATCGGTATACCGGGGAGCAACGGACCGCCGGTCGATCGCATTGACCTTCGACGATGGTCCGAGCGAGTCGACTCCGGAATTACTGCGCATCCTTGCCGGGCACAGCGCACGCGCGACTTTTTTCCAGTGCGGCGCACACGTGGTACGGCTGCCGGAGGTAGCTCGCGCTGTGTCGGAGGCCGGCCATGAGATCGGCAATCATACTCACACGCATCCGCATCTTTGGCTCCGCAATGCCGCATTCATTGCGGAGGAAGTGGGTCTGGCGCAGGAAGCGCTGGAGCGGGTGCATGGGACCGAACCGCGCTTATTTCGCGCGCCTTATGGCGTGCGTTGGCCGGGTTTGCGGAACGCGCAGGCGCAGCACCGTCTGCTGGGAGTGATGTGGACCACGATTGCGCTGGATTGGAAGCTGCCCGCCGGCAGGATTGTGAGCCGATTGCTGAGGAACCGCGGCAGCGGGGCGATCTTTTGCTTGCATGACGGACGCCGCATGCAGCCTCAGCCAGACATTGAATCCACTGTGGAGTCCGTGCGGCGGCTGTTGCCATTACTGCTGGAAGACGGCTATCGTTTGGAGACTGTGAGCGAGATCCTATGCCCGAAAACTTGATTGCACGTTTGATTGGTTGTGTGGCTTCGACGCAGCACATTGCAGCGGAAGGTATCCGCGCGGAGAGCACATTTGAGGAGTTGGGGATTGATTCGCTGGATGGCATCAACATCCTGTTCGCGCTCGAGAACGAGTTCAAAATACAGATTCCGGACAATGCGGCGCAGCACGCGAAGACGATCGGAGATCTGGCTGAGGGTGTGCGCGCATTGATTCTGGCGCAGCATCCCGGTAGTGGAACAGAGGCCGGCAATGGAGCATCAGCGTAGATGCGTCGCGTCGCGGTGACCGGGCTAGGGGTTGTGTCGGGGGCCGGCACAGGACGGGAGAGATTTTGGGATGCGCTTTGCGCGGGACGCAGCGGGATACGGCCGATGGAAATCGTGGACCGGAGCCAGTTCCGCTTCTCACAAGGCGCCGAGGTGCAGGGCTACGATCCACTGACGTATTTTGATGCCAAGACGGCCGATCTTTTAGACCGCTTTGCGCAGTTCGCGGTGGTGTCGATGCGCGAGGCGGTGGCCGATGCAGGGCTGGACTGGTCCCTGGTGAACAAGGCGCGCACGGCCGTAGTGACAGGGTGTTGCGTGGGTGGGCAGTCCACTGAAGATACCGGGTTCGTGGATCTTTACATCAAACAGGCTGGGCGCGTGCATCCGATGACCATTCCACGCGTCATGGCCAACGCGGGCGCGAGCCGCATCTCGGTGGAGACGGGCATCACGGGACCGGTGTACACAGTCTCGACAGCCTGTTCTTCGTCCAGCCACGCCATCGGGCAGGCGTTTCATATGGTGCGGCACGGCGTGGTGGAGATGGCCCTTGCCGGCGGCAGCGAGGCCGTCTTCAGCACCGGGTTCTTGAAAGCGTGGGAGGCCTTGCGCGTGGTTTCACCGGACACGTGCCGGCCGTTTTCGCGCGACCGGAAAGGAATGATTTTGGGCGAGGGGGGCGCGATGTTGATTCTGGAACCGCTGGAGGCGGCGCTGGCGCGGGGCGCTAAAGTGTACGCCGAGATCGTGGGGTTCGGAATGACTTCCGACGCGCATCACATTACTCAGCCGAGCACCGAAGGGCCGGCCTCGGCGATGCGACAGGCGATGGAGGATGGCGGCGTGACGCCGGAGGCGGTGGGCTACATCAACGCACACGGAACCGGCACCGCCGCCAATGACGCGGTGGAAACCCGCGCCATCCGCCAGGTGTTTGGCGCGCACGCGGACCGGTTGGTGGTGAGTTCCACCAAGTCCATGCACGGCCACGCACTAGGGGCGGCTGGAGCGCTCGAAGCCACTGCGACCGTTCTTGCTTTGCAGAGCGGAATTTTGCCGCCCACGGCCAACTACAACGAGCCCGACCCGGAATGCGATCTGGATGTAGCCCCCAACCAGGCGCGCCGGCAGCGCGTTCGGTACGCATTGTCCAATTCGTTCGCATTTGGGGGGCTCAATGCGGTGCTTGCTTTCCGGGCGAAGGATTAGCGTGCGTGGTGAGCTAAGGGCTTGTCATGAAACAACGGCTCAGAATCTCCTCCCTTAAAATAAACGCGCGCAAAACCGAACTGCTCGCCGCGAAACTAAGCCCCGTGCTCTTGTCCTGTTTGTTGGCGCGGCGAGCGACTTCCGCGCTTTGATCTGAGCCGATTTATGCCACACTCGTTTCCGGGTTATCCTTTGAGGGACACGCAAAGCGAAGCGAAGAAGTTCGGTCACGTATCGCCATGCCGCTTGCTGACGCGCGCGGCTCGCCGCGACCGTGAGGGGGCGGTCTTCAAGGAGTAGTACTAAGCCGCGTGTTCCACTCCGGTTCCGCGGCGCGGCGGGCGCTCTTTGCGCTTTTAAGGAGCAGCCATGCACCAGGAACCCACTTTTCGCACCGCGCTTGGACTCGGGGATCTTGTTCTTTTCAATATTTCCGCCGTGGCCGGCGTGCGTGCTTTGGCGGCGGCGGCACACAGCGGACCCGGTTCGGTCTCACTGTGGATTCTTGCGGCCGTCCTCTTCTTTATCCCGTCCGCGATGGTGGTGTCCCGGCTATCCCGCACCATGCCCGGCCAAGGCGGCATCTATCTTTGGACCCGGGACAGTTTGGGTGACTGGCACGGCTTTCTTTGCGCCTGGTGTTACTGGATGAACAACCTGTTCTATTTCCCAAGCCTCACACTGGCCACGGTAACCATGGGCCTTTACATCTTTCCGGAATCGTTCCAGAAGTTGGAATCCAACCAGGGCTTTGCCGTCACCGCCTCGTTGATTATCATTTGGGTGTTTACTCTCGCGAATGTGGCCGGCCTCAATGTCGGCAAATGGATCGGCAATCTTGGCGGGGCCTGCACATACGCCTCGGGTGCCCTGCTCATTGTACTGGCTGTCTTGGTCTTTTCCCGATCCGGTTCATCTACACCTATGGACTTTTTGCCCCGTTGGGATTGGGACAAGCTCAACTTCTGGCCGCAGATCGCGTTCGCTTTTGGGGGGCTTGAACTGGGAGCGATTCTTGGCGGTGAGATCCGTGATCCATCGCGCACCATTCGCAAGGCGGCTTGGATCAGCGGCGCCGCCATCGCCGTGTTCTACGTTGCAGGAACTATCGCAATCCTGGTGATTCTCACGCCCAGCCAGGTGAGCGTGGTCAACGGTCTGACGCAAGCCGGTCATGCCGCCAGTCAACAGCTTCGCATCGGTGGAATATCCACGTTACTCGCGCTATTAGTAACTGTTGGCTTGGCCGGCCAGTTGGGTACATGGATGACGGGATCCTCCCGGCTGCCGATGGTGCTGGGCGCGGACCGATGGCTGCCGGAGAGCATGGCGCGGCTGCATCCTGTCTGGAAAACTCCGCATGTTGCTCTGCTGCTGCAAGCCGCGGCGTGTTCCGCATTTCTGTTGGCCATGCAATTGGGAGAAAACCTCAGGACTGGTTACCAGCTTCTTGTGGACATGGCTGTCATTACGTACTTCATTCCGTTCCTCTACCTGTTCCTCGCGGGATGGCGCGCCGGCATGCGCCTCGGCGCGGCTTGCGGACTGTTGGTTACCATTCTGGCCATCACGCTCTCCTTCATTCCGCCCGATGGGGTTGCCTCCCCGTGGCTGTTTGAAGCGAAACTGGTAGGAGGCACGGCGCTGCTGGTGTACCTGGCAAGGGCGTGGTTCCGGCACCGGGCGGGAGTGGCGATCGTTTGAATACTTATCCGGACTCGGTCCAGTTTCTTTACTCGCTGGGCAATGAAGTCAAGACCATCAAGATGGGCCTGGAGCGCATTCAGGCCGTGCTAGCCGCACTGGGCCACCCGGAGCGCGCCTGCCGGTGGGTACACGTGGCCGGCACCAATGGCAAGGGATCTACCTGCGCGATGATCGAGTCCGCACTGCGCGCCTCGGGACTTCGTACGGGCCTTTACACCTCGCCACACCTGGAAGAGCCTACCGAGCGGATTCAGATCGCCGGAAAGCAGGTAAGCCGCGAGCTGTTTCTGTCCGCATTCCAGAATGTGCATCAAACCGCTGAGCGATTGCTGGCATCGGGGGTCATTGATTCACACCCCACCTATTTTGAGACCGTCACGGCCATGGCGTTCGTGCTGTTTCGGGATGCCGGCGTGGAGACGGGAGTCATCGAGGTGGGACTCGGCGGGCGGCTGGATGCCACCAACGTCATCACCCCTGTTCTGTCCGTCATCACACCCATCGATTTTGATCACGAAGCATGGCTCGGCAGCAGCCTCGCCGCCATTGCCGGCGAAAAGGCGGGCATCATCAAGCCCGGGGTACCAGTAGTGATCGCGCCGCAGAGGCCGGAAGCCTGGGAAGTATTATCGGCACGCCGCGCGACAGTGATCCCGGTTTCCCTCTGGCTTGCATCGGACCTGGACCTGCATCGGCTCGGTTGCCGGTTCACCGCCGTAAAGGACGATGCCCGTATCGCCATCGATTGCCCCCTGGCCGGCGCGCATCAGATCAACAACGCTTTGACCGCCGTCGCAGCACTGCATCATCTACAGGTTCCCACCGAGGCAATCACGGAAGGGATCCGGCAGGTCCGATGGCCGGGCCGGTTGGAGCTTGTCAGCCGGTACCCGGACATCATTCTCGATGGCGCTCACAACCCGGCCGGTGTGGCTGCGCTTGCCGCCCACATACAGCGATTCTATAAGGATCGGAAAGTATGGCTGGTCTACGCCACTATGCGCGATAAGAGCGTGGATGAAATTAGTGAATCCTTGTCGCCGCAAGTGGACGAAGTTATTCTCACGGCGGCTGATTCCGCGCGCTCGCTGCGTCCGGAGGTGATGCGGGAACTTTTCCCGCACCCGCGGGTCCGTGTGGCGGCACGGCTTTCGGGCGCGCTCGATATACTGCGCGAAGCCTCGCCTGGCGATGCCATCTTCATTACGGGCTCATTATTTCTGGTGGGGGAAGCAAGGTCTCTCCTACGCCGCCCGGCGGGCCCTGTGCCAGCTAAGGAAACTCCATGAACACGCTCGGCCTGTTGCGGGGCTATCTCCTCACGAACCCGCTGGCATTGCTCATCCTCGCCCTGTTTCACGTCACCGGTGTCATGGCCGGTTGGTTCGGATCCCCCGGACACTGGGCGGCGCGCCACTATTCGCGGCTTCTTCTTTGGGTGAGCGGTGTATCAGTGCAAAAGCAGGGACTGGATCACATGCCCCGCGACGGCGCGTTCGTCCTGGTGGCCAATCATAGAAGTCTCATCGACACGCCGATTCTCATGGCGCATCTGCCGGCTGATTTCCGGTTTCTCGCCAAAGCTTCTCTTTTCCAATTACCGATTATTGGCGGACACCTCCAGCGAGGCGGCCATATCGGCGTGGTCAGGGAGGATGCCCGCAGCGCCGTAAAGGGCCTGGCGCAGGCGGCCCAGTTGCTGAAAGAAGGGCTATCCGTGCTCTTGTTCGCCGAAGGAAGCCGGTCCTCCGGGAACATGCAGGACTTTAAAGGCGGAGCGGCGCACCTCGCCATCAGGACCGGCGCCACGGTAGTACCGGTCGCGCTGAGCGGGACGCCGGAGATTCTGCCGAAAGGCTCCATGACCATCCGCCCGGGCAGGGTGCGGCTGATCATCGGCGAACCGATCCGGACTTCCGCGATGACGCCGCGGGACCGCGACGGTCTCACGACCGAATTGCAGAACCGGGTCACCAGCTTGTTGACGGACTGTTGACGCGACCCTGAATGATTGACGTGCAAACACGGTACGGATTGGCCTATACTCAGTCTCTAATGCGCACGAAGTTCCCCCAATGCGTTTTGGCCGTGCTGGTCGCGGCAATCGCCTCCGCCCAGCCTTTGACTTTCGAGGAGTACCAGCCCAAGTCGACGCTGGTGGTGCCGCAGCATCCTGTCACTAAAGCCAAGTTTCCCTTTATCGACGTGCATAATCACCAGCGCGGCGACATGTCCCCCGAGCGCCTGGGCAAGCTCGTCAAAGAGATGGACGAAATGAACATGCGCATCATGGTGAACCTGAGCGGCGGCTACGGGGACCGCCTCAAGAAGACGGTGGAGAACATGAGGGGCCAGTACCCTGGGCGCTTCGCCGTGTTCTGCAATCTCAACTTTTCAGGCATCGATGACGCGGACTGGAGCCAGCGCGCCGTGGCGCAATTGGAAGCTGACGTAAAGGCCGGCGCTCAGGGCCTGAAGCTTTTCAAGAACCTTGGGATGGATTTGAAGGACACCAGCGGCCAGCGAATCAAGACGGATGACCCGCGGTTCGATCCGGTCTGGGCTGCCTGCGGCCGCCTGAAAATCCCGGTCCTGATTCATACCGGAGAGCCGGCGCCCTTTTACCAGCCGCACGACAAGTACAACGAGCGATGGCTGGAACTCAAGCAGATTCCCGGTCGTGCCCGGCCGCCGGAGCGCTACCCGAGTTGGGAAACGATGATGAACGAGCAGCACAACGTCTTTGGCAAGCATCCCAAGACCACCTTCATCAACGCGCATCTGGGCTGGCTCGGCGGCAACCTGAATGAGCTGGGCCGCCTGATGGACAAGTACCCCAACATGAATACGGAAATCGGGGCGGTGCTTGCCGAGCTAGGCCGCCAACCGCGGTTTGCGCAGCGCTGGTTCATCCGGTATCAGAATCGCGTCCTGTTTGGCAAGGATACCTACGAGCCGGTGGAGTACCATACCTATTTCCGGGTGCTGGAAACCGCCGACGAATACTTTGACTACTACCGGCGCCGGCACGCCTTCTGGCAGATGTACGGTCTCGACCTGCCGGACCTTGTGCTTAAGAAGCTTTATTACAAGAACGCACTGCGTCTGATACCTGGCCTTGATGCCAAGGGTTTTCCGGAATAGGCTGTCAGTCAGCTAATGCAACTGTTGAGAAAGGGGGAAGAGAATGCTAGGCGAATTGATCGGTGAATCGCGCGGGAAACGCATTGTGAGACGAACTCTGTCCTCGGAACCGCTGAAGGTGGAGGTAACGTTCGAGGACGCCGGCACTGTTCTGGGCGTCGCTTACACGGGTTTTGGAACCTACTGGTCGGAGGTTCGACCGGACGGGACTGTATACGGGGAAGGTGAGGGAGCATACCTGACCCAGGATGCGGAGATCGTCTCGTGGCGGGCTACTGGGCTAGGCCGCATCAAGGCAGGCGGCGCGGTGAGCTATAGAGGGATGCTGTACTTCCGGACGGCCTCCCAGAAACTAGCGCGTTTGAATACTGTTGGCGGAGCCTTCGAATACGAAGCGGACGCGGACGGTAGCACACACGCGAAAACCTGGGAGTGGAAGTAAATCCGAGGGAAGTCGCTTAAGGTTGAGAGTGATGAGGAAGCGCCGCACGTAGGTCCGACCAAGGTTTAAGGAAAAAGCATTCCCATGGATCCCAGACAGTTCTTCGCCATCGACACTGCCAATGTTGCCTGGGAAGAGCGCTTCAACGAACATCTGGGGCGGACCCTGTACCGGAAGAACCTGATCACGGATCCGGACACCGGTATGGAGGTCCGTCTGGTTCGCTACCCGGCCGGCGTCATCAACACAATGCACACGCACCCGTGCGCCCACGGCATGTACGTGCTGGAGGGAACGCTGGTGACCAACCATGGCCATTTCGGGGCGGGCAGTTTTGTCTGGTTTCCTGAAGGGATGCGGATGGAGCATGGGGCGACGGCGGAAACCGACGTCACCGTGGTATTCATCACCAACAAGCCTTTTGAGATTCACTATCTGTAGTTTGGTGCAGCAGGCGGTCATGGCGTCTGAGGGCCAGGTTTTGCTGTTTGTTCGAAACGATGGCATAGCCGATCTTCACGGTGCTTCCCCTCCTTTCCCCGAAGCTGAGTGAGCGCCGCCTGGATGGCCGCTTTGAGCGGAGCAAGGGCACAAGCCCCAAGCAGCGCTCTACCGCATCGTAGTTTTTTGGGTCTCCCAGGAAGGTTTATGCGATGTTGAGGGAGGAGCAGGAGCTTGGCCAGCACGTTCTGGAGGTCTGAGGAACTGTGGCAATCCCCTACAGAGAACGTCAGCCACGCGTCAAACTTCCGGTCGGCCGTGCGCTGCGACCTCCCAGAATGAGTGTAGCACCACCGTGCCGGAAGTGGTGGCGTTCCGCGGCGGGTTGGTCCGGACTGCGCGCGTGGTTTCGGGGGTGGCGGCGAGGTGGCCGGGAAAGGGACCTGAATGCTCAGGTTGGGAGGAGACTTGTCCAGAGCTTCATACGTTCCGTAATCGCCTCGCCGGTAACCCCGAGCACGGCGCCGGCAGTTTCCAGGTGTAATGCGGCGCGAGTCTGATGCCTCACCCATTCCGTGCTCGCGACCAGCTCTCCCAGTTTTCCGCTTTCGCCCCGAATGAGAAAGAAGCCGTTCATGTCTCCGCCGTGGGCATTGAGAAGAACCACGTCGAACGACTTGATCGTTCCGTTCTGTTGCAGCCCAACGAGGTACTGCACGAACTCATCGAAATGTTGCGCGCTCAGACGTTCGCGGCCGGGTATGGAGCGATTCCATCCGAAGAAGATTGCATTCGAACTCATGTGCTTATTCCTCTCTCAGGATTTGACCGGGCGGCGCATTCTGACCACCCCGCCCAACGGAAGTATACAACATAATATGGGCAATTCTGGCAGGCAGGCGGGGGCCAGTATTCGGGCGCGGGTTAGCGGCCCTGCCAGCAGGCTGTCCGCTTCTCTAAAAAGGCCGTGATGCCCTCCTGCGCATCGAATGCCAGCGCGTTCATCGACATCACTTCCTTGGCGTAGGCGTAGGCCTTTGGTTGATCCAGATCGATCTGTGAATAGAAGGCCTGCTTTCCCAGTCCCACGGTGAAGCTGCTGGCTGAGGCCACCTGCGCGGCCAAAGCGAGAGTGGTGGGGCGTAACTCCTTCTCCGCAACCACGCGATTCACCAACCCCCAATCGGCGGCAGTGGCTGCATCCACCGCGCGCCCGGTCAGCAGCATCTCCATGGCGCGTTTGCGTCCAATGGCTCGCGTCAGCGCCACCATGGGAGTGGTGCAGAACAGGCCGATCTTCACTCCTGGAGTCGCAAATGTTGCCCCCTCCGCGGCTACGGCCAGATCACAGGCGGCCACCAACTGGCAGCCCGCGGCGGTAGCCACGCCCTGCACCTCCGCAATCACCGGCTGCGGGATGGACTGCAGCTTGGCCATCAATTCCGTGCATACGTCAAACAGATGGCGGTAATCGGTGATGGACTGTCCGGCCATTTCTGCGAGGTCGTGCCCGGAGCTAAAGACTTTGCCCGAGGCCGCTATGATGACGGCCCGTGCATCCTTCCCGCGCCCGATCTCGTCGAGACAATCGATCAGCTCCAACATCAGCTCAAGCGACAAGGCGTTGCGGCGCTGCGGCCGGTTCAAAGTGAGGATCGCTGCCGGTCCGTCATGCTCGACCAGAAGATGCTGGTAGTCCATCTCAGTTGACTCCCTTCGCGCGGCCAACCCACTGCCCGGCGCGCAGTTCGTTCTTGCGTACCTTGCCGGTGGCCGTCTTGGGCAGAGCGCCGAAACTCACTGACTTGGGGCACTTGAAGTGCGCCAGGCGCGATCTGCAGAAATCGATAATTTCCTGTTCGGTTGCCGAGGCGCCTTCCTTCAGGCCTACGAATGCCTTGGGCGCCTCGCCCCATTTTTCATCCGGCACCGCAACCACGGCGGCTTCCATGACGGCGGGATGCTCGTAGATCACCTTCTCCACCTCAACCGATGAGATGTTCTCGCCGCCGGAAATGATGATGTCCTTCTGCCGGTCACGGATTTCAATGTAGCCGTCCTTGTGCATGACCGCCAAATCACCGGAGTGAAACCAGCCGCCCCGAAAAGCCTCTTCGGTGGCTTTGGGATTGCCGTAGTAGCCGGTCATGACGTTGTTTCCGCGCATCACAACTTCGCCGAGCGTCTCTCCGTCGGCGGGAACGTCCGCCATCTCCTGATCCACCACGCGCAGGTCGCATCCATTGATGATGTAGGGGACTCCCTGCCTTGCTTTGAGGATGGCCTGTTCCGGCGCCGGGAGCCGGTTCCAATCGCTGCGCCAGGCGCAGATGGTATAGGGGCCGTAGGTCTCGGTGAGCCCGTAGGCGTGCAGCATCTCCAGGCCGATCTCAGTAGCGGCCCGAAGAACAGCGGGGGAGGGCGGCGCTCCAGCCGTGAGAATCTTCACGGACCTGGAAAAACGAATGCCGCGGGAGGCGCAATGGTGCGCGAGGGAACTCACGACAACCGGCGCGCCGCACAGGTGCGTGACGCCTTCCTGCTCGATCAACCGCACTATTCTCTCCGGGTCCACTTTGGGAAGGCACACGTGCCGGCCTCCCGCGCCGGTGACGGCCCAGGGGAAGCACCAGCCGTTGCAGTGGAAAATCGGCAACGTCCAAAGATAGACGGAATCTTCGCCGAGGCCCATCTCGAGCATTTCTCCAATAGCGTTGATCCAAGCGCCGCGATGCGTAAACATGACGCCCTTGGGGAACCCGGTGGTGCCGCTGGTGTAGTTGATGCTGAGCAGTCCGTCTTCTTCCGGCTCGGGCAGATTGCCGAGCGGCAGGGTTCCGGTTTCCACCAAGGCCTCATAGTCCTCGACGATGGACTGAATATGCGGCAACTCGCCCCGGACCGGCGCCAGCACGGCGGCGAGCTCGGGCTGCGTGATCAGCACTTTCGCTTCGCAATGATTCAGGATCCAGGCCAGCTCGGATGCCTGCAGCCGGGTGTTCAACATCACCAGCACCGCGCCCAGCATCGGTACGGCGAAGTGCGGCTCCAAAGCGGCGGGAGAGTTCAATGCCAGAACCGCCACGCGATCGCCGGGCTTCACTCCCATGCTTCGCAAGGAGGAGGCGGCGCGCTGGATACGTTCCTGGAATTCGCGATAAGTGAACCTGCGCTCTCCATCCACTTCCGCGATCTTGTCCGGATAGACGGCAACGGAGCGCTCGAGCAACGACAGAGGAGTGAGAACGGCCTTCATTCCCGCTGATTGTACAGCAGGTAGCCCACAAAGGGTCGTCCCGGCCCTCGATACGCCCGGGCTACAGCCGGCCGCCGGGCCGGGACAGACTCAGTTTTGGGCTGTTACTCAGGCAATGATAGGATGAACAGTTCATGCCTGTTCGCTTCCTCGATTGGCAGCAGGAGAAGCTGCCGGAGCCACCGCAACCGCAACACCGCCACTGGAGTGGGATGTGGCGTTCTATGGTTGGCCCTGGTCTGCTTATGGTCGGCGCCAACATCGGCGGCGGTGAATGGCTGTTCGGGCCGCTCGTGACGGCGCAATACGGTGGCAGCATCCTGTGGCTGGCCACCATCTCGATTCTGGTGCAGGTAGCCTACAATCTTGCGGTGATGCGCTACACGCTCTATTGCGGTGAGACGATTTTCGTGGGCCTGTTCCGCATGTTTCCCGGTCCCACGTTCTGGATATTTTTTTACGTGCTGTTCGAAGTGGGGGCCATCTGGCCGTACTTGAGTTCCAACGCGGCAGTGCCGCTGGCATCGGTGATCCTGGGACACGTGGCCACCAGGGCCGACGCGGATCTCGTGCGGAGCTTGGGGTACGTCATTTTCATCCTGGCGTTCATTCCGCTGATCTTCGGCGGCAAGATCTACAATGCATTGGAAAAGGTAATGGTGACCAAGCTGGTCATTGTGCTGAGCTTTCTCACTTTTGTCGCCGTCTTCTATGTGAGCGGAGACACGTGGTGGGAGATCGGTTCCGGTTTCTTCCGCTTTGGCCACCTTCCAAAAGGGGAGATCAACTGGGCCACGCTGGCGGCCTTTTCGGCCGTCGCCGGCGCAGGGGGGCTTACCAATAGCGCCTTCTCCAACTACACGCGGGACAAGGGATGGGGCATGGGCGGCACGGTCGGCGCGATCCCGAGCATGGTGGGGGGCCGGTCCATCAAGCTGTCCCACACCGGCAAAGTTTTTTCCGTGGATGAAGAATCCCTGAGCCGCTGGCGGCGGTGGTTGCGCTTGATCCGCAAGGATCAGTTTTTCCTTTGGGCGCCGGGATGCATGCTCGGCATGGCGCTGCCGGCGATGTTCAGCTACGAGTTTATTC
>JAENWC010000474.1 GCA_016650235.1 Terriglobia bacterium
CTACATGGTGAACTCCTTTCAGTTCACGAGATCAGCCAGGCTTATCCTGGTATTCCGAAGCCGCAAAGACGCAGGGCTTTCAGTTCCAACCAAGCGCGCCTGGAACCATACAGGCCGGAACGCCCCAAGTGGGGCACACCGCGGAAGTGCCTTCGGAGGCCCGTGGGTATTGGTCGCGAGGCCGGACGCCAAAACTATTCTGCCAGAAACATGCAGGCTCCAGATGTAGAGGTACTAAAAGATCCTGTATGATTGCGGCATAGAGGTTTTCGCATGAGATTCACATTATTCCTATTGCTTGCCGGTGGCCTTGCTTTGGGGCAAACCGGGCTGCGGCCGATGACGTTTCAGGACGTGGTGAACACGCAAGCGGTGCTCGGCGGCAGCGTTTCACCGGATGGCAACTGGATGCTATACGCGTTGGCGGTTCCGGACTGGAAGGAGGCGAAACGGTTTACCGACATTTACCTCGTATCCACCAAGCAGGGGCTGGCCTCCACGCGGCAAATGACGTTCACGAAGCTTAAGAACGAGGCCTCTCCGTTGTGGTCGCGGGACGGCAGATTTTTTGTGTTCTCCTCGGACCGGGAAGGGACCGGCGCTACGCCGCTGAGCCAGCTCTACCTCATGCGGACGGACGGAGGCGAAGCCCAGCGCATCACGGACGCCAAGGACGGTGTGGGATCATTCGCATTCAGCAAAGACGGGAAATGGCTGGCCTGGCTGCAGGGCAAGGCCGATCAAAAGCAGATATGGGTTCTGCCGGTGGCCGCGATAGAGACGGCGAAGCCGAAGCAGTGGACAAAGCACGCCACGCAGGTGGACTCGTTTGAGTTCGCCCCGGACAGCAAGCGGATCTACTTCCTTACCCCGGACAGCAGCGACAAAGACAACCTGGAGCGCATGGAGAAAAAGTTCACCGTCCGCATCCGCAATCAGGAAACGCCGCTGGTGCATTTGTGGGGGCTGGACGTCGAGTCCGGAAAGGAGAACAGGATCACCTCCAGCTCCGAATACACCGTGAGCAGCTTGTCATTGTCGGATGACTCGAAATGGATCGGGTTCCGGGGCACACCGGCCGGCCGCTATCAGCGCACTGTGAATGAAGCCGCCATTTACGCGGACCTGTACCTTGTGGAGGCAGCCACCGGCAAGATTGAGCGGCTGACCAACAACAAGGAGATGAGCGAAAGCCCGCTCAGTTTTTCACCGGACTCGCGCTGGATGGCGTTTTCCGCAGCCAATGACTTCACTTACTTCCGAACGCATAAGGTTTATGCGCGGCCGGTGAGTATGAGTCCTGAAACTAGTTCTGAAAAATGGCGCAAGCTGGGTGACAACTTTGACGGGGAGGTTTCTATCGATTTCTGGTCGGCCGACAGCACGATGATTTACTTCAACACGGGCGTGCGCGCGAGCACGCAGTTGATGTCGTTGGCCGTGGATTCGGGCAAGGTGACGCAGGTTTCCAGCGTGAAGGGAACATTGTCGGTGCGCCAGGATGAGGACAGCAATCGATTGATTTTGTCTTACTCCGATCCAGTGACGCCGCGGAACTTTTACGCGATCGGGTCGGCTGAGGAGGCGGCGCACCGCTCGAGTTGGAAACAGTTGACCGATTCCAACCCGCAAGTGAAACAGATGGCGCTGGGGCAGACCAGCACGGTGGAATGGAAGTCCAGCGACGGGCGCATGGTGGAAGGGATTCTGGTGAAGCCGGCCGATTATGCGCCAGGAAAGAAGTATCCGCTGATTGTGCAGATCCATGGCGGTCCACGCGGGGCCTCCACGTTGGGCTTTGACGCATCGTACGGCAATTACTCAAACATCTATGCCGGGGCCGGATATATTTGCCTGCAGCCGAACTACCGCGGCTCGTCCAATTATGGCGAGAAGTTCGCCACCGAGATCGCTGGTGATTACTTCCGGCAAGGCTATGAGGACATCATGACCGGAGTGGATCATCTCATCGCGCAAGGTTTGGTGGATGAGACAAAGATGGGTGTGATGGGCTGGAGCGCGGGGGGCCATTGGTCGAACTGGATTCTCACGCACACGGACCGTTTCAAGGCGATTTCATCCGGGGCAGGGGCGATGAACTGGACCTCGATGTATGCGCAGAATGACACGCAGCGGGTCCGCGAACACTACTTTGGCGGGCTGCCGTACGACAATTTTGACAAATGGTGGAACGTGTCGCCGCTCAAGTACATCAAGAATGCCAAGACCCCGACTTTGATCCAGGTAGTGGACGGGGACCCGCGCGTGCCGCGCCCGCAAAGCGAGGAGTTGCACATGGCGCTGAAGAAGCTGGGCGTGCCGGCGGAGTTGTTGGTTTACCCCGGCTCGACGCACGGAATTCCCGACGTGCGCAACCAGATGGTGAAGATGGTGAGCGAGTTCCATTGGTTTGAGAAATGGGTTCGCGGCCAATCGGGCTGGTTTGAGTGGAAAGAGATGCTCAGCAGCCTGGACGAGAAAAGAGAGAAAGCACCTACGGACCAATGAAAACCTCTAAGGAACACGCGCAAGACGGAGCTGCCGTCCGCAAAAGCAATAGGCGCGCTTCTGAACAGTTGGGTGACGCGGACGGCGCCCTTTGCGCTTTGCCGCTGACTCTGGGCGCGCTCCGGCGCGGCAAGTTCAGTGAAGAGCGCATGGCCGGCCGGGGCGTGAAGGACGAGTTGCGGGAAAACCTGATTGCCAGACTGGAACGCGGGGCGCCTCTTTTTGAGGGCATTGTCGGCTATGAAGACACAGTGATTCCGCAGATGGTGAATGCGTTGCTGTCCAAGCACAATTTTATTTTGCTGGGACTGCGGGGTCAGGCCAAAACGCGCTTGATCCGGATGCTCACTTCGCTTTTGGATGAGGCTGCGCCTTACATTGCCGGGAGCGAAATCCGGGACCATCCCTACCGGCCGGTGTCGCGCCAGGCTAGGCAGCTTATCGAAGAGATGGGAGAAGAGACTCCGATCGCGTGGCTGAAACCGGATCAGCGGTATGTGGAAAAGCTGGCTACTCCGGACGTCACCATCGCGGACATGATCGGCGACATTGACCCGATCAAGGCCGCGCGGCGTGGACAGAACATCTCCGATGAGCTTACGGTGCACTATGGCCTTGTGCCGCGGGCCAATCGCGGGATTTTCGCGATCAATGAATTGCCGGACCTTGCGGGCAAGATACAGGTGGGCCTGTTCAACATCATGCAGGAAGGGGATGTGCAGATCAAAGGATATCCGGTGCGGCTGCCGCTGGATATTCTGCTGGTGTTCACGGCCAATCCGGAGGATTACACGGCGCGCGGCAAGATCATCACACCGCTGAAGGACCGGATCGGGAGCGAGATCCGGACACATTATCCGGCCTCGGTGGAGCAGGGGTTAACGATCACGGCTCAGGAAGCCTGGACGCACCGGAGTTCTCCGGTGGAGATGCGAATTCCTTCCTATATTTGCGAGGTGGTTGAGCATGTGGCGTTTTTGGCGCGCGAGGACAAGAAGGTGGACAAGCGCAGCGGGGTGAGCCAGCGGCTTCCGATATCGGCCATGGAGAATGTTATTTCCAATGCCGAGCGGCGCGCGCTGCGGGCGCGCGAGAAAGAGGCGGCTCCGCGAGTGGTGGACATCTTCTCGGCGCTTCCCTCCATCACCGGCAAGATCGAACTCGAGTATGAAGGCGAGTTGAAAGGCGGCGACTTTGTGGCGCGCGAATTAGTGCGTGGGGCCGTGGGCAAGGTTTTCACGAAGTATTTTGATGGGATCAATTTTTCGCAGGTGACGCAGTGGTTTGATTTGGGTGGCTCGGTCCGGTTGGATGAGGCGGTGGATTCGGCTGCGATGATCGGGCAGTTGCAGCAGATACAGGGACTGTTGGAAAAGACCAAGGCTTTAGGGTTGGGCGCGAACGAGACGGACGCTTTGCGCGCCTCCGCCGCGGAGTTCATTCTGGAAGGGCTTTGCGCGCACCGCCGCATCAGCCGGAGCGAGGAGCGCGTGTTTGCGGCCGATGAACGGAAGCGGGAAGCGGGCGCTGA
>JAENWC010000475.1 GCA_016650235.1 Terriglobia bacterium
CGGCTCCATCAACGTATCCGGACAACTCGAGTTTCTGTCCGGATCCGGCTGGCTTTCCACCTCATCCCTGGATGGAGTGATTGCACCGGGCGGGCAACTGCGCGTCCGCCTTGGCTTCATTACCGCGATCCTCAACCCAGGCATATACCGGGCTCTTCTACGATTCCGCAACACCACCACCGGCCAGGAACTCGTGGTTCCGGTTCTGCTGGCAGTCAGCGCCGGCGACCCGCTGATGCAGTTGTCGCAATCGGCGCTGAGCTTCCGCGCGCGAGCCGGCGGACGCGGGGTTCCAGCGCAGACATTGCATGTGCTGGCGGTGGGCAACTCCGGCTTCAACTGGTCAGCGGCGCCAACGGTTGACCCCGGCCTGCCACAATGGCTTAGCCTTTCCCGCACCAGCGGCAACAGTGCGCCGGGCAACCCTGCCGAAGTGGACGTGCTCGTCAATGCAGTGGGCCTGAGTGCGGGTCAATACGTGGGCCAAGTGCTGGTGCAGGCGCCGGTGGACAATTCGCCGCGTTTGGCGCTGGTGAGCTTGCTGGTGGAGCCTGCGTCCACTCGAGCGGCGGCAGCGGTGACGCCCGGCGGTTTCACCTTTGTGCAGTTGCAAGGGCAGTCCAATCCGGCGCGGCAGCAGTTGATGGTCCACAATTACGGGTCCGATCCTTTTCGGATCGAATTCCAGTTACAAGGCGATACCAGAATCTGGAGCGTCACTCCTCCGGCTGACCTGAACATCGCCCCGCAAGGATCAGCGCTCTTTGCGGTCGGGGTAAATACAACAGGATTGCCCGTGGGTGTTCATCGCACGACGTTGTCCCTCAGGGCCTCCAATGGCACGGAAGTACACTCCGTCGATCTGCTTCTAATCGTGACGGGCGGCCCACGGGCTGCGGCGGAAGACCATTCCCGGCAAGCCTCCCTTGCGTGCCCGCCCGGAGGATTGCAGATCAGCTCGTTGCGGCAAATGTTAGGCTTCACATCCCCGACGGGAGCGCCGCTTTCCATCGAGACCCGCGTGACCGGCAACGACGGGCTGCCATTGCGGCAAGGGCAAGTCGTAGCGAGCATGGTGGGGGCCGGCCAAACCGTCGCCGCTCTCACTCACATTGATTCGGACCCAGGCCGGTGGAGTGGAACGCTGGCCCTTCCTTCCTCGGCCAACCCATCCGTGGCGTTGCGGCTGCTCGCTTCCGATACTTCGGGAGGAGCAACGGGATGCCTGGAGTTGACCGGCGCTGTGGATGCCTCGACGTCTCCCAACTTAGCTACGGGTGGAGTTCTCAGTGCCGCCAGTTTTGACAAGGGGGCCGCAGTGGCTCCAGGCGGGATGGTCGCCATTTTCGGCTCGGGGCTGGCGGAAGGCTCAACCAGCGCGGCATCGCTGCCGCTGCCTACGCTTCTGGGTTCGACGCGTGTGTCGGTGGCCGGGCGTCCGGCGCCGCTGATTTTTGCCGGACCCTCCCAGGTAAACGCAATTCTTTCCTACTCGCTGACCCCCAATGTGAGCCACCAACTGGTGCTGCGGCGCGGATCCCAGTTCGGACTGGGGGACGTGGTGACGGCGCGGGCCCAGCCCGGCATGTTTACGGTGAACCAGCAGGGGACTGGCGGGGCCATCGCCGTGCTCGCGGCCAATCCTCTGCTGCTGGCCGACGCAGCCAATCCGGTGGCCCCCGGTGAAGGCCTGGTCATCTACTGCGAGGGCCTGGGTGAGTTGGATTCGGCGATAGAAGCGGGCGCACTGACGCCGGCGTCCCCTCTGCGCAGGCCCGTCTTGACAGTACGTGTGACCATCGGTGGCGTTGAAGCACAGGTAGCATTTGCCGGTTTGACACCAGGCCTTGCAGGCCTGCATCAGATCAACGTGATTGTGCCGGACTCCGTGCAACCGGGCCCTGATGTTCCCGTGGTGGTAACGGTGGGAGAACAAACGGCGCCGGTGGTGACAATCGCGGTTCAGAGGCGGTAAAATTTCACTATTGATCTCAGAGACCAAGGGGGGAACAGATGAGAAATGCTTGTTTGTTGTTTGTCACGGTGGCTTTTGCCTCCGGCAGCCAGATGGATGTAGGGAAGCGGTTGTTCGATGCGATACGCAAGGACGACACGGCCACGGTGAAGGCGTTGCTGCAATCGGGCGCGGACGCGAACGCGCGGGATGACCTTGGCGCCACGGCGCTGATGCACGCGACGCTGTATGCGTCTGAAAACTGCACAAAACTTCTGCTCGATAAAGGCGCGGATGCCAACGCCAAGACGAACGCCGGATCCACAGCGCTGATGTGGGCAACCGGCGAGGAAGGGAAAGTCCGGCTGTTGCTGGCCCGCGGCGCCGATCGCACGGCAAAGAATAAGGCGGGACAAACCGCGTTGCATCTGGCCGTGCGGCGTCAGAACAATGAGAAGGTAATCCAGCTTCTGGCTGTGCCGGGCCAGGATGTGCAGGCCGTTACGGAAGAAGGAGCGGACAAGGTGGGCGTCCACCTCTTCCGCGGCAGCCCCAGCGTCCTGCTGGGCATACGTGAGCACGGGTTCGACCCGGTCCAGGCCGTAAAATTCGGCGTTGCGCCGCTGTATAGCGCATCACTTTACGGTGACGGGGAAATGGCACGGCGGATGCTGGATGCCGGCGCCGACGCAAATCAAATGGTGCAGTATGTGACGCTAGCTGTTCCTCCGTTGGCCCCCGCCGCTTATGCGGGCAACCTGGGTGGTGTCCGCCAACTGCTGGATAGGGGAGCCAATCCAAACGCGAAAGGCGGCTACGGGCACACCGCCCTGATGATGGCGGCAGGATCGGATCGCCCGAGCAAGGAGATGGTGCGCCTACTGCTCGACAAGGGCGCCGATGTAGCCATTCGAGATGAGGAGGGCCGGTCCGCGCTCGATTGGGCTCTATTGCAGGGAGAGAGCGAGGTCTCGCGCATGTTGCGGGATGCAGGCGCCACGGAAGGCGTCAAGCTGAACCCGCCAGCGCCGCACGCTGGGCAGCCGCTATCGGCGCGCGATGCGATTACTAAATCTGTCGCTTTGTTGCAACCGATTGGCCCAACGTTTTTCAAGAAGACCGGCTGCATCTCCTGCCACAACCAATCGCTACCAGCCATGGCGGTGAAGCTAGCGCAAGACAGAGGTATTTCCGTGGACGCATCGCTTGCCGGGCATCCGACGAAGGCGACGCTGGCGATGTGGTCTCCCGTCAGAGAGGACTTGCAACAGGGAATTGGGTCAATAGGCGGGTTCGTGGCGAACGTTTCCTATGCGTTGGTGGGAATGGCGCAGGAAGGAGCGCCGACGAGCGCCGTCACCGATGCGGCGGCCCTGTGTCTGGCCCGCTATCAGGCTCCGGACGGAAGTTGGGGCATCACGGACGTACGCCCCCCAATCGGGATCAGCCGGATCAAGTTTACGGCTTTGGTGATTCGAGGCGCAGGGGCATACATGCCTCCCGGCAGGAGTCAGGAGTGGAAGGGCAGAGTGCAGCGGGCTGTGGCGTTTCTGCGCAAAGCAGAGTTGCACGGAACGCAGGATGAGACGTTTCGCATCCTGGGTCTAAAATGGGCCGGAGCGCCGGAGGCAGAGCTGAAGAAGCTGGGCAGGCTATTGCTGGAGCAGCAGAAGTCCGACGGCGGATGGGCACAATTGCCCGCCATGGCAAGCGACGCCTATGCCACCGGGCAGGCAATGTACGCGCTGCAAGCGGGGAGCGGCGTACCGGCAAAGGACGATGCCTATCAAAAGGGGGTTCGCTACCTGCTCTCCACGCAGCTCGAAGACGGATCGTGGTTCGTGCGGCGGCGCAGTTTCGGATTTCAACCCTATTTCGAGGCAGGGTTCCCGCACGGGCGCAACCAGTTCATCTCGGCGGCGGCCACTTCCTGGGCGGTGATGGCGCTGAGCGCGACGGTGGAAGGTGTTCGTATTGGGGACTAGCCCGTAAAGGGCCAGCGGTCCGAAACCAGACGGGCACCAAATATGACATAATTCCCTAGTCCCATGGTGGAGGCATTCGGGCTTTCCGACCCCGGTTGTGTTCGGAAAAACAACGAGGATTACTTCGGCATCGATCCGGCGGCGGGGTTGTATCTGCTCGCGGATGGAATGGGCGGAGCGCAGGCCGGCGAGACTGCATCGCGATTGTCGGTGGAAACTGTGCAGGCCTTCCTCAAGGCCAAACCCGATCCCAACCTCGATACTTTGGTGGAAAGCTTCCGCGAAGCCAATCGCAAGGTATTGCATACGGCTTCCTCCGAGCCGCGGTTCAATGGGATGGGAACGACGCTGGTGGGTGTTTGGGAGTCCGGCGAAGAACTGCTCATCGCCAGTGTCGGCGATAGCCGCGCCTACATGATGGAAGACGATGGACTCAAGGCCGTCACCGAGGATCAAACCTGGGCCAACGAAGTGGGGCGGAAGCTTGGTTTGGACGAAGATCGCATGAAGACCCATCCGATGCGGCATGTCCTCACGATGGCCATTGGCGTGGAGTCGCCCTTGCGCATCAACTCCTACACCATCAGACCGGCCGAGGGCGCACAGTTTCTCCTTTGCAGCGATGGACTGCATGGAGTGGTCCCCGGCAAGGCGCTGGCCGAGGAACTGGGCCGGAACGCAAGCCAGGAAGACCGGTGCCGCCGGTTGATCCAGATGGCCCGCTTTGCCGGTGGTCCGGACAACATTACGGTGGTCTTGCTCCGGTACTCCACGAAATCAAGCTAATCATCGCCTAAACGGGGGGGAGATTTCCCAGGGCTATCCCTGACTACATTGGTGAGGTCCAATGTCCGTCAAGCTTCCGTGCAGCCCCGTTTTACGCGTGATCCTCAGAAGCCTGCAAAGGGCTGTCCCGGCCCTCGATAAATCCGGGCAACAGCCAAGCTCGACGCCGGGACGAACTCCGTTTTGCGGACTGTTACTTTTGAGGTCTCTGGCGCTTACACTTTCTTTTTGGGTACCCGTAGCCTCGGCCCAAACCGCCATTCTTCAACTGCAAGTAATCGAAGGCGAGGGCGCCGTGCATGGAGCCGGGTCCAAATCCCAGCGCCCGGTGATCCTCCAGGTGACCGATGAAACCGGCCGTCCGGTGGAAGGGGCGGCCGTGAGTTTCCTGCTGCCCGAGGAGCAAGGCGCCAAGTTTCAAAACGGACTCAAGACCGAAATTCTGTTAACTGACCACGACGGGAGGGTCCTGGTCCGGGGAATACTATGGGGCCGCTCACCCGGCACTGTCCGCATGCGTGTGACCGCGGCCAAGGACAGTGCCAGGGCAGGCACAATCGTTTCCCAGTACGTCACGGACGCGCCGGCCCCCACCAGTCTTAACCCAACATCTTATTGGACGGCCGCGAACGAGGCCCATGCGGCGAAGCCGCGCAGTAAATGGATGATGATCGGCCTTCTGGCGGGAGTCGCAGTGGGCGGCGGTCTGGCAATGGCGCTGGCCAAAGGGTCAAGCGCGGCAGCGGCAGCGGCGGCGGCAGCGGCGGCGCCTGCAACCGCGATTCCTGCAGTCAAAGTTGGCGCAGCCAGTATCACCATCGGGAAACCCTGAAGTGAGAACAACACGTGAAATACATGGTTAAGACATATCTCCATTTGAAGAACGCGCGCAAAACGGAATTTGCTCCGCGGCACTTTGCGCTCGCCATCATCCTCGCCGCCCCTGCCGCCATGCTGGCGCAAGGGAATCTAGACTCCCCCCGCATCGGTTGCCTTCTGGACACCCGCGGCGAGGTTCGAACCGTATGGGGGCTGCGAGCCAATTTTGTCCTGGGTGAAGTGGCAACGAGCGGCGCGGTGTCGACCGCCTGTTCAGACGCCTTTGGTTTGGTCAAGACTGGCGATGCTCTGCTGGTGATGGATCGGACTGGGGCCGTTCTGCACAGGCGGGAAGTCGTTTCCGGCGCCGCAACACTAGGCTTCGATGAACAAGGCCGGCCCGCGTTCGCACATTTGAGGTCGACTGGAGAGACATTGCGCTGGGATGGGAGCCAATGGAACACTTGGAACGTTTCACTGGAAGCCGCCCCGCTTGCGATCACCGCGGAAGGTGATCATCTGCTGGCCCTGGTGCGGCGTCACGATGAACTATGCCTGCTGCGCTTGTCCGCCGATGGTGAAACCGCTCTGCTCGTGCGTATGGTGTCCAGCGCCGGTCAAGCCGTCATTTATCCCGGTGGCTTGCTGGTGCTGGCCGAAGAGCATTCTCTCCTGATCCGCTACCCCGACGGCCGCCAACAACGGCTGGATGTGCCTGTCCCCGTGCTCAGCCTGCATGCCATGAGCAGCCGATGGGTGAGTTTACAGTCAGAGGCTCAAACAATGGGGCTTTTATTAACTGGCGAACAAGCGGAACTCCACCTGATTCCTGGAGCCGGCAATTGAAATTGCACGCCTACTGCCTGCTCTTGGCCGGCCTGGCA
>JAENWC010000476.1 GCA_016650235.1 Terriglobia bacterium
CGGTGCACATCCCGGACATAGTTCACGATCACATCTTTGCTTGGAATGTGTTGAAAAACGATGGTGGAAAAGGCGAAGTCGATCTTCAAACCGGCGGGAAGCACAGAAAGGTCGCGGCCAGTGTTGTTGAAGACCATAGCGCCGGGCCGATCGGCGAGGGCAGCCTTGGCTTGGGCGACCATCTCCGGACTGACGTCCACCGCGTAGACTTTTCCAAACACCTCCGACAGGGCGCGGGTGACACGGCCGGCGCCACATCCGATCTCTAATACTGTCATCTGTTTAGGTTCTTTCCCCTGGCAGATGTTGGTCATGTCGTTGAGAATCTGCTCAGCCACGGTCCTCTTACCGGACTGGAAGAACTCCTCATCCGTCCAGTCTCGCTTTTCCGTGTTGACGTAGTAGCGGGCGTTCTCCCGCGCGCGCTCATCCCACTCGCGCCGCATGCGCTCCAACTGCTCTTCCGGGCTCAATGAACTCATTCTTCTACCATCTTAGGCCATGCTAGAATGGATCTGGAATCCCAGCAACCGCTCCCTGTGGTCGCGGCTCAGAAACAGCCTCCGGGCGGTTGGGACATCCGAAAAAAGTGGGCGGCTAGCTCAGTTGGGAGAGCGCGGCGTTCGCAACGCCGAGGTCGTGGGTTCGATCCCCACGCCGTCCACCAAACTTATTTCCAGTTCACCACTACGCGTGTTGATCAGGTTGGCCATCGCCCGAGACTCTGGTCTGACGCGATCCATGTGCTCAAGCACAAGCTACAGCAGGCCCTGGGAGCTGAACGTGGTGTTAATCGAACCAGCGAGGACACACACCTTCGAGTCTTGCCGCCCGGCCGCGCACTTTCAGAAGTGATATTTCAGCGCAAACTGGATCTGGCGCAACTGAGTGGTGGATCGAATCCGGCCGAAGCTGGCTGCGGGATTGACGCCCTGGCTTCCCCAGGCGGCGTTCGGCCGGCCCCACGCCGGATGGTTGGGAGCGTTGAACATCTCCATCCGGAATTGCAGGGCGTGGTTTTCGTTGATGCGGAAGTCCTTCATGGTGGAGAAATCGATGTTCCATGTGGAGGGAGCGATGAGGCTGTTGCGGCCGCAATTACCGAACTCGCCCGCGACGGTGTTTCGAAACGCTTCGCGAACGAAATAGCGGTCCGAAGTGGGATTGTCCGCAACCGGATTGACGCCGGCGACGCAATGCAAGCGGTTGGAATGCGGGAAGCCGGCGCCCATTCCGGACGAGTCCCACGAGTCCGGGTTAATGGAGGTTCCGCTCTGGATGACGGTGATGGTGCTCACTTGCCATCCGCCGACAATCTGGTTCACGACGCCGCCGTGGTCGAGGAAACTCCGGCCCTTTCCAAACGGCAGGGCAAACAGGACCGAGGTCACAAAGCGATGGGGAATGTTATATCCCGCGGGACCGCGGTCGCAGGAACGGCAGCGCTGGTTGGCGAGTGTAAAGTCCGACCCGGTTCCGCGGATGGCGCTATTCTCGTCCAGCGCTTTGGACCAAGTATAGCTGAACAGCGTCGTTAAACTGCTTCCGAATCGCTGCGAGAGTTTGCCGCTCAAGGCGTTATAGTTGGCGATGCCGTCCCCATTTAGGAACTGGATTCCGTGCCATTCCGGATACGGCTCCCGCGCGTCGAAGGGGGTGATTCCAGGCAAGGGTGCATTCGCGTTCACAAGGTAGTTGACCTTCCGGCTTCCGTTTCCCGTATAACCGGCCTCAAAAGTGGTGTTGTTGCCGATGGCCCGCTGGATGTTGAACAGATATTGCATGGTGTAAGTGTTGCGGAGATTGTAGTCCGCACCCCAGGTGAGCCCGGCGGCGAAGGACACCGGCAACTGGCTCGTGTTGATGAAATTCTGATAGGTCACGCTCGGTACGCCCTGCAGATCGATGGGCGGGTTGGCACGACCGCCGGCGGCGCGGCTCATGTCGAAGATGGAGTTCTTGCTCTCCTGTGAGTAGAATACTCCGAACCCGGCGCGGATCGCCCATTTATTGGAAGGGCTGAAGGCGATGCCAAGGCGAGGGGCGAAGTTGTTAAAGTCCGTGCTGATGAGGCGATTTCCGAGCCGCCCATCGCGGGCCAGTTGGACGGGTCCGGTGAAGCGGAAGGCAAGGCCTTCGTAGAAATCCCCGGAACCAGTTCTCACAAAAACCGGATGGTTGTTGACATTCGGATCGTTGGCGATGGATGGCAGGGACTGTTTGAGCTGGAAATTGGGGAGGAGGCCGAAGTTATCGAGCAGCGGTTGGGCGAGCTCATACCGGACACCCCAGTTGATGGTGAGGCGCGGTGTCAGCTTGTAAGTGTCGTCGACATAGAACCCGATCTCGTGGTTGCGGAAGTCACCGCGAGCCAGGGCGACGGCGCTCTCGATCACACTAAGATTGCCCATCAGGAGGTCGGCTCCATTGTATCCGCCGGCGAGAGTATTGCCGTTCCCGGTGAAGCTTCCGTTGGAGGTAAACCGGCTGCGGGCAAATTCGTTGCCGATCTGGAGAAACTGGTTGTAGCGCCAGTCGCCGCCGAAGCGGAAGGAGTGTTTCCCTTTGACCCAGGAGAAGTTGTCCACCAACTGGTAGACCTTGTTGTCGATGCTAAACGGACCATTGGCGTCGTTGCCGAAGCTGCTGAGCGTGCTGCCCGAAAGACTGATATTGGGAACGCCCCAGGAGTTGGGATCGTCCACCTTGACCGGAGTGCCGAGTTTCTCGTTGACGTTAAGCACATTGGCCAACTCCTGGCTGATGTTGTTGAACATCGAGTTGTAGCCAAAGCGGAATTCGTTGACCTTGGAGGACGAGAAGACACGGGTATTGGCGACCACCCACTGGCTGGCCCTTGTGTAGAGAACGCTCCCGTTCAGCTTGACGCCAGGGGTTACGGTGGACTCGTCGGTCCAACTGTAGCGGCCAAACCATTGCGAGGTCGAACTCTCATTGAAATCGATGCGTCCTGTTACCTGGTCCTTATCCACGGGAGTCTTCGCCACATACTGATAGTTCCGGTTGGGCAGACCGGTCTGGGGAAGATTGGGCAAGGGAGCAAAGTCGTTCACAAGGTAGACTCCACCTGGATTGAAGCGGCTGACCGGAATCTGATTCCCGGCAAAGGGCGTGGAAGTGACGGTAAAGCCGGAGCCGCTGGCATTCGGTGTACGCACGCGAGTGTTGGGGTCCTGGAGTGCGGTGGGAACCACTGAAAAATCACCGGCTCGCATGGCCGGTGTCATGGTGGTGAAGAAATTGACGCCAGTGGTACGCGACTTGAAACCTTCGTAATTGGCCATGAAGAACAGGCGGTCCTTGCCGTTCAGGAGTTTCGGGATTTGAACGGGACCGGCGAGGGTGAACCCGTACTGGTTCTGACGGTAGGGCTGCTTGACGGGAGCGGTTTGCGTAGGGCTTTCGGGATCTTTGAAAAAATAGGGCCGGGCGTCGAGCCGGTCGTTCCTGAGGAACTCGAACGCGGAACCGTGATACGCATTGGACCCGCCCAAAGTGGATACGTTGATCTGACCGGCGGCCCGCCCGAACTCAGCCGGGTAGATGCCGGTTTGCACTTTGAATTCCTGGATCGCCTCCACCGAGGGCAACACAATGTACAGGTTGAAATTGATATCTGTGTTGGTGATTCCGTCGAGCGTGTAGTTGCTCCAGGCGGACCTGGCTCCGGCAAGCGACATCGTAAGTTGAGAACGGGTGCCGCCCTGCCGGCCCGCGGCCTGGGCCGCCTGATTGAATCCATAGGTTACGTTGGGGCTCAAGGCCACCAAGCTGAGGAAATTGCGGCCGTTCAACGGGAGATCGGTGATGCGCCTCTTTTCGATTACGGTGCCGACGGTGGCATTCTCGGTAGTGAGAAGGGGCACAGCGCTGGTCACCTCGACGGTCTCACTTACTTGGCCCACCTCGAGCGCGAAGTCAACACGCGCGGTTTGCTGAACCTGCAGTTCGATGTTGGTCCGGGTGGCAACTTTGAAGCCGGGTTTCTCCGCCTTGACCTCGTACATGCCGGGAACGAGCGCCGGAATGGTGTAGGCGCCGTCCTCGTTGGTGGTGGCGGCGCGGACGCCGTTGGTGGCGATGTTACGGACGGTCACATGGGCGCCGGTCACCGTGGCGGTGGTGGAGTCCTTCACCTGACCGGTGACCGTGCCTAGAGTTTGCCCGTGAAGCCGGGCCATGGCGAGCAGCGCGACGAGCGTGACAGAACTGAGGCACCGCTGAAGCGGAAAACGCATGGTTCCCTCCCTGAGCTTTGGAGTTGGAGACGATGTACGCGATTGATACTATCACGACGGCGTGGCGGATGTCACAGCGCGCCTCAACTTGCAGCCGCTCAGGAATGCGAGTCTGCCTTTGCGGCGATTCGTTGGCTTGTGCGGGCAAGTGACGCGGCAGGGCTCCTGTCAAAAAAACGGGTGCTTGAAGTCGGAGGGAGAAGGTAGTGGCTCCCCGGAAAACGTGGTTTCCCACGACCTCTCCGCCCGTAACATATTGATTATAAGAGAGCACGGCTTCCTCAACGAATGGACAAGCTGACCGGCTTGCCGACGCGGCCAAGCATTTCCACCAGAGTATCGATGGTGAACTTGGCCGTTTTCTTGTTCACCACGTCGGACACCCGCGGGCGCGAGACCATAAGAATCTCGGCGGCCGCGGCCTGCTTCAAGTGATGTTCCGCAATCCAGACAGACAGCTCTTCCATCAGTTGCTGCTTCAGCAACCGCGTGTCGTTGATGTGTTTGCGAGACGCAGCCTGCAGACGTTTGGCCTCGTCCGGCGCAAAACCCAGTTCCAGGAAGAGGTTCGCGCCCGGCTTTGTCACATGGCGGATTTCGGTGTCGATCTTCATTTCTTTTCCTTCCGCACGTTGACCTCGGCGCAAGCCCGGCCAGGACCTCCGGAGCATGTATAAAATCTTATACGCGCCGGC
>JAENWC010000477.1 GCA_016650235.1 Terriglobia bacterium
AAGCTGTCGAGAAAGATGCGCTCGCCACCGCGCACCACAAACCGGTAGACAGCGCGCCGCCACACTTCCGGACCATCGTTGTCCAGGCGCTTGTGCATGTAGGAACCCTTGGTCTCCTTCTTCTGCAAAAGATAACTCGGTCCGCTCCGTTCGGGATTCAGGTTTCCGGCCACAAACAGGATGGAATCCCGCATCGTCTCGGCGTCCATGCGCTTCACCGGCATGCGCCACAGCAGCCGGTTATCGGCATCCACCGCATGCGCCTTTTCAGAGGATGCGGACGACTGCTGGTAGGCGCGGGTGGCGACAATCTGCCGGTGGAGCCATTTCAAACTCCAACCATGTTCCACGAATTCGTTCGCCAGCCAATCCAGCAGTTCCGGATGCGACGGCCGGTCTCCATTGAAACCGAAATCGCTTGGGGTATTCACGATGCCGTTTCCGAAATGAAAATACCAGACGCGATTCACAATCACGCGCGCGGTGAGCGGATTGCCCGGATCTGTCAGCCAGTGCGCCAGGGCCAGCCGCCGCGCCCCTTCCTCGGATGGATTGCCAATGGCCAACTCCCCCAATTGTTTCACGGTGCTCAACGCGCCCGGCGTCACCTCTTCGCCTGGGCTCGACAGGCTGCCGCGCAGGAGCAGATGAGAAGCCGTCAACGGTTCCGGTTTCACCGCATGCACACTGGCCAGCGCCGGGACGGCGTCGATGTCCGCTTGCACTTGCCGCAAACGCGCTTGCAGTTGCCGCCGCGGCTCGATGGATGATGCCGGCAGCGCGGCAACCAGCTCCGCCTCACTCACCTCAGGCAAAGCGTATTCGGCCGGGACGTCATGATCGAGGGAGGAAGCCGCTTGCCGCCACTGTGCACGGTCAGTGGACACCTCGAGGCGATACACGCGGATGGCTCCGTCCTTGACGCCAGTGGCCGCATCGCTGGACCATTTGACACCATTGATGCCGCGCTCCTGGCCCAGATCCATTTCCAGGTAGACCGGCTCGTTGTCGCTTGCCTCCTTGGCAGCTTTCCAACCGGTTACCACATGGCCCGCCGGCAACAACTCGAGCCTGTCCACGCGCGGGACCGCTTTGCCGAACTGCGATGTGACCACCATCCGGGCGTAGCGCGCTGTCACTGGCGGAAACACGTTGTGGTTGAACACGGCATTCAACTGCATGCGGCGCGCGCCAGGGGCACGGCCCGCATCCACCTGCTCGAGTTTGGCGAGCAACAATCGGGTCTTCACGGCGTCCTCGATTGTGGAAAGCTCCTTTCGCGCCGCACTCATTTGCCGGCGGAGCGGCGCAAGAAGAGCCTCGCGTTGGTCGCGCTGGTCCGGGCTGGCGATCTGCCTGTCTCCAAAACCGGCGCCCTGGAACACGGCGGTGAGCCGGTAGTAATCGCGAGTCGGAATGGGATCGAACTTATGATCGTGGCAGCGCGCGCAATTCACCGTCAGACCCTGGAAGGTGGCAAAGGTGGTGGTGACCATGTCGTCCAGTTCATCCTGGCGGATGGTCCTGCGCATCAACTCATCCTTGTTGATCATCTTGGTGACAGAATCCCACGGGCCACAGGCAAGGAACCCGGTGGCGGCGACGGAATTGATATCATCGGGAGCCAGCACATCACCGGCAATCTGCTCGCGCACGAACTGGTCATAGGGCTTGTCCTGATTGAGCGCGGCGATGACGTAGTCGCGATAGCGCCACGCCGTGAAGCGCTCATTGTTGTGCTCTCCGCCATCGGTCTCGCCGAACCGCACCACATCCAACCAGTGCCGGCCCCACCGCTCGCCATACTGGGGGGACTGCAGCATGCGCTCCAACGCATCTCCGTATTTCTCATTTGCTTTATCCGCCGCGAGCGGCAACCCCGTCAGGTCGAAACTCAACCGCCGCAGCAAAGTCAACCGGTCCGCCGGAGGAGAGTAGTCCAGTCCTTTTGCCCGCAGTTTGGCAAGGAGAAAAGCATCGATGGCCGTAGGCGCGCCGTCCACATGGGGAACCGCCGGTTTGCGCGGCGTCTGGAGGGCCCACCAGTCCGTGCCCGCACGCTTTCGCGTGACGGCGATACTCGCCTCCGGTCCCCATGCCGCCCCCTGATCGATCCAATCGCCGATCGCTTTTACCTGCTCCGGCTTCAGTCCGCCGCCGGGCGGCATTTTGCCCGCCGCAACCCATTCATACAAGCGGCTGCCGGCGGAGTTGCCCGCCACTAGATCCACGCCATGCGCCCCGCCGCGCATCAACCCTTCCCGTGTAGAGAGATCCAAACCGCTGGTTCGCACCTCGGGATTGTGGCAAGTGAGGCACCGCTCCACCAGGATCGGCTGTATTTGAGACCGAAACGGGCCGGGCGCCTGCCCGTAGGCGGCCGGTACCTGCGCGAACATGAGCAGTATCATCTGCCAACGCATACTGTCTAGGAGCATATTGCGCCGCAGGCTTGCCCGTCAAGCACCGGCCCGGCCTGAGGCAACATGTTGGCCCTTGGGAGCCTGCCCCGGAAGCAGGAAAGTTTTGATTCACTGCCCCTCGCCGCAAACTGTCATGCCGGAGAAGCCGCTTCGCCAGCAAGCCCAATTCTTCGGGGCCAAGGCGGTGACCTTTGCCTTCGAGAACCGCGAGTTCCGCGGTCGGTGCGCTCTTGATCACCTCGGTTCGCCTGGACCCCGTCAACGCGGCCATCTGATCAACCAGCACAAGTTCAGCCGGCGACAACACGGGTTGGATTCTCGCCATACTCGGGCAAGCTGCCTGGCCTTCTGAAAAATCTGGCCGTGGCCCCACAGTTTGCCCAGCCTGCATCTATCTCCGGTCGAGCACAACGTCTTCCAGCAGCCTCGCCACTCCAAGCTTGCTCGCCCACGTTCCAAACTCCCAGGATGTCATGCCACTGGCGCTCGGAGATCTCACCTCCATTGCGATAACACACCAACTTGAATGCTCCCTTCAGGTGGATCACATTGAAAGGACGGTTATTCTGAATGCATTCAATGGCGAACTGCTCGTCCACGTAGAACTCATCCTTAGAGGAGAGCGCAGAATCGAGATACGCCCGCGGCATTAAAGTCGGCAAGGATATCGATATCGTTGGTCAGCCGGGGCATCCCGTAATTTCCACTTGCCACGGACCCGCCGATCAAGAACCGAACTTCCAACTGGCCCAGGATCGCCAGCAATTGTTGAAACGCCGCGGCAAGAGTAGTCAAGGTTGCAGGTCCGGATCCCACCCATAAGCTTTGATCATCAAATCCCGTCCAAGACGCCTGGATGCCGCGCGAAGGAAAACCTCTCGCTCCGGCGCTTTTGGATAAGCAGCCCGGATGTCAGCCAACTGCATAGCCTGCTGAAAATCACAAAGCTCAAAAATGCGTGCCAGCCGCTGGCTGGGCGTCATATCCCGATGAAGTTGAATGTACACTTCCAGCGCCTTGGGGTCGGTGTCGGAAAACCAAGGGGCCGGCATGGCTTCATCATAACCTGCGCGGCCAGCCGGTCATGGGAAGGGCCGCCCCTCTCTCACATCAAGAAGGGCGGCCCGTTCCAAGCCCGGGCGCGTCCAATCGCGCTTCTGTTACTGAACTACAAAAGTTCCGGTTGGCGAACCTACAATTACGTCATCGCCACCGGCAAGTACGGTGATTGTGTAGGCTCCGGTTCCCGTGAAATTCTTTGTCTGCAGGTTGAAGACCCATCGCGCGCTGTCAAAAACGAACTCATTCCCTTCGGTCCCCTGGCCCGCGCTTAAAAAAGTATCGGCGGGGGTAGTGGCATCGGCTACCGGAATCTTCGTTACCTGCACGATCGGGGAAGAAATTACACGGCTATTTGACTAGCCATTCATCATTTCCTTCCAAGTGACCTCGCGGCGCAGATCCATGGCCATGCGGCCCAGGATTGCCGTCAATGAGCTTTCGGCGCCTCGCACTCCCGTGTTCTCCGGCCGGCCTTCGGCGATACGGCTGACGAACTCCGCTACGGAGTCAATGGTAATGTTCCGGGGCGACTTTTCCATCGTGATCTGGTTGGGGCCGCTGTAGTGCCGCCAGTGGTTCTCCGAGGTTTCAATCATCCCTTTTTCGCCGAAGAACTGTTCGGTCACATCGCGGTAACCGGGGGGCGCAAGTGTAGTACCCGATAGCTGCGCCTGTACGCCCTTGTCATACTCGAAGGCGACAAAATTATGATCGCGCATATCGCCCCGCTTGGGCAGCGTGGAGCCTCCCGACCCTATGGCGCTGTGTGGATGACCGCCCAGAAACCAGTTCAATACATCGATGGAGTGCACGTTGTTCTCGACGATGAGGTCGCCGGAAAGCTCCTTCCAGCCGTGCCAGGATGCAATCTTCTCCATCTCGGTCTTTGGCGGCGGCAGCTTCTCGGCCTCTCCCCATGCGCCTTCGCTTTTGATGAAATGAGCGTGGGCCATCCGGATGGGGCCGATGCCGCCGGAATCGGCAAGCCGCTTGGCTTTCTGATAGACCTGCCCGTAGCGCCGCTGAAAGCCGAACGTGATATTGAGTTTGCGATCCGCCGAGTCGGCCGCGCGCATGATGCGCTTGCAACCCTCCACGTCAGCCGATGCCGGCTTTTCAATATAGATATGCTTGCCGGACTTCACGGCGGCTTCAAAATGGCCGGCGTGCAGGAACACGGGGGTGGCGATGATGACCGCATCGACGTCGCTGGCGAGCAGTTGACGGAAGTCCTTGTAGAGTTTCGGATTCTCGATGCCAATGCTCTTTTGCGCCTTCTCGCTCTTGCCGTCCACCACGTCACACAGCGCGACTACGCGGGCGGGCGTATTTTTGGCCATGAGGGTGGCCACATAGGTCCCGCGGGAACCCGCGCCGATCAGGCCTACGCTCACAGCGGAATTGGCCGCGGTTCCTCGCACCGGTGCGAATGGGGCCGCCAGCGCCGCTTGGACGGCGGCGCGGCGGGAAAACGATGCTGTATTCGTAATTTGACTCATAATTCCCCCGAGGCCCGCAGCAGAGTTTCCTGCAGCAGGAGTTCATGATCATAGGAAAGCTTCAACGGCTGCCCGGTTTGGATGGCCCGCGCAAGCTCCTTGAAATCCCCAACAAAACGCGGCTGGGGCGGCAGGTTGATATCCTGCCAGCCGGCCGCATAGGGTCCTTGCGCCTTCCGCACGTGGACCCGCATTCTCGGCGGTGAAGCTTCCGGCCAGACGATGATGGTCCCGTCCGTGCCGATCACTTCAAAGGAGCGATGATCGCCGGAGCCTGCCATCCGCGCCGCCTGCGAGATGACGGCGAGCGCCTTGTCGAACTCGAAGACGGCCAGATTGTTGTCGGCAAGAGTATCGGGGTAGCGGGTGTCGTGGCGCAGCCAGCTCTGGACTTTTGCGGGCCTTCCCAACAGCTCAACCGTCCGGTCGATGACATGACCGGCGAGCTCGAATAAACCGCCGCCGTGGTACTTGGCCTCGATGGCGCGCTCCTCCGCTCCGCGATCCGAGTTCATCGTTCCACGCACCATATATACGTCCCCCAACCAACCTTTGCGCGCCGCATCCAATGCGGCGTTTATGCCTTCGTGGCAGCGCCACACGTAGCCGGTTTGCAGCAGCAGTTTCTTGCGGCGCGCTTCCTCGACCAATTCCTTGAAAGGCGCCCAGGTGTTGCCGGGAGGCTTTTCAAGGTGTAGGTGCCGGCCCGCGTCGATGACCTTTTTCCCCCAGGACAAAGCCTCCCAGACGCGGCACTCGACGACGATCAGATGGATGGAGTTGTCGCCCAGGAGTTCCTGCTCGCTCATCCAGCGAAGGCCCTTATAGCGGGGATCCTTCTGCGCGCGCGCTCGCGCCGCCGGATCGTTTTCGCAAATGCCGGCGACATCGTAGTCCGGCGAATCCTGCATCGCCTTGAGCTTGCCCAAGGTGTGGCTGTGCCCGGTCCCGAGGATGCCGGCGCGCACCCGGCCCTGTGCTCCGGGAGCGGGTTGCGAGGCGATCGAGCTTGCGCCGGCGTATTGAAGGAACTTTCTTCTGTTCATAGATCACTTCCCATGTGGTCGAATCAGTGTAAACATATCACAGCCGTGAAGCCGATTCGGTTGATGGAGTACCCCGCGCAGTTCATCCACTGGGCGGATGTCGTCCGGAGGTAAGCTGGGAGCATGAAGTTCACCGTTCCCGTGTATTGTGACGAAGACGGGATGTACATCGCCGAGTGTCCGTCAATTCCGGGTTGCATCAGTCAAGGATTTACTGAGGCGGAAGCGGAGGTGAACATCAGGGAAGCAATCCGCGAGTGTCTTGCGGTGCGGGCTGAGCGCGGGTTACCCGCGGTACATTACGTGGCCTTATAGCGAGAGCAGGTTTGACCGTGGAAGAATTCTTGGCGGCGCTGGATGATTAACGGCCAGCTAACGCGCGGCGGAGGTGCTGACCGGCTCGTCTTGTTCATGCTGCATATCCTCACCCATGTCGAGTACAGCAAGGGAGACTGGAAACGATGAGTACGACAACCGAGATCAAGGATTCCGTCTACGCCGAATTGCTGGCGCAGTCTCTGCCGCGCCCCATCCGCACTGAGGCCGAGCGCGCGCGGCTCACCGGCATGCTGCTGGAGTTGGACGAGCGCGAGGAACTTTCGCCGGAACAGGAAGCCCTGGCTGAAGTCTTCATCCTTTTGATCGAAGATTATGAAGAGAAATACCATACGCTGCCCCGCGTCTCCCCCAACCAGTCATTGACCGCGCTGATGGAGGAACGCGGGCTGAAGCACAAGGACATCTGGCCCGTCCTTGGCAACAAGGGAGCCGCCACCGAGGTATTGAGTGGGCGGCGGTCTATCAGCAAGGCGCAAGCGAAACGGCTGGCTGAGTTTTTTCATGTTCCGGTAGACCTATTTATCTAGCTGCTGTAGCGACTGCAAGCCCGCGTTCCGCATTGGCCCATCTGCTATATTGAGGCGTGAACGCCAGGCGGGACGGGATGATGCCGTCTCATCGCCTGGAATCTTCTACACACCTTATTTACGGAGAGTGAATGAAGTACGGTCTGAATATCCGCACAGAAGCCGCATTGGACCTTGTTTCCGCCGGCGCCCTCATACACCGCCTCGACCCCGGCATTTTGCCCTTCCGCAAGGCGCTTACCTGCCACATTCACGTGAGCGGCGGCGAGTTCAACGTGGCCGCCAATCTGGCCGACTGCTTCGGAATGCAGACCGGCATCGTCTCGGCCATGGTCGACTATCCCATCGGCGACCTGATCGCCGAGCGTGTCAAGGCGATGGGGGTAAGGGCCTTCTATAAGCGTTTCAAGCATAACGGCGTCAACGGCCCGAACATGGCCGCCGTCTACAGCGACCGCGGGCATGGCGTCCGCGCTCCGGTGGTCTTCTACAATCGCGCCAACGAGGCGGCCGCCCAACTCAAAGCGGGGGACTTCGATTGGGCCTCGATTTTTGCCGGCGGCCTCCGCTGGTTCCACAGCGGCGGGATCTTCGCCGCTCTGTCCCCCACCACCTCCGATGTGATCATTGAGGGAATGAAGGCGGCCAAGGCCGCCGGGGCTGTCGTGTCATTGGATCTCAACTACCGCGCCAAGCTCTGGAACGTCTGGGGCGGCCACGAACGCGCGCTGGAAGTCATCGGCCGCATTGTCGAGAATGTCGATGTCCTGGTGGGCAATGAAGAGGATCTGCAGATGGGCCTCGGCATCAAAGGACCCGAAGTGGAATCCAAGTCGAAGCTGGACACCAACGCGTTCTTCAGCATGATCGACGCGGTGGTGAAGAAGCATCCACAGATCAAGATCGTCGCCACGACGCTGCGCGAGGTTCATTCCACCAACCGCCACACCTGGAGCGCGGTGGCCTGGGTGAACGGGGAAAAGTGCTGCGCCCCCACGTGCGAGTTGGACGTCTTGGACCGCGTCGGCGGCGGAGACGGCTTCGCATCGGGGCTCATATATGGCTTGCTTTCCGGCGAAACCGCCGAGGAAGCGGTCAAGTTGGGATGGGCCCACGGGGCGCTGCTCACCACTTTCCCGGGCGACACTACGATGGCCTCCCTCGATCAGGTGCGGGCCTTCGCCAAGGGCGGATCGGCCCGTATCCAACGCTAAACATCTTGCGCGCGGCTGCCGCTTTGCTCCCGCAATGCGGTGTGATAATCTTAAGGTCCTGCCGGCTTCGACCTCGCAGATGGCTATGCAGTTACCTCGGATCAAACGCCAGCGCGCTGTCGATGCGGTCTATGAAATCCTGCGTGACCGCATCCTGTCTTCTCAGTTCAAGCCGGGCGAGCGGCTCCATATCGACGATCTGTCCGCGAAGCTCGGTGTGAGTTTCACCCCGGTGCGGCATGCCATCCACCAACTCGCGGCGGAAGGTCTCGTGGAGGTCCGGCCGCGCAAAGGCACCTTTGTCGCCAGCCTCAACAACAAGGATGTTGAGGAGACTTTTGATATTCGCTGCGCACTCGAATGCCTGGCTGCCGAGAAAGCCGTCTCCCACATCACTCCCGACCAATTGGCCGCCATAAAACAGCTTTTGGTTTCACTGAGCCGGCCCGTTGTTACTCGCGAAGACCGGAAATCGCACGAACGAGACAATTCCGAATTCCATCGTGCGATTGTTGCCGCCGCGGGCAATCAGCGCCTCGTCGAAATCTATGAAGACCTGAACGCGCATCTCCAGATCGGACGCGCCCACACCGGCTCCGATGACGAATCCAGCCGCTTCTCGCAGGAACAAGCCGAGCACGTGGCCATTGTCGAAGCGCTCGATCGCCGCGATTCCGCTGCGCTGGTCCGCGCACTACGCCAGCACATCAGCCGGGCCGGCAAAGCGCTTTCCGATAGTCTCCGTGCCTCTTCCGCTCCAGCCGGCACATGACCCGGCCCAGCAAAGTGCAAAGGGCGCTCGCCGCGCCAGCGAGCTGGGGAGGGACACCCGGCTTCGGTTCGCGCCGAGTAGCTCCGTTTTGCGCATGTTCCTTAAAAGCCCTCGTCCTTTTTTCCTGTCTCATCCCTCTGTCTGCCTCCAACGGCGGACCTGCAAGAGTTGACCTCGGTTCGCGCTGGATTCCTTCTCTCGACCACCACCTCTCGCCCTACTTCGTCCTCAGCTTCCAGATTCCCGCCTATCGCTCCAGCCATTATCTGCGGCTTTCCATTCCCGGCCTTCCATCCAACGCCAAACTCTGGCTGGATTCTGCTCCTCTACTCCTGGTGCAGGACTCTGAGGATGAATGGTTGATCCCCAACCTCGCTCCGCCAGGCTCCACCGCGCGCATCGCCGCCGCTACGCCATCTTTTCCAGGAAGCGCATCGCTGATTCTTTCTACACGTGTCCACCTGGCCAAGCTCGATGCCATCGCATGCCAGGACCACTTCACCGCCACCGCTTGGGTGCGTAACACGCTCGACAATACTGTGAATGTCAGCCTGACTCTGCTCGTACAAGGCCATGCGGTGTCCGCCTCCGCCAATGCCACCGTCCCACCAGGGCTCATGCAATCCATCTTGCTCCGAATCCCGATCGCGGCAAAGCCCGGGCAAGGGTTGGAGGTTCTGGCCGCATTGGAAAAGGCCGAAGAGGCAATGGAGCCCGCGTATGCAGTCACAAGCGCCAGAACATTTTTGATCCTGGATGTTGCCGCCCCTGCATGTCATTGAAAACGCTTGCAATCAGCTTATGCCTCTTTGCCTTGTTAACTTTTATCCCGCTTTTGGAATGGGGATCTCCTCTGGACTGAATGTGCTACACTTTTTGGTAGGAGGAGCCTTTTTTGGTTTCCATACTCTGCAACCTGTGAGAGGTTTCCTTCGTCGTACTAGGAGAGGATCCAAAACTGGCCTCTTTCTTTACACTGGGGAATTAGGTTATGAGCACCACGATGGCGGAACCAGATATCAAAAGAAGCGGGCAGGACGGCGTCGATTTGGCCGATCCTGATCTCCATCTCCAGCGGCTGCTTGCGCAGGACACAAGCAAGCCCTGGTTCATGACTATCGGGACCAATGTCAAGGAATATTTCTACCCACCCAAGCTGCCGCCGCTCGAGGTAACCTCCAAGCCGGTTGCGGTTAGGGACATCTGGGGCTTTTCGGGAGGTCATGGCCGCCACGCAGGACTTTCTTCTATCCTGATTCATGGCGGCGTGGTTGCCATGCTGCTCCTGCTCGGCACCAACAAGACGGTTCAGGAGAAAGTCAAGCAGACGGTCACTCTCATCGCTCCCGATATTGAGCCCTACGTTCCTCAGGCAAAACCAAAGCAGCAGCAGATGGGCGGCGGTGGCGGCGGCGGTGACCGCTCCCCGCTACCGGCAAGCAAAGGGCGCGCTCCGAGGGCCGCTCTGCGGCAGTTTGTGCCGCCTGCCGCGGTAGTTCACAATGATAACCCCAAGCTTGTCATGGAGCCGACTATCATCGTTCCACTGGATGCGCAGTTGCCCAACGTCAACATGGCGCAGTGGGGTGACCCGCTGGCCAGGATCGGACCGCCTTCCAACGGCCCGGGCTCCGGTGGCGGCATTGGCTCGGGCAAGGGCGGCGGTATTGGTTCCGGTGATGGCGCCGGGTTCGGACCTGGCAAAGGCGGCGGCATCGGGGGCGGCGTCTACCGCATTGGCGGCGGCGTTTCGGCTCCGGCACTGGTTTTCAAAGTGGAACCGGAATATTCCGAAGAGGCTCGCAAGGCGAAGTTCCAGGGCACCGTAGTGCTTTATGTTGTGGTGGACGACAAGGGTAATCCGCGTGACCTCCGCATAGTCCGCCCCCTTGGGCTAGGCCTCGATGAGAAGGCGCTCGAAGCGGTGCAGAAGTGGCGTTTCAAACCGGGCTACCTGAACGGCAAGGCCGTCTCGGTGGCGGCCACCATCGAAGTCAACTTCCGGCTTCTCTAGCCCGAAGTTCTTGCCCTGAATGAGTGCAAGTTATTTGTTTTGAGGTGCCAAGGGCGTCTGCCTCTTGTTTTTGTAGGCATGTAAATGGCTTTATTATTCTAATACTATCCTTGATTGTATTGAGTCTATGTGATACT
>JAENWC010000478.1 GCA_016650235.1 Terriglobia bacterium
CGCGCTGCGCTACGCGCGGCAGATGATCGATGCGCTGGAAGCGGCGCATGAGAAAGGGATCATACATCGCGACCTGAAGCCGGCCAATATCAAGATCACCCCCGATGGTCAGGTGAAGGTGCTCGACTTCGGTCTCGCCAAAGCGGTGGAACCAACAGTCCCGTCCGGCAACCCTGATCTATCGCCAACGATGACCGCCGCCGCTACGCGCCTCGGCGTCATCATGGGCACGGCCGGTTACATGGCCCCCGAGCAAGCCCGCGGCATGCCCGTGGACAAGCGCATCGACATATGGGCCTTCGGTGTCGTGTACTACGAGATGCTCACCGGCAAGCGGCTTTTTGCGGGTGAGACCATCAGCGACACGCTCGCTCTGGTGCTCACCAAGGAGATCGACCTGAGCGGGCTGCCCGCCGAGGGGCTCCTCCGCGGCTGCCTGGAGCGCGACCGCAAGCTGCGCATCCGCGATATCGCCGACGCGCGCCGGGAACTGGATGTGAAGGCTGCGCCGGCGGTGTCCGCCGCTGTGCAGCGCCGCTGGTTGCCGTGGACTATCGCCGGGGCGTTGGCCGTGGCTCTGGCCGCATCCGGCATTGCGTTGTGGACGGCCACACGTCCCATCGATCGCCCGCTCCTCCGCGTCGACGCCGACCTCGGCAACGGCATTACCCTGAGCTCACTTCCCGGCGCCGGCCTCATCCCTTCTCCGGACGGCTCGCGGCTGGTCTTTGTATCCGTCAATACCGATGGCAAGACGCAGCTCATGATGCGCCGTATGGACCAGCCCAAGGCAATCCCCATCGAGGGAACCGAGGATGCCAATGATCCCTTCTTCTCCCCCGATGGCCAGTGGATCGGATTCTCCGCCGGCGGCAAACTGAAGAAGGTGTTAACCGATGGCGGCGCCGCGGTGACCTTATGCGATGCCCCCGGCCTGCGCGGCGCCAGTTGGGGCGAGGACGGCACCATCGTTGCCGCGCTCGATCTCAACAGCCCGCTCGTCCGGATTCCGGCCTCGGGCGGCAAGCCGGCTCAGGTGATCGCCTTCGACAAAGCGCACAGTGAGATCCGGCAGCGCTGGCCGCAAATCCTGCCCGGAGGCAAGGCCGTGTTGTTCACCTCCAGCACGAAAGCCAACGTGTATGATGATGCCAACATCGACATTGTGTCGCTGGGCGATGGCACGCGGAAGACGGTGTACCAGGCTGGCGGTTGGGCGCGCTATCTGCCCACCGGCCACCTGATCGTGCAGAACAAGGGAACTCTGTTTGCCATGCCATTCCATCTGGACCGGTTGGAGGCGGCCGGTACTCCCACGCCCGTGCTCGAAGACGTGGCGACTTTTGTCGGAGGCCGGGCGCAGTTCGACTACTCCCTCACCGGCACAGCCGTATATCAGAGAGGCGGCGCAGGCATGCAGGGCCGAACGATTCAATGGATGGACAGCTCAGGCAAACTGTCGCCGCTTCTGAACAAGCCGGGAATCTATCGTACCCCCCAGTTCTCTCCCGACGGCAAGCGGCTTGCCATGTCTTTAATCGAAGGCGGCAACGAGGATATCTGGATTTACGATTGGCAGCGCGACACCATGACCCGTCTGACCTTCGATACTGCCAGTGATCACAGTCCGGTTTGGTCACCCGATGGACGCTACATCGCTTACCGGTCTGAGGACGGTGTGTACATCATCCGCGGCGACGGAGCCGGTAAGCCCCAGAGGTTGACCGAAAGCAAGACCACTCAGCAATATCCCTACTCCTTTACCCCAGACGGCAAGCGGTTGGCCTTTAACGATGCAACGTTGGGAACTACCGACCTTTGGATCATTTCCCTGGAAACGGACCCCGCACAGGTGCGGCCCGGCAAACCCGAACTTCTTCTCGCCACGCCTTCGGTTGAGTCGCGGCCGTCCTTCTCGCCCGACGGCAAGTGGCTGGCTTACACATCGAGCGAGAGCAACAGCCTGGAAGTATTTGTCCGTGCCTTCCCCGACACAGGCGGCAAATGGCAGGTCTCGGTGGGCGGCGGCGACATGGCTGTTTGGTCGCGCAACGCCCGGGAACTGTTCTATCGAACCGCCGACAACCGGATCATGGCTGTCGCCTACGCCGTGAAAGAGGGCTCCTTCATCGCCGACCAGCCCCGGCTTTGGTCGCCCAGGCATTTTACCGCGCTGGGCAATATGGTCAACTTCGCCCTCGCCCCGGATGGCAAGCGCTTCGCCGTAATCACCTCGGCCGATGATGCGAGCGATGAAAAGCCGCGGCCCAAGGTGACCTTCCTGTTTAACTTCTTTGACGAGTTGCGGCGCAAGGTGCCGGTGGGAGGCGCCAGGTGATGATAGGCACAACCATCGCGCACTACAAGATCACCGCCAAGCTCCTTTTGACCCCGTGGGCTTCCTGAATCTGTCACGGCAACGTAACGTTGCTGGGGTATGCTGGAATCACGCTTCCATGAGGTCTCGAATGAGAACAATCCGATCTGTAACAGCCCTATTAATGCTGCTTTCCGCCGGCGCATGGTCCCAGTCGGACGGAAACAAAGCCCAGATTTCCGGTACCGTTTTTGATGCCAACCGGGCCGTGGTTCCCAATGCCAAAGTGAAGATCAGGAACACCGGGACAGGGCTCACGCGCGAGCTGATCACGAATGCCACCGGCCTGTACCGCGCTGTGCTGCTGGATGCGGGCAGTTATGAATTAACGGCGGAAAGCGCCGGCTTTGCGCAGGCAAAAGTGGAAGGCGTGTATCTAAACGTGGGTATGTCGTTGGGTGTGGATATCGCTTTACAGGCTTCAGCTACAGTGACCACCATAGATGGGGGCGCATCTCTGATGAACGTCGCGCTGCCGGCGCCGGCCACGACAATCAATCAGCAGACGATCAATAAGCTGCCCATTAACGGCCGGCGGTTCCATGATTTGGCGGTGCTTACGCCGACTGTGCAGGTGGACCCGCAACGCCGCCAGCTCTCTTTTGCCGGCCAGCGCGGGATCAATGCCAACGTGATGCTGGACGGCGCCGATTACAACCAGCCCTTCTTCGGCGGGATTCGAGGCGGTGAGCGAGCCAGCTTTGCGTTTACCGTTCCGCAAGGCGCGATCCAGGAGTTTCAGGTAGTGATCACCGGATACTCGCCCGAGTACGGCCGTTCCACCGGCGGCGTGCTCAACACAATCACCAAATCGGGCTCCAACCAGTTCCATGGCGACGCGTTTTATCAATTGCGGCACAAGGAGTTGGGAGCGAAGGATCCAGTACAACAGATCGCGGCATTGGAAACGCAGCACCAGTGGGGAGGATCGGTAGGCGGCGCTATCAAGAAAGACAAGCTTTTCTTCTTTACCGCATTCTAGCGGCAGGATGCCTCGACGCCCCGCCGGGTGCTGTTTACGCAATTGGTTGACAAGTCACCGGCAGTGGACACGGCGGAGGCGCTCAATTTTCTCAAGGGCGAGGAGAAAGGCTTCACACAAACCAACGACGCGCTCGCCTTCACCGCCCGGGGCGACTATCAAACGGCGGGGGGCCAACGACTCACACTTCGCTACAACGTGAGCGATGGCACAGGGGTAAACGCGGCATCGGTGAACTCGGCGCTGAGCCCGTTCACCAACCGCGCGATTTCCAATGACGGCACCGAGAAAGACCGCACCCATACCGGCACGGCACAGTACACGCATCTATTCTCGCCCACTGTGCTGAACGATCTGCGATTTACCGGAACCTATGAATTGCGTCCGCGCTTGTCCAATTCCGAATCGCCGCAAGTGGACTTCCGTACCATTGGATACTTTGGCGCTCGGAACTTCCTGCCCGCAACACAAGACGACCTGCGTATTCAGATCAGCGATTCACTCTCGTTGACACGCGGCGCGCACACGATCAAGGTTGGCTTCGACTACAGTCTTGTTTCGGCCTCGCAGGTGTTCGGATTAAACCAATATGGCGGATTCACCGTTGTCGGCCCAAACGTGGACACACTACTCCGGATCTTATCGGTGAGTCCAGGGCGCAACCGGTTTGACGACCGATCGGTGACCTATTCCCGTCAACTCGGCAACATGACAGCCGCCTTCAATATGACGCAAGCAGCTGTATTTGTACAGGATAGCTTGCGGCTGCGCTCGAATCTGTCGCTCGATTTCGGCCTGCGCTGGGAAGGCCAGTTCAATCCATCGCCGGAGACAACCAATACCGCCCTCTTAAACACCGTCAAAGGATTTCGTTTCCCGAATGGATCGGCACTCGATCCGGCCACCATCCCGGACAGCACCAGACAGATCATGCCCCGGATCGGTTTCGCCTGGACGCCCAAGCCGGGATCCTACCGCACCGTGGTGCGCGGCCACGCTGGCATGTTCTACGCCGCCACGCCGTTGGTACTGATGGCCGGCCCCACCAACAATTTCCGCCTGCCGGCAGGCGACGTTTCCATCACGCTGAGCCCCACGGCCACGCAGACCGTTTATCAGCAACTGGCGGCGGTAGGAGTGGATCTGAACAGGTCGCCGCTCGGCGCGTTGCCCGTGATTCCGCTCGAGACGGTGCAAAGAGCGTCGGCACTGGCTCTGGGCGCCACGCTCGACCCATTCGCTGGCGCGGCCCTGATTGCGATGCCCACTGATTTCCGGAACCCACGCTCGTTCCAAACCGGCGTCGGAATGGAGTCCGAGGTTGTGCGTAATCTTGTGATTGGCGGCCAGTTCAATCTTGTGAACACGGTGAACCTGGAACGCAACCGGGACTACAATCTGCCGCCGCCGTTCGTCAAGGCCAACGACGCTTCGCTACGCCCCAGCTACGGCCTCCAAACCGGTATCCTGCGGCCTCTCCCCTCGTTGAGCAGCATTACGGTTCGTGAGAGCTCCGCGCGATCCATGTTCCGGTCGTTCACTTTTTCCACCCAGTACCGCGCCAAGAAGTTGCAGCTTGGCGCATTCTACACCTGGGCCCAGAACTACTCCGATGATGACACCGAGCGTGACGTCACCGGGTTTAATTACGCCGATCCTTCCAACTTCCGCGGGGAATACAGTTTCTCGCGGATCGACATCCGGCATCAGTTCACCAGCTACTTCGTTTATGCGCTGCCCCTCGGGTTCGAAGTGTCGGGATCTTTGCGCGCGCGGGGCGGACAACCCGTGAATCCGGTAACCGGCGCTGACACCAACGAGGAGTTCGGGACCAATGACCGCCCCTACTCGGCCCCAGGCGTCTCGCTGGAACGCAACTCATTCCGAAACCGCAAAGTGATTGGAAACGACCTGCGTGTGCTGAAGAGCTTCGGACTGGGCGAGACCCGCAAGGTGCAGTTCTCGGCGGAGTTTTTCAACCTGTTCAACATCGACAACGTAGCCTTTTCCGGCGTTAATGGCGGACTGTTTGGGGGCACCTACGGGCTCGGCATCGGAACGAACGGACAGCCGGTTCCAGTAGATCCGCGCTTCCTGCGGCTTCGGATGCCGGATGCCACTTATGACCGGAACAATGCACAGGTAGGGACCCCGTTGCAGGTGCAGATCGGTTTACGCTTGTTCTTTTAGCAAGCCTTAAACAACAAATATTCATTTGCCCTTAGGCTGATTCACCGTCGTGATGGAGCCGGTGGCGCGCGCCGGCCTCGGGCTTTTTGTAGGTTTCCACCTTGCTGCCGGTTGGACCCTGTTTCGTGCGGTCCAGCAGGGAAGTGATCTCCTTAGGACTCATCTTTTGGAAGGTCTTGACGGTGAGGACATTCTCGTCGAGTTCCTGCACGGTCTGCACGCCCGACACCAAGGCATCGATATTGTGGCTCAGCGTGAAGCGGAGGCACTCCGGGATACTGGCGATGCGGTTCTTGGTGATGTTGCCGATGGCGTTAGACTTCATGGCGATCAGGCCAAGCCCCTTCTTGCGCGCGTTGGGCAGAAAGTTGTTGATAAAACTGAGGTAGTGCGGGTCAATCAGGTTGACCGGGTACTGCACGGTTTCCCAGCCGTCGAAGCCGTCCAGCAAACGCTGGTGAACGGTAAAGTCGTGATGGCCGGTGAACCCAATATGGCGGACCTTGCCTTCCTTCTTCGCCTTGACGAAGGCTTCCAGCGACCCGTTGGGGCCGAAGATCTTGTCCACCTCTTCATGCTTGCTGACCTCGTGGCACTGCCAGAGGTCGAGGTAATCGGTCTTCATGCGCTTGAGGGTCTCCTCGAGCTGGCGCATGGCTGCGTCCCTGTCGCGGAAGTGAGCCTTGGACATGAGGATGACCTTGTGGCGGCGGCCTTCGGTGAGCGCCTTGCCGTAAACCTCATCGCTCCGGCCGTCGTGATACTTGTGAGCGCTGTCCAGGAATGTGACGCCGAGATCGATGGCGCGGTGGATGATGCGCACGCCGTTCTCCTCACCTTGAACGGCCATGTGATAGCCGCCGAGGCAAAATTTGGAGACCTTGAGTCCGCTCTTGCCAAGCGTGACAGTTGGCATTTCGGTGGCGGCCAGAGCGCTGGAACTGATGCCGAGCGCGGCTGCGGAGCTTTGCAGGAAGGTACGTCTTTGCATGGTCCTAGTTTATCGCTTTTGGTGACGGTGTTTCCAAGGTAGCGCGGAGGATGGAATCCAGGCGCGGGTAGGAGCGGTCGAGGTATACGTTGCCGCGAAGTTCGATCTGGGTTGGGTCGGGTCCGCCTCCGCGCGGGGCAACCTCACCGTAGGCGAAGTAGAGTTTGCCGACCACGTCCATGCCTTCGACCACTTTGCCGATGGGAGCGAAGCCGGTGGAGTCGAGCAAGGCGTTGTCGGCAAGGTTGATGAAGATCTGGGTGGTGCGCGAGTTGGGGCCGAGTTTGGCATAGCTGATGGTGCCTCTCTTGTTCTTCTGTTTGACGGGATCGTCGGGGATGGATGCCGAGCCCCAGATCTGCTGGAGCTTTGGGTTGGCGTTGATACCGAATTGACAGACGAAGCCTCGCACGACGCGATGGAAGCGAACGCCATCATAGAAGCGGGTTTGGAGGAGTTCAAAGAAGTGATCTGCGCCCTGCGGGGCCCAGTCGCGATGAACTTCGATGACGAAGTCGCCTTTGGAGGTAGCGACCTTCACTTTGTAGAGGCCGGGTGGTTTGACGGGAGCGGGCGCCGGCGCGGTCTTCTTTTCGGCAGTCTTGTCCGGGGCGCATCCGAGGAGGAGTGTGGCCAGAAGAAGTGGGGCAAGGGTTCGCATTGGGCTCATTCCAATATATCGTTTCATGAAAACATGCCCACCTCAGTTGAAGGGCAAGATGTCGAACTTTTTCATCGTTGAACCACCGGCGTGGCATTCAGTTCCGCTATCCCGCGCAGGATTTGGCCGTGCAGTGCTTCCACAGGATGCCACCCGAATGTGGCTCAAGCACGTACGCGCCATCTTCCCAACCAGGGTCTCAACAATGTGGAGCGATGAGCCGTGCTGGGCGTCAGCACGTCCTTGCCGAGTGGTTGTAACGGAGGATGCGAATCGCCTATTCGGCGGCATCATAGGCGTCCAGATCTTTTAAGCAGAGCTACGCCTGCCCGGCAATACCACCTTCGGCCGGCGCTGCTTTCCGTTGAGGAAGGCATCGCCCGGCCCGGCCTGCTCCAACCGCCGCACGGCGGCCAGCTTAAGCTCCTTGGTGAACAACATGAGTGATAACCCTTGACTCAATTCTCCTTTAAATGGATTTTGAGCTTCGGCTTGCCCGCTGATGGAAAGAAAGACGGCTATCAATTCATCCCCGAGGCCCTTTCGAAACGGCAAGAACAAGACTTTCTGGGCGTTCAACATGGAATACCGCCTCGACCGCATAACGTCGGTCCAGAACGCCAACTTCGGGTTGGACACCTTCCGCCGCGGCGACTTCTCGGAAATCCTCCGTCCCACTCCCATTGCAGGGAGCACCGCGTTGCGCAACCCCACCATCATTTTTGACCCGTATACCGGCGTCCCTTTTCCGAACAATATGCTCCCCGCCTCGCGGCTGCATCCGGGCGCATTGAACATCTTGAACACCTACGTCCCGAAGGCTCAATTCCGGCAAGCCGACCCGTTCGACTTCAACGCCACAGGCGGGGTTCCGCAGCCGATTAAGGCCCGCACCTATTTCACCCGGATCGACCATCACTTTAACGACAAGGACCGGGTTTTCGGCCGGCTGGCCTGGGACCGCTCCGACCTGGAAAGGAATAACATCAACCCGTTCCTCCCGGTGTTTGTCGACTCCAAGGTGACCAACCTGGCCACGCAGTGGATACACACATTTGGTCCTTCCACGATTAACGAGTTGCGCGTCGGTTTTAACACCTCCGACGACATCACCAGGAACCCCCGCACCGACAACACATCCTTCGATATGGACACGCTCGGCATCGGACAATTCCGGGTATTCTCGGATGCCAACCGGAAGCTGACGACACGTGAACACGGTCTTCCCCGCCTCAACGGTCTTCCGTTCCCGGTAGGCGAAAACACCAACGGGAACGGTTACGACAACATGGATACCGTGCAGATCGGCGACCACCTGTCGTTGTTCCGGGGCAAGCACAATATCAAGGCACAATATCAAGGTTGGCGGCGAAATCTACTACATCACGATGGAGCGCGGCGCGGCCAATGTGGAAGAGGGCGCCCTCGGCTTCAGCGGCAACGAATCCGGCTATGCGCTGGCTTCGTTCCTGTTGGGACTGCCCAACTCTTCCACATCCCCCGAAGGACTCCC
>JAENWC010000479.1 GCA_016650235.1 Terriglobia bacterium
CTATTCGGCTTTGTCCAACGGGAAGCTGGAAAAGGCCGGGATCACACCCATGCCAGCCCTGACGGAGGCGGTTAAGGATTATCTAGCCGCCCGAGCCCGCGCTTAAACAATGTGGTGTCCCACTAGCTCAAATTCAGACCTTCGGCTGGCCCGGTCGAGTCCCCGAAATACTCCTCGTGCGCGCCCATACGGTCCATCATGGTCAGGAACAGGTTGCACATTGGAGTCTCACGGCGGTAATTGATCCGGCGGCCCGGCTTGATGTAGTTATCACCGCCGCGCCCGGCAATCAGCGTCGGCAGGTCCTCATGATTGTGCCGGTTGCCGTCCGCCAACCCGGCGCCGTACACGATCATCGAGTTGTCCAGAAGCGTCGCATCGCCCTCGCGAATCGACTTCAGTTTTTCCAGCCAGCCGGCAAACTGCTTCACGTGGTAGGTGTTGATCTGCGTTACCTTCTCCATCAGCGCCGGATCGTTCCGGTGGTGCGTCAGCGGGTGATGGCCGTCCGCGATCCCGATCTCGCGATAGGACCGCGACGTGCCTTCCCGCGTTACCAGGAACGTGAACACACGCGTCAGATCCGCTTGCAAGGCCACCGTGAGCATGTCGCTCATCAATTTGAAATGCTCGGCAAAATCAGCCGGAACGCCGTACGGCTTGGGCATTCCAGGATCAATCTGCGCGTTGTCCTTCTCCGCTTTCTCTATCTGCCGTTCAATCTCGCGGATGGAGGACAGGTACTCCTCCAGCTTCCGCTTATCGGTGGGACCAAGATCGGATTGCAATTTCCGCGTATCCTCGGTCACAAAGTCCAAAATGCTGCGGCGGTACTTCGACTGCAATGCGCGCGCCTCGGGGCTGAGCACGACGCCGTTTCCAAACAGCCGTTCGAATAAGGCGCGCGGGTCCAGCACCGGCGGGAGCGGTTGTGTTTCGTTTCTCCAGGCCAAGTTGTTGGTGTAGGCGCAAGAGTACCCCGAGTCGCAATCCCCCGCCTGCCGCGCATCCTCCAGACCCAACTCCAGGGACGGAAACCGGGTCTTGTGACCGATCTTGTTGGCTACAATCTGGTCGCACGATACGCTGGCTCTGATATCAACCGCCGACTTTCGCACCTGAATGCCCGTCAAGTATGATCCGCAGCAGCGTCCGTGGTCGCCCGCGCCGTCCAGCAACGGCCGGCCGGAGTTGTGAGTCAGGTTCCCCAACACGGTAATGTCCTGGCGGAAAGGTTCCAGCGGCTTCATGATGCGCGACAACTCACCCAGTTTGCCTTCGTGATCCAGGTTCCAATGGCGAATGTCCATGCCGTTGGGAACGTAGACGAACCCCATACGCACCGGGGCCTTGCCAGGCACGCTGCTGGAGGCCATCGCCGGCGTCATCGCGTCCAGAAACGGCAGCGCCACGCTGGTTCCCAGTCCCCGCAACAATGTGCGCCGGGATAGTTTCTTGCCTGTGATCATCGACGTGCAGCCTCCCTCTTTACCTTATCCTCACGCGCTGCTTCACCGCGGCGGCTTTGGAACGGCAAGCTTCGCACCACTTCGTGAATCAACGTCTGGAAACGGTATCCATCCGCGGCCAGCTTCCGTGTAATCCCGTCCACTGTCCGCCGGTCATACCGCTCCAGGCCCCTACCCAAAGAGTATGTCAAAGTTTTCTCCGTCATGCAGCGGGCGAAGTCCGGAAGCTCCTCCATGAGCAGGATCCGCATCTGAGCGGGTGTGGAGAAGGACTTCCCGTTCGGAAAAGTCCCGCTCACATCGATGGGGAATTTGCCGTCCATCGTGCGCCATTTCCCGATTCCATCGTAGTTCTCCAAACCGAATCCCAGCACATCCATCCGGCTGTGGCAGGAGGCGCAAACCGCATTGGAGCGGTGCTTCTCCAACTGCTGCCGCAAGGACCCCGTGGTGCCCACCGCTTCCTCATCCAGCGCCGGAACGTCAGCCGGCGGATCCGGCGGCGGCGCGCCGAGCAAATTCTGCAGCACGTACTTGCCGCGAATCACCGGCGAGGTCCTGGTGGGATAGCTCGAAACCGTCAGCACGCTGGCATGACTCAGGATTCCTCCCCGCTGATCGGTAGCGAGTTCCACGCGGCGGAAGCCGGGCCCCGCCACGCCGCTGATCCCGTAATGCTTTGCCAGACGCTCGTTGAGGAATGTGTAGTTACCGTTCAGGAAATCCGACAGGGGCCGGTTCTCCCGCAACACAAAGTCAAACACCAGCCGCGTCTCCGCCTTCATCGCCTCGCGCAACTCCGGCCCCCAATCCGGGAACTTTTGCGGATCCGGCTTGATCGAATCCAGGTTGCGCGTCTCGAGCCATTGTCCAGCAAAGTTGCCCGCAAACGCGGCCGACCGCTCATCGGCCAGCATCCTGGTCACCTGCGCCTGTAATACTGCCGGCGTCTTCAACCTTCCCGACTCGGCCAGAGCCAGCAATTCCTCATCCGGCATGGAACTCCATAGAAAATAGCTCAGCCGCGAAGCCAGCTCCAGCGAACTCACCGGATGCACTCGCGCCGCATCATTCGGATCCGGATCCCTCTCCACGCGGAACAAGAAGTGCGGCGACACCAGCATCGCCTGGATCGCCAATTGAATTCCCTGCTCCGCGTTCTGCCCCTCGGCCTGGGCCAATCTGTAAAACTTCATCAGCGAAGCCACTTCGGGCTTGGTCACCGGGCGGCGGTAGGCGCGCCGCGCCAAGGTCCCGATGACCCTCTCCGCGCACGCCTGTCCAAGGGAGGCCACATCACAGGTAAGGATCTTTTTCCGGCTGGGCTTGTCCACAGTCGAGGCAAACGGTCCGATGAACTTGATCATGTTCAGGAACTTATTCTTCTTGTCGCTGTAGAGTTCCTTGCCTTGCAGCGTCTTGACAAACTCATCGTCCACGAATCCCGCGCGAAACACGTGATCGCCTTCGGGCAGATACAACCGCAGCTCCTCTTCGGAATATGGATTGAAGTAGACCAGCCCCGAGGGCTTGGTCTCCACCAGCTTACTGTGCAGGAGCTTGCCATCCATCCAAAAGCCCATCGTCACCGGCTTGGCATCGGCGGAGCGTTCCCCAGGCAGCCCGATCCGCACGGTGTATTCGCCGTCGAATTCGACCCGGTGCGTCGCCTCAATCGTGCTCGCATCCAGCCGCCGGACGGTCTTGTCCTTCATGTGGTATTCGGAATCAATCGGCTTCGGCAAAGGGTCCGCGCCAATGGCGCGCGAGGCGATCCTTTCCGCGGCTGCAATGTACTTTTCCATCAGCACCGGAGAAATGGTCAGCACATCACCGATATTGTCAAAGCCGTGCCCGGAATCATCGGTGGGAAAATCCTTTTCCGCGCGGAACTCAACGCCGAGCAGATCGCGGATGGTATTGGAGTATTCATTCCGGTTCATGCGCCGCGCCGTGACACGGCCGGGGTCCGGTTTCACATTACGGTCGGCGCGTTCAAACTCAGTCTCCACAAAGCGCATCAACTCGCTCACTTGCTCCTGGGTCAACCGGGGCAGGCCCTTGGGAGGCATCTCGCCGGTCCGGATCTTGTGCAGGATCCGTTCCCACCCTTCCCGGTGCTCGACGATTGAACTGGCGGCGGCGTACGGGGCCAAGTCCAAACTGCCCGATGCCAGGCGGTCGTTATGGCACGGCAGGCAGCTCTTAGCCAGCAGCGGTTGGACAAGGCCATCAAAACGCGAAGCAAAACGGTAAGCGGCAACCGGCTTGGCGGCCTGCGGAGGCATGGCCCAATTCACCACCACAAGAAGGCTGGGCAGAGAAAGGGCGGACAGTAAACCGGAGAGTTTAAAACGCATTGCGTGCTTACACCATTCTACAGGGCTTCCGAACGCGCGGTTGACAGTGCTACGTTCAATTTGAGCGTCCGCCCTTCGCGGAAGAGCGTCAACTCCACCTTATCGCCTGGCTTCTTACGGATGACCACGCTCCGGATTGTGTTCGGACCCTCCACCGCTTTCCCATCAATGGCCATGATCAAATCGCCCCCGATCCCGATCTCCGTGTTCCCTATGTAGCCCCAGCGGCGCGCGCCCCGCATGCCAATCGCCTGGGCCGGCGAGCCCGGCGTCACTTCGTAGACCAGCATCCCTCCGCGCGCGGGCAATTCCAGCGCTTCGGCCAGGTCGCCAGACACATACACGCCCGTTACGCCCAGCGTCGGCCGCCCATGCTTCTTCGAGGATTGGAAGGCGTCCATCATCGCTTTGGCGCGGTTGATGGGCATGGCGAACCCGATCCCGATATTCCCGCCGGGACCATAGATGGCCGTATTGACGCCGACCACGTTTCCTTGCGAATCCAGCAGCGGTCCGCCCGAATTGCCGGGATTGATGGCCGAATCGGTCTGCATCATCCCTTCCAGAACCATCCCCGACTCGTCCCGGATGTCACGGCCCAGGGAACTGATTACGCCCGTGGTCAGCGTTCCGGACAAACCGAACGGATTTCCAATGGCCAACACCTTCTGCCCCACCTGGATCTTGTCGGAATCCCCCAGCGACAAAGGAATGATCTTGGTCTTGGGCGTGATCTGAATCAAGGCAAGGTCATTGGACTGGTCGCGATCCAGGATCTGCGCCTCGTAGCGCGACTGGTCCGCCAAAGTCACCTGCAGTTTGGCCGATCCGCTCACCACGTGATTGTTGGTCACAATCAAGCCTTCGTCATTCACCAGGAATCCCGATCCCGACTCCTTGGCCGGGTAAATATTGAAAAAAAAGTCGCGCCGGTACACCGTTGAGGTGATGTTCACCGTCGCCATGTGCGCGCGCTTGTAAATATCGATATTGCTCAGCTCATCGGCACCGAGCCCGGCCGAGTGCGCCACATCAGGCCCGGACCAAAGCGCCGACCCCAGGGCGCCACTCCCCCACCGCGTTGGGGACAGCTTCGGGCTCGAAGTAAAAAAGAGAAAACCGCTGGCCAGCAATGCGGCCAGCAAGAGGGTGCGCATTTTCATTTCCGATAACTCCTCAAACTTTGGAAGACGTCGCGCGTCTGGCGCAGCGTTTCCTCTTTACTGCCCGATGTGTCGATCACGAAATCGGCCAGCTTGACTTTGTCGGCAAGCGGCAATTGACGCGCAATGCGTTCCAGCACACGCTCACGGGTTAAGCCGTCCCGCCGCATCGCGCGCTCCACCTGCTGGTCCAATGTGCAAGTTGCGACGATCAACTTTTCATACTTTCCGTGGCTGCCTGTCTCCACCATGATCGCCGCCTCCACCACTGCAATCCCGTTCGGATCCTGGGCCTCGTATTGGCGCATACACTCATCCTGCCGCCGGAACACGACCGGGTGGACAATCGAATTCAACACCGCCAGCCGCGCCGGATCATGAAACACAACATGGCCCAGCCGTTGCCGGTCCACGGAGCCGTCCTCTTTCAGAATACTCCGGCCGAAAGCCGCGATCACAGGATGGTAGGCCTCGCCGCCAGGCGCCAAGGTGAGGTGGCCCAACTCATCGGCACGAATCAGATGGCACCCGAGCCGGCGCAGCTCATCGCCGATAAACGATTTGCCGGTGGCATAGCCGCCAGTGAGCCCTACGCGCAGCATCATGGAACCGGGGCGCGACCCAGCCGCTGCTCGGCGCTCGCAACGGTGTTGGCCATCAGCATGGCGATGGTGAGCGGGCCCACGCCTCCAGGCACCGGAGTTACCGCGCCGGCGTGCGCGGTCTCCAGCGGATGCACGTCTCCCAGCAACAAGCTTCCTTTGCGTAGAAACTCCTGCTGTTTTTCCTGGTTGTCCGGAAAAATCGCCTCCACTTGCGCGGCCGTGTCCAACCGGTTCATGCCCACATCGATCACCGTCGCGCCAAGTTTGATAAAGTCTCCGCGGATGAGCGCAGGCCGTCCGATGGCCGCCACCAGAATATCGGCGCGGCGGCACTCCGCCGCCAGATCCACCGTCTTGGAATGGCAGATGGTCACCGTGGCATGCGCATGCAGCAGCAGCATGGCCATCGGTTTGCCGACGATGTCGCTGCGCCCCACCACTACGGCCCTCTTACCGGCGATCGCGATGCGGTAGCGGCGCAGCAACTCCATCACACCAGAAGGTGTGCAGGGCCTTGGTCCCGGGTTCCCGCTCACCATGTTGCCAATGTTGCAGGGGTGGAACCCGTCCACATCCTTGTCCGGCGCGACGGCGAGCAGAATACGATGCGCGTCCACGTGTTTGGGAAGCGGCATCTGCACGAGAATGCCGTCGATATCGGGCCGCGCATTCAGTTGGGCCACCATTGCGAGCAATTCGTCCGTGGTGACGGTCTCCGGAGGCGTCAGGTGCACGCTCGATATCCCCAACTCGCCGCAGGCCTTGATTTTGTTCTTCACATAGATGGCCGAGGCCGGATCGCCGCCAGCCAACACCACTGCCAGGCCAGGCGTCCGAGCCGCCAGTGCCAGCGCTTCCACGCGCGGCCGCAGCTCCGCCAGAATCTCGTCGCGTATCTTTTTTCCATCCAGAAGCACAGGCATGACGTTTATACACCCGCTCCTTTGGGCCTGAGCCAGAGGTGATAAACCAAGGCCCCGGTCAGCACTGTCAGAATGGCGATTGCCGAAAGAAACGGCCGCAACGTCAAGCCGAACAGCGTCATCCAAATACCCACGATCAGAAACGAGACCGGAACCAACGGATAGGCAAAACTGACCACGCGCAGCTTTTGCCAGCCCGGCCGCTTGCGGAAGATCAACAGCGATGCCACCGACATGCTGGCAAAGAAATTCAAAATAAATCCGATGTAAAAGAACAGAGACGGAAATGGCGTGAACGTCATGATCATCGCGCAGAGCCCCTGCGCCAGAATCGCCCACACGGGCGTGCGCCAGTTCTCGTGCACACGAGCCGCGAGTTGAAAAAACACTCCATTTTTCGCCATGGCGTAATAAACGCGCGGTCCGATGGTCACCATTGCGTTCACTGTGGAGACCAGCGACAGGGCCATGAGCGCTGAAAAAATCCCGGCGACGGCGGGGCCGAACAGGCTGGCCGAGGCGAGCGAGCCAATTGCAATCACGCCCTTCATTTTTTCCAGCGGCACCGCGTAGATGAACACCACGTTCAAGCCTACGTACAGCAGCGCCACAAGGCCCGTGCCGGCCGCCAGCGCGATTGGCAGCGTGCGCGCCGGCTGCTTGAGTTCCTCGGCCACATAAGTGGCCGCGTTCCATCCGCTGTAGCCCACGTACACAAAGAACAAGCTGATGGCGAACTGAGAGGCCAGCGGCGTGGTAGTGGTGCGCGCGGTGTCCATCGAGAAATGGTCCCAACTGCCCGTCCCGGCGCTCAACCCAAAGAACACGAATCCCAGAATGACAGCGATTTTGGTGGCGGTGAGAAAATTCTGCAGCGGCGCAACCAGCTTGATGCCGAAGAGATTGATGATGGTGAAGACCGCCACCAGCGCGGATGCGCAGGCCTGTGCTCCACCAACCTTGAACGTCCAGTCGCCGGAGCCAACGGTGAACTGCGCGTTGGCCTGCTTGAGGCCGGGCCAGAAATAGCCGAGGTAGTCAGAGAACGCGAGCGCGGCGAATGCAATGGGAGCCGAAAAGCCGGCAAAAAACGACACCCACCCGGTGAGGAAGCCCCACATCGGTCCATAGGCTTGCGTCAAGTAGACATATTCGCCGCCAGAGCTTGGAAAATTGACCCCCAACTCGGAGTAACAAAATGCGCCCAGCAAAGCGCATACGGCCCCCAACAGCCAGATATACAACACCAGGTCCGTGCGTCCGAAGTCTCCGGCAAGGAATCCGGTGGTGGTGAAAATACCGGTCCCGATCATGTTCGAAACCACCAACGCCGTGGCGCTGATAATGCCCAATTGGCGCAGTAGTCCGGAGGGATCTTTCGGAAGGGGCGAACGCTCGCTCACTGTAGTACCTCCACATCTCTACCCACGGCCTCCGATGGGCCTTCCACGGAGTGCCCCACTTTTGGTTGGAACGGTCTCACGCAAAGACGCGACGACGCAAAGGCGGACGCCAAGAAGCTCACTCGTACTTCTACCTCGGCACGCGCCGGGTTAGGGGTTTCCACTTGGCTATTGTACCGGACTGAGCTTTTGAGGCGGAGTTGTTGGATTTTGAGGAGGTCAGAGAGTGCGCGCGTTCAGACACTACCCGGAGGGACCTCGCGCCGGAAAACTCTACGCTAAACGCGTTTCACGCGAGTTATCGACATTTCGGCAGCCAAAGCTGCTGTAGGCTAAGGGAGGTTGTTCACTCGAATGGACACGTTGGAAGATGACGAACGTTGAAACCGGTTTGCTCGGAGCCCCTTCGCGAAGGGGACTGAAACATAGCCGCTTGTCTGTTGTGTTGGCGGCGTCTGAAAGGCTAGACGTTCATTTCGGATGCGGGCAGATGCCGGTGATCATGTAGGCGTCATCCATAATCTTGAAAAAGAAACGCCAGTCGTCGTTGACCCGAGCCTGCCAGGTATCTTTGGCACCTTTGTATTTCTTGGCGCGTAATGATGGGTGGTGGAGATTTTCTTTGAGGAAATCTGTTTGCTTTAAGAAAGCCGTTTGGATTCTGGCAGGAGAGCTTCATTAAACGCTGTGCGCGCCGTTCTGGTATGAACAATCTTCATCGGCGGGTGGATCGTTTAGATGATTTTTTGAACTCCTTGGTAGTCTCTCGTAGTGAGCGTTCGAGTTCCGCGAGAGTCTCGAAAGGCCCATAGACTCGGCCTTGTTTTATATCTTCCTCCGACTCCGCGAGCTGAGCATCAATGATTTTGCGCAGTTCAGGAGTATATTCGTCATCCGCGTTGGGCAGCTTCGGAAGAATAGTAATCACGCCACCGGAGACCTTGAACTCCAGCCTGTCGCCTTGCTTGATGCCGGCCTGGCGTCGAATACTTGGTGGCACCACGAGTTCTTTGTCTTTGAAAACAGTGGTCATGAATATTTTGGGAAGCTTAACTTGTAATAGAAATCAGCTTGCATGCGCAGGATAACACGGTCAGTTGCTGTCAAGGAAAACACTCGGGACCTCGCGCCGGAAAAATATGCGCTACGCGTTTCACGCGAGTTATCGACATTTCGGCAGCCAATGCTGCTGTAGGCTAAGGGAGGCAGTTCACTCGTATGGACACGTTAGAAGATGACGAACGTTGAAACCGGTTTGCTCGGAGACGGAGTGCCGTACATTCGCGGCGGGTCCGGCCAGCGAGAAGCGGTTGTCTTCTTCGGTGGCAATGCCCTTTTTAGGCGTCTCGACAAGACTCCGGACCCCGGACGTTACGCGCGTCAGGTTGCACGACTGCTTCCAGGACATAAGTTCACGATTCTGGGATACGCCGGCTCTAGCTTCGAAGAGATCGTGCGGGACATGGCACTCGCCATCCGTACGCCGCCCGATGTTCTGATGGGGATCTCTTTTGGCGGCTTCGTGGCCATGCGATTCGCAGCCCAGCATCCGGAGTTGGTCAGGCGCTTGGTGCTGCTGGTCTCGGCGCACCGTTTCTCGCCCGGCGGGTGGCGAATGATGGAACGCCAATTCGAGGCGCTGGAACGAGGGGACTTCCAAACCCTCGTACGCGAAAACGCCCTGCTGTTCCGCAGACCCTGGTACAACTGGCTTTTGCGGCTCAAGCTTTGGAAGGCTGGAAACCGGCTGGCCGCTGATTTCCGGGACCCGGCTGCGATCCTGCGCGACTACCGCCAACTGTTTGGACCGGATTTCAAAGACAACGCTGCGTACGGCAGACGGATTGTAAGCCCGACACTCGTCATCGGAGGTACGGCGGATCAATTGTTCGACCGTAGAGCCTCCGAGGAGACAGCCGGCTTGATTCCCGGTGCCCAAATCCATCTCTTCGAAAGGGAAACGCACATGTTGCCAATCGAGAAGTGCGGCGAAGTAGCTGGCGCGATCGCGGATTTTGTGGGCCGATCTTGATTGCCGTCGATTCACCCGTCGCGCTGCGCATCCGGAAAGAAACGCTGAGCGGCA
>JAENWC010000480.1 GCA_016650235.1 Terriglobia bacterium
TTCGAGGACAATGCGGAACTTCATTTCCTTATTGCATAGACTGGCTGGAGAGGCTGAATAACAAAGTACGAGATCATCCCCTATTGGAGTTGTGAAGAGTAGGCGTTTATAGCCGAGGTGCTGGAGGTGGCCGATGGCGCCGCGAACGACTCCAACTCGACAGGAAGCTATTGCCAATGTCGAATCGGAGGCCACCGAATGGCTGACCCTGGCTCGGGAAATGTTGTTGAGCGACCCTCTATGGCGTGTATGAAAGGAACGCGAGGACTTGCGAACAATAGAGCCGGCTCCCTCCTTACACGGGCAGGGCCGTCGGATTTCCACTACTCTAGGAAGCAGGTGTCCCTATGACACGCGAATTGCTACATCAATTGCTCGACCGGATTCCTGACGCGGATCTCCCCGCCGCGCAGCAGTTGTTGGAGAACCTCGCCAACAACCCTGCCTACAAGACAGCCCTTGCGGCGGCGCCTGACGACGAACCAGTCACCACCGGAGATGCGGCGGCAATCGCCAGAGCGCAGGACGATCTTCGAACAGGCCGAACAGTCTCCCATGATGAGGTGCTCCGAGAGTTCGGGTTGCGATGAAGTTTCTCTGGCCTGAATCTGCTCGGGCTGAGTTGCGGGCTGTTGAGCGGGAAACGGCAATTCGGATTCTCTGGGCGCTCACTCGATATGGGGATACGGGCGAAGGCGATGTAAAGAGGCTAGCCGGTGAATGGCAGGGTTATTCCCGGCTTCGAATTGGTGACCATCGGGTTATCTTCCTGGCGCGACCCACGGAGATCGTCGTGGTTCGAGTGCGTCACCGATCCGACGTCTATCGCTGAGACCCGGCCGCTTCCTGCGCGCATAAATCACGCCACCGCGCTGAGCCCCCATTTATCGAGCTGTCCTGTGCGGATCCATCCATCTCTCACATCAAAAATTCCTGGGAATTTCTGTTCCCACGCTTTATTGGCGGCAGGGACGTACTGGCGCGAGTTTGCCTCGATAGCGGCAACGCCCGGGACATGCGCGGCCAAGCCGGCCGAATGAATCAAGGATGCTCCGGGGCAGGTGAGATCCTGCACACAGAGAAACATCTTGTACTTTTGGGCGGCGGCGGCCATGAGCATGGCCTGGGCTTGTCCTTTGCAGGCTTTGAGGGCAGCGCCGGTGTAGCCCATTTCGCGGGACAGCAGCAGGCTCTCGAGGTCGGTGAGCGACTCATCGATGACCACCGGCCGGATCTTGGAGGCCTGGTGCATGACATTGGCGCGGTCCGCCTTGAGGTCGCGCTTGGTAGGCTGCTCGATGTATTGAATGCGATCGAAACCGGCCTTGGTCTTCTCCTGCACTTTGCGAATGAACGCGAGCAAATAGTCCACGTTGGGACACTTTTCGTTGAAGTCGCAGGAGTAATACCACTGGGACACTTTACGCTTGGCTTGCGTTTCAGTTGTGGTGCGGTCCACGGCCACCACGCGGTCCACGTCCCACTGCAGGTCTTCGCCGTTGAGTTTGATTTTGATGTGGGTGAGTCCGCTGTGATGGATCCATTCCGGCAGAGTCTCCGGCAGCCCGTCGTTCACGCGCTTGCGGATGTCGGCCTCGGTGATGGCGTCCACGGCTCCCACAAGATGATAAAGAGGCATGCGGGGTTTCGGCGCTTTGAGGACGTACTTATCCAGATACTCTCCTTTGAAATCCGGCCCGAGATAGTGGGACAGGTCATGGGTCATGAGGTCTGGCCCATAGATCTGATAGGCGCTGCGCTGGTGGAGCTTGCCAAACGCATCATGCACCGCGGAGTCAAAAGGACTGGCAGTGACCAGGGTGCAGAGCTTGGGGATGGGTTCGGACAGTTTCAGGGCGCGCGTGACCTCACCGGCAGCCTTCAAGTAGTGGGGCTCCAGAGCTACGTTGAGATCCACCGGGTGTCCATACTCTTTGTATGCGCCGGTAATTTTGACGATCCGTTCGGCGAGCGCCTTCATGGCAGCCAGCGTCTGGTCATATTTCAACACTTTGGACGGAAATCCCCAGACGTTGCCGAGCGGCATGGATGCGAAGCCCTTGGCGGTCTTGCCGCCGGCGGTCCTCACCACCACATCAACATTGAGCAAAGTGACGCGGTCCACCTCAGTGCCGCCGAATTTGATTGGCGTGCGATAGAGGAAATCCTCGTAGCTATGGCGGATCTGTTCGATGCGGACGTCGGAAGATTTGCCGGCTGCGCGCAGGAAAGCAGGCGCAGCGAGTGAAGAGGCCAGGAAAGTGCGTCGAGTGAGGTTGTTCACACGGTCATTGTAGCTGAAGTCACAGCGGCAAGACGCCGCCGTTCCAAAATCCAGACCACCAGGAACATGAGGGCAAACAGGAGCCCGGCGAAGCCAGTCAATTGCCAGACGTGAGACCTCAGCCATGGAAGTGAATCCACACCAAAATAACTCCCCAAATAGGCGAGGCAAAAGTAGCGCGGGATGCGAGCGGCCAGGATGACCAGCAGAAAGGAACGCGGGGTTGTGCCAAGCGCGCCGGCCGAGATCACAAACACTTTCAGCGGCATCGGTATCGGAATGAAGGCCGGGATGAATACGGTCAACAGCCCGTAGTGGCTGAACCAGTCCCGCAGCCGGATGGAACGGGGAGTGGCGGTGTGCCGGTCCAGATACATCTGCCCGCCTTTGCGGGCGAGCGAGAACAGCAGCATGCTCCCGATTGCGGAGCCAACGACGGTGACCGTTGCGGTAACCCATGCCAATTCGCGATTGGTGCCGGAGATCAAGAGGATGAGCGCGTCCACCCCGGCCGGCAGCGGAATTCCGGCCGAGTCGAGCAAGGCCAGCAGAAACGCCCCTCCCGGTCCCCAGGAGTGAAGCAAAACAGAAAGTTTATGCAAGGGTCATTTTCCTCAACTGTTCTTCACTCAAAACGGGTACTCCGAGCGATTGCGCCTTGGTCAGCTTGGAGCCGGCCTCGAGGCCAGCCACCAGATAGTTTGTCTTCTTACTCACCGAATCAGTTACCTTTCCGCCCGCGTCCTCGATCAACACCTGGGCCTGCTCACGGGTGAGAGAGGGCAGTGTGCCTGTGATCACGAAGGTGAGGCCCGCGAGCGAGCTTCCCGTCTTGGCCGCCTTTTCATGAGAGAAGCGAAGCCCGGCACGACGCAGGCGCTCCACCAGTTGTCGATTGTGCGGGGAATCAAAATACGATCGAATACTTTGCGCCACCTTGGGGCCTACTTCATCGGCGGTTTGGAGCGCCTCCAAAGGTGTCTGCGCGATGGCGTCGAGGCCGCCGAAAGTGTCGGCAAGAATCTGCGCGGTACGTGCGCCGACGAACGCGATACCCAACCCATTGAGTAGGCGCGGAAGCGATTTTTCGTGGGAAGCGGCGAACCCCGTCATGATGCGTTCGGCCGACTTTGCGCCCATGCGTTCCAGGCCAGCCAGTTGCTCCGCGGTAAGCCCGTAAAGATCGGCGATGCTCCTGACCAGACCGCGATCCACCAGTTGATCCACCAGCGCCTCACCCATGCCGTCGATATCCATGACACCGCGCGAGGCAAAGTGGAGGATGGATTCTTTCAACCGCGCGGGGCAATCGGGATTGATGCAGCGGCTGGCCACTTCGCCTTCGGCCCGCACTACCGGCTCGCCGCAAACCGGACACTGGACCGGCATATGGAAGAAGCGGCGGCCCGGGGCCTGCTGCACAACGCGGACTACTTTCGGAATCACATCACCGCTGCGTTCAATCATGACGGTGTCGCCGATGGCCAGGCCGAGGCGCTCTATTTCGTCTTCGTTGTGCAGGGTGGCTCGCGAAACGGTGACGCCGGCCACTAGCACAGGTTTGAGATGAGCCACCGGAGTAAGCGCGCCGGTGCGGCCCACCTGCACCTCGATGTTTTCGAGCTCGGTCTCGGCCTGCCGTGCGGGGTACTTGAATGCGATGGCCCAGCGGGGAGCCTTCGCGGTCCAGCCAAGCTGCCGCTGTTGCTCGAGCGAATCCACTTTGGCTACCACACCGTCAATCTCGTAAGGGAGCTGCTGGCGGCGCAAATCCCAATCGGCGATGAAGGCGGTGAGGTCATCGAAATTGCCGCAGAGGCGCCGGTTGGGATTCACCTTGAAACCCATCGAGACAAGCCGGTCGAGCGAGGCCCAGTGGCTTTCCAAAACTGGTTGACCCTCGATCAGGAGCAGGTAGGCATAGAAGTCCAGTTGACGGGCCGCGGTAACGGCGGGGTCGAGAACGCGTAAAGATCCGGCGGCGGAGTTGCGTGGATTGGCATAGCGCGGAAGCTGCTGCGCGTCGCGCTCGGAGTTGAGACGTTCAAAAGCGCGTGAGGACATGATCACTTCGCCGCGAACCTCAAAGCGCGGCAGATCCGTGTCCACCCGCAGCGGCAGGGAACGTATGGTGCGGGCGTTCGTGGTGACATCTTCTCCAATGGTTCCATCCCCGCGAGTGATGGCTTGGAAAAACAGGCCGTCTTGAAAGCGGACGGCCAGAGAGAGCCCGTCGAGCTTCAACTCCGCGGTGTACGGGTGGTCGTCGCGGCCCAGCAGTTCGCACACGCGGCGGTCGAAATCACGCAGTTCGCCTTCGTTGAGGGCATTGTCCAGGCTGAGCATGGCGGAACTGTGAGCGGCCTGGACAAAGCCCTCCCGGGGAGCGCCGCCGACCCGGTTGGTGGGCGAGTCCGGTGTAATGAGGGTGGGGTGCTGGTTCTCGAGATCGCGCAGGCGCCTCATCATTTCGTCATAGGAGGCGTCGCTGATCTCCGGCTGGTCGAGCACGTAGTAAAGATGCTCGTGGCGGCGCAGGGACTGGCGCAGGTGCTCGATTTCGATTAAAGCCGAAGATGCCATGAACTCTACTATTATGGAAGATCCACACTGACTTACCAAAACGCCCATCTCATCTACAATCCGAACGCCGGCGGCTTACAAGGCCGGAAAGCGAAGCTCGTGGAGGAGTCAGCCCGGATCCTCCGCGGCAGCGGGCACCGCCTGGAGCTGTGCCGGACGGCGAGTGCGGGGCATGCGACGGAGCTGGCGCGGGCCGCAGTGGCGGCGGGAGCAGATCTGATTTTGGTGGCTGGGGGCGATGGGACCATCAATGAAGCAATGAACGGGATGGTGGGGTCCAGTGTTCCGTTGGGTGTGCTTCCGGGCGGAACGGCAAGCGTGCTGGCGATGGAGATTGGTTTGGGTAAGAACATGCGGCGGGCCGCGGCCCACTTGGGAGAATTGGTTCCTGCCCGAATTGCAGTAGGTTTGCTCGAGGCGCCTCCGCTGGAGAGGCGGCATTTCCTGCTGATGGCCGGAGCGGGGCTGGATGCGGCTGTGGTCTGCAATATACGTGCGGACGTGAAGCGGCGGTTGGGGAAAGGCGCCTATTGGCTGGCGGGCCTGTCGATGGTAGGCAAGAGCCTGCCGCAGCTTGAGGTCCGGGCCAATGGCGCAACCGTCCGGACAGGATTCGCTTTGGTCAGCCGCGTGAGGAACTATGGCGGTGATTTGTCGATTGCCCGCACTGCTTGCCTGCTGGAGGATCGATTCGAGGTGGTGACGTTTGCGGGAGAAAGTTCGCTGCCTTATTTGAAGTACATGACCGGGGTGGTGTTGGGCCTGTTGCCCGGAATGAAGGGAGTTCGTATACAACAGGCCGACCGTGTCGAGCTCGATGCCCCCGCCGGACGCCGGCTGGCGATCCAACTCGATGGGGAATATGCGGGCCATTTGCCGGTTACTTTGACGATCGTTCCCGATGCTCTCACGCTGCTGGTTCCGGCAAAATTCCTGGCTTCCAGGTAACAGCCCGCAAAACGGAGCTCGTCCCGGCGCGGTGGCTGGCTGTTGCTCGGGTTATCGAGGGCCGGGACGGCCCTTTGCGGGCTACAAGGGCTGATAAAATAAACGTTCACCCTAACATGCCCTTTATCCACGAAGATTTCTTGCTTTCGAATCCCACCGCGCGCAAGCTGTATCACAACTACGCCGAGCCTGAGCCGATCCTGGACTATCACTGTCACCTGCCTCCGCAAGACATTGCCGGCAACCGGCGGTTTGCGAACCTGTTCGAGATCTGGCTCGAGGGCGACCATTACAAGTGGCGGGCCATGCGCGCCAACGGTGTGGAGGAGCGTTACTGTACCGGTGACGCATCGCCGCTCGACAAGTTCAAGGCCTGGGCACGCACGGTGCCCAATACGCTGCGCAATCCGCTTTATCACTGGACGCATTTGGAGTTGAAGCGCTACTTCGGGATTGAAGAGTTGTTGCATGAAGGAAACGCGGAGAGTGTTTGGGACCGCGCCAATGAGCAGTTGGCCGGCGAAGGGTTACGCACGAACGGGATTCTCGCCAAGTTCAGGGTAAAGGCGGTTTGCACCACGGACGATCCGACGGACGATCTTTCGCATCACAGAACCATCGCGGCGTCCGGCCTGGCCACGCGTGTGTATCCCGCGTATCGGCCTGACAAGGCGCTCAACGTACACTTGCCGGAGGCGTTTAATCCGTGGGTGGATCGTTTGGCGGTGGCCAGCGGCATTGAGATTACAGGACTCAAAACTTTTCAGGACGCTCTGCGGCAGCGGCACGACTTTTTTCATGAGATGGGCGGGCGCCTTTCCGACCATGGACTCGACCATTGTTTTGCGGATTTTTGTCCGGAGTCGACGGCCGCGGGAATCTTCAGCAAGGCTCGCACGGGACAGGCGGCGACGATGGATGAGCGCGGCCAGTTTGCTTCTTACCTGATGCTGTTCTTTGGCCATCTCGACGCCGGGAAGGGTTGGACCAAGCAGTTGCACCTGGGGGCGCTGCGCGGCGTGAACACGCGGATGCTGCGCCAGGCGGGGCCCGACACCGGCTTTGATTCGATCGGGGACTGGAGCCACGCCAGCGCGTTGGGCGCCTATCTGAACAAGCTGGAGGAGGAAAACGCACTGCCCAAGACAATCCTGTACAACAACAACCCAATCGACAACTACACGCTGGCCACGATGATTGGGAATTTCCAGGACGGCAAGACCGCGGGCAAGATGCAGTTCGGCAGCGGCTGGTGGTATCTGGATCAGAAAGAGGCAATGGAGTGGCAGATGAACGCGCTCTCGAATACGGGGCTCTTGTCGCGATTTGTCGGGATGCTCACCGATTCACGTTCTTTCATGTCCTATCCGCGTCATGAGTATTTCCGCCGGGTGTTATGCAACATGATCGGCAGGGATATGGAAGCCGGCGAGTTACCGGATAGTGTGGAGATGGTGGGTGGGATGATCCGCAACATCTGCTACGCGAATGCGCGGGATTATCTTAGGCTTGCGTTGTAAGTGGATAACCTCACCCACACGCTGACCGGTTACATGCTCAGCAGAGCGGGTTTGGACCGCTTGTCGCCTGGGGCTACGATCGCGCTGCTGATTGCAGCGAACATTCCGGATGTGGATGTGGTGACCGCGCTGGCTGGATCGGCCACCTATCTCGAACATCACCGCGGCATCACACATGGGCTGGTGATGGCGCCCGTGATGGCATTGTTACCATTGCCGCTAGTGTGGCTTTTCCGGAAGCAGCCCGCACAGGGCCGTCGCGTCAAATGGGTGGGCGCCTGGGCCGCGTCGCTGGCTGGCGTACTAAGCCATCTATTGCTCGACTGGACCAATATTTATGGAGTTCGCCTATTGGCTCCGTTTTCCGGCGAGTGGCTCCGGTTGGACATCACCTCTGTGGTGGATCCTTGGATCTGGGTGCTGCTCGCGGGGTGTGTCTTGTGGCCGATGCTGGCAGGTCTGGTGGCAGGGGAGATCGGAGCTCGATCCAAATCCGGACCAGGAGCGGCGCAATTTGCGCTGCTGACTCTTACCTTGTACACAGGCGGCCGGTATCTGCTGCATCAACGGGCCATCGATACACTGGACGCCCATCTGCACAACGGAGGCGTCCCGGTACGCGCGGCCGCGTTCCCATCGCCCGCCAACCCGCTGCGCTGGATAGGTTTGGCGGAGCTGAACAACGCATATGTGATGTATGAGTTGAATCTCGCGCGAACCTTCGATACCGATGATGGACGTCTTTACTACAAGGCCGGCCCCACTGCCCAGACGCAGGCGGCTAAGCAGACCTATCCGTTTCAGGCCTTTTTGACATTCTCGCAGTTTCCATTGTGGCGGCTGGGACAAGTGGCAGACCCGCCCGGCGCGATGGAGGTGGAGGCGATTGATCTGCGCTTTGGCGTTCCCGGCGAGGGTCGCTTCAGCGCGCAGTGCATTGTGGATGCGATCGGACAAGTATCTGATGCAAGTTTTCAATTTGGGCGGTCGAACGAAGGATCGCGCCGTGACTGAGCCGTAACCAGAGGGAGAGGATGTAATGATGCTGGAAATACCCATGATGATCGGGGGCGCGCAAGTCCGAACTGGCACGCCGATGGCTGTAGAACTGCCCTTTGATGGTTCCGCGGTGGCCACTGTATATCGCGCTGGCGCGGCGGAAGTGGACGCCGCTGTTGCGGCTGCCGTCGAGGCGGGTCCCGCGATGCGCGACATGACACGGGATGAACGCGCCGGGATTCTGCGGCGTGCCCACCAAATGGTCCTGGAACGCCGCGAGGCGCTGGCAACGGCAGTGATGTCGGAATGCGGCAAGCCGATCCGTGAGGCGCGGGTCGAGGTGGACCGTTCGGCGCAAACGCTGCTGTTCTCTTCCGAAGAGGCGCACCGGTTGGCGGGCGAGGTGGTGCCGATGGACGCGTCGCCGTCGGGGAAAGGGCGCTGGGCGATCACAGTGCGCGAACCTGTCGGCGTGATTGCGGCCATCACACCGTTCAACTTCCCACTGAATCTGGCGATGCATAAAATCGGCCCCGCACTGGCCGGTGGCAACACCGTGGTGCACAAACCGGCCTCGACCACGCCGCTGAGCGGTCTGCTGATGGCTGGGATATTTACCGAGTGCGGACTGCCGAAGGGCGCGCTCAACGTGGTGACGGGCGCCGGCGGCGAGATCGGCGATGAGCTGGTGTTTCATCCCGGCGTGAAGATGGTGACCTTCACCGGCAGCGCACAGGTGGGGTTACGGATCAGGAACCTGGCGGGGCTGAAACGAGTGACGCTGGAGTTGGGTAACAACTCCGCGGTCATCATTGAGGACGACGCCAATCTGGACGAGGCCGTGCCGCGCTGCGTGGCGGGAAGCTTTGCGCACTCCGGCCAGGTGTGCATTTCGGTACAGCGGATATTCGTTCATGAGAAGGTACGCGAGGAGTTTCTCGAGCGGCTGATTGCGGGCACGCGAAGGCTTGTGATGGGACATCCGAATGAGGACACCACGGATATCAGCTCGCTGATCTCGGTTACGGAAGCCGAGCGTGTGGAAATGTGGTTGGAGGAGGCGGTGCGCGCCGGCGCACGGCTGCTCACGGGCGGGATGCGAAGGCGGGCCTCCATCGAGCCGGCCGTACTTGCCGATGTGCCGGACACGGTGCAGCTTTCCTGCCGCGAGGCATTTGGTCCGGTGGTAGGGGTGAACACCTATCGGGATCTCGACGATGCCATCGGACGCGTGAATGCTTCCGACTACGGGCTCCAGGCGGGCATCTATACACGAGACATGGAGAAGGCTTTCCGCGCCGCGCAACGCGTGCATGTGGGCGGATTCCTCATCAATGAGGTGCCACAGTACCGTGTGGATCAGATGCCCTATGGAGGAGTGAAGATGAGCGGCAACGGGCGCGAGGGTCCGAAGTACGCGATCGAGGAGATGACCGAGCCGAAGCTGATCTCCTGGAAGGTGGGATGAGGCCCAGCGGGATGAGAGAATTGTTGCGCATTGGCGCGCATACCTCCATCGCAGGGTCCTTGGAGGACGCGGCGGGCCATGCGCACAAGATCGGCGGCAACACTTTCCAGATCTTTTCGGCCAGCCCGCGCATGTGGCGCGCTTCCCCGCCCGGGCCGGTGGCTGTGCAGCGCTTAAAGCAGGCACGCGAAAAATGGGATCTGCATCCCCTTGTGATTCACGACAATTATCTGATCAATCTGGCCTCGGCCGATTCTGCGATCCGTGAGAAGTCGATCACGGCGTTTCGTGGAGAGCTCGAACGGGCGATTCTGATTGGCGCGGAGTATCTGGTGGCGCATCCGGGCAGTTTCAAGAACCAGTCGTTGGAGAAAGGGATTTTGACCTTTGTGGAATCGCTCGTGAAGGCATCCGATGGGATCGAGTCCACGCACCTGATGATGCTTCTGGAGAACACTGCGGGGCAGGGTTCGGCGATCGGTAGCCGGTTGGAGGAGTTAGCGGCCATACGGCATCTTTGCGGCGGGAAGCTGGGATACAAGCTCGGGTATTGTCTGGACACCGCGCATGCGCTGGCCTCGGGCTACGACATTACGACCGCTCCCGGCCTGGATGGTTTTCTTGCACGAGCCGGCGCCGTGCTACCGCTAGCCCTGGTTCCAGTAATCCACGCGAACGATTCCAAGACGGCGTTGGGGTCAAGGGTAGACAGGCATGAGCACATCGGCAAAGGGCACATTGGGGAGGAGGCGTTCCGGCGCATCCTGACGCACAAGAAGCTGCGCGGGAAGGCGTTTATCCTGGAAACCCCCATTGAGGAAGAGGGTGACGATGCGGTAAACATCTCCACCATGAAGCGGCTGGCGGGCCGGGCTGTTTAGGACCGCTCCCTCTGGTCGCGGCCCTGAACCGAGCCGCGCACGCTGTAAGCGGTCTTGCCTCAAAGCCACAGACTCCGCCTTCGGCTGCGCAGCAGCCAGATGAAAAACGGGCCTCCGAGCAATGAGGTGATTACGCCAACGGGCACCTCCGCCGGAGCAATCACCGTGCGCGCCACCGCATCGCAGATGGCGAGAAATGACGCGCCCCAGAGAAAAGAGCACGGCAGCAGCAGGCGGTGATCCGCACCCAGCCGGATCCGCAACGCGTGTGGAACGATGAGGCCGACGAAGCCGACAGGGCCGGTGAGAGCCGTCACCGCGCCGGTGAGGAGCGACCCGGTGAGATAACCGGTCTTCACTAGCCGGTCCGCGGAGACGCCTCTGGCCTGCGCCCACTCTTCACCCACCGCCAACAGATTCCACTGCCTGGCCCGAGTCAGGATAAAAAAGATGGCCGGCGCCACCAGGACAGTCAGCCAGGCAAGAGTGTTGAACTCGACTGAATCGATGCCGCCCATAAGCCACCGGGTGATGGCAAAGGACTGCGTGAAA
>JAENWC010000481.1 GCA_016650235.1 Terriglobia bacterium
ATGAAGAAGAGGGCTTGTCACGCACCAATATGGCGCACGACTGGTTGCTGCGGCTGGAAACGCAGTTGCGCGCGTTCATCGACGAACAGATGACGCAAGCGTTTGGCGCAGACTGGCCCAAACGCCGTCTGCCAAACGGTGTGTATGAGGAGTGGCAGGAAAAAAAGCGGAAAGCGAAACAGGCGGGCGCGAAGGAATGGCCTCTAATCTCTTATGCAGACTTTACGGATTACGAGCGGGTGATCTGTAGGAGCGACAACTGGCGCGAAATCTTTACGGCGTTCTTCGACCGACCGGAAAGCGTGCGGGAATCTTTCCAAAGACTGTATCCGATCCGTTTGGACACGATGCACGCTCGGCCCATCACACAGGACGATGAGTTGTTGCTGTACGTCGAGACACGGCGTTTAGTGAAGGTGATTGTAAGACGGGTGAACTGAGCAGGGCCGCGAGGCCTTGCAGGCTTCGCGGGGTGAGTTGCGGTTACGGTCACAGCAATGATGATGAATCCTGACGATGCCGATCTTCTCCGGCAGCGCGAGGCCGCCATCAAGGACTTCGACCGCGTGCCTTCGAATGTCAGGACGGGTGGAAGTTGGACGAGGGCGGCAGGCCGTTTTCTGAGTTCCTGGGACGCAGGGGATGTCGTATAGTGGCGTTCTTGGAGCCGCCTCGAATTGCGAAAGACGGCAGCCAGTGGTGTAAGGATCGCATCGAGAAGAACAATTCGGGACTAGCTAGTTGGCGATGTAGCGATGGCGATGCTGGCGCAGTTGTGTGAACCGAGTGTTGGTGATGCGCCGAAGCATCCCCTCGGCACGAACCCGGCAAAGCACGTCAAAATCGCCCGAGATGGTCCGGAGAGACGCACACGCGCTGAACTGGGAACAGGCAAAGGCGGTCCTGGAGGCGCTGGCATCCCCGGCTCGGGGGATGGCGCTCTCGATGATCTTGCTCTCCTGCAACGTAGCCGAACTACTCGGCCTCCAGTGGAAGCGCGTCAACCTCAGCGACGAATGGACAACGGTGGATGGCGAAGCCCTGCCTCGGTGGTCGCTGGCGATCCGGCGTCAATGGTATCGCGGCGGCTACGGTTCGCTCAAGGCCAAGTCCAGAGATCGAAACCTCCAGATCCCGGCTCCCCTGCGCGCAGTACTGTTAGCGATGCGCAAACGGAAAGATTGGACAGGGCCGGACGATCCCGTATTCGCCAGTCGAAAAGGAACCCCGCTCGATGAACACAACTACGCCACGCGGCACTTGAAGCCAGCCGGACGTGCGCTCAAGATGCCGTGGCTTTCCTGGCACGTCTTCCGGCGCACCCACGCCACGCTCACAAAGATTCTCGGCTTGAGCGACACGGATCGCATGAAGCTCGTGGGGCACGGTTCGATTTCGATGACTGATCGCTATACTGCGGGCGATCTGGAGCGGCAGCAAGAGGTACTCGAATCGATGGCAGCGAAGCTAGTGGAACGGCGCACAGAGCGGGTGAACTGATGAATTCTGTCCTCGCAGATTCCATAAACCAAATGCAAACCACTGATAGCATTACCGCGAGCGCTTGCCTCCGGAGCAAGAGGTCACAAGTTCGAATCTTGTCGGGCGTACCACCTTTATCAATCAGATACACAATGGGCCAGCTCGCAAGCTGGCCCATTGTGACGTAACTCGCAAAGACAGACGAGAACCTCGCCTTAGGCAGTTTTCAATGTCCTACCCGTCGGACCCCTTCGGCAAGCAATACTAGAGCGGCATATTCGCGGGACGATCCGTCTAGCTTGTACATGTTCCGGTCGAGTTCGGAACTGGCCAAGGCGCTATAGTGGCCAACAAAGGGCAAGAGTGGGACGATACCCGACAAGACGAAGTGCAACGCCAGATAGCCAATATGATCCCCGTGAGGATAGTTCGCTAAATGAACGGTATTGAAAGGCTAAGCGGCGGTTTTCTTCGAGAACCACGGGTAGATCACCGGCAACAGGAACAACGTCAGCAGAGTGCTGGTGAGCAGTCCGCCGATCACCACCGTGGCCAGCGGTCTTTGTACTTCGGCTCCCGGCGAGGTGGACAAGGCCATCGGCAGGAAACCCAGGCTAGCCACTAATGCCGTCATCAGCACCGGACGAAGGCGAAGCCCCGCGCCTTCCAGCACCGCCTCGCCAATCGCGGCGCCCTGCTCGCGCAACCTGTTGATGGAACTCACCAGAACAATCCCGTTTAATACCGCCACGCCAAACAGGGCGATGAAGCCGATGGAGGCGGACAGATTCAGGTGCAACCCGCGCGCCCAAAGGCCCGCCACTCCGCCCACCAGCGCCAACGGAACGTTCAGCAGAATCAGCAGCGCCTGCGGGATGGACTGGAATGTCGCCAACAGAATTACAAAGATGATCAGTCCGGTTACCGGGATGACGAGCAGCAGACGCCGCATAGCGCGCTCCTGGTTTTCGAACTGGCCTCCGTAGTCCATCCAATAGCCCGGCGGCAACTTCAGCTCCCGGCCCAGTCTTGTCTGCGCCTCGGCCACAAAGCTACCCAGGTCGCGGCCACGCACGTTGGCCTGCACCACAATCCGGCGCTGACCGCTCTCACGCGAGATCTCCTCGGGGCCTTGGCTTATCTTCACCATCGCCACCTGCCCGAGGCGCACGCGCTCGCCGCCGGGGGCCGTTAGCAGCAGGTCCCGCAATGAATTCACGTGCTGGCGCGAACTGTCCGGCAGCCGCAGCACGATGTCGAAGCGGCGCTGGTGGTCGATCAGCTCAGACACCTTCCAACCACCCACCGCCACTTCGAGAGTGTCGCGCAGGTCCGTGATGTTGAGTCCGTAGCGCGCCATCGCGGCGCGGTCCGGTTGTATGCTCAACTCGGCCACGCTGGAGACCATCTCCATTTGTTCATCCTTTGAGCCGGGCACGGACGCCAGGGTGTGGAGGGCGCGTTCCGCCAGTTGGTCGAGCACGCGCGGGTCATCGCCGAAGATCTTCACAGCCAGGTCCGCCTTCACCCCGGAGATGGTTTCATCCAGGCGCATGGCCATGGGTTGGGTGAAGCTGGCCACTACGCCGGGAACCGGTTCCAGGGCCTTGTCCAAGGCCTCAATCAATTCCTCTTTGGTGCGGAATCTTTTCCATTGCTCGCGCGGCTTCAATAGTACGTATACATCACCCATGTTGATGCCCATGGCCTCGGTGGCCAAGTCCGGACGCCCGATCTTGGTGACCACGCCCGTGATGTCCTCAAAGCCCAGCACGATTTTTTCCACCTGTGTGCTGATGCGCACCGACTCTTCGAGCGAGATGCCGGGCATCTTGCGCGTCTCTATCAGGATGGAACCTTCGTCCAGACGCGGCATGAACTCGGTGCCGATGAACCCGAGCGAGCCCACCGCAACGCTCACGATCAGCACCGACACGGCCACCGTGACCGGGCGCCAGCGCAAGCAAAGCCCCAGCATCCATTCATAAATGCGGCGCACCACCTCAAACCAGCGCGCGCCCTCCTCGCCGCCGCTCTTGAGGGCAACCGAGGCCGCCGCCGGCACGGCCACCAGCGCCAGCACGAGCGAGCCCAGCAATGCCGAGCATACTGTGATCGCCATGGGCCGGAACATCCGCCCCTCCAGTCCTTCGAGCAGAAAGATAGGGAAGTAGACCGCGATGATAATGAGCACCCCAAACAGGATGGGCCGCGCCACCTCGTGCGAGGCCTCGCGCAGCCCGGCGGCGCCGCGATGCCGCCGCCGCACCGCATTTTCCATCATCACCACCGCGCCATCGACAATCATCCCGAAGTCGATGGCGCCGAGACTCATCAGATTTGCCGAAACGCCGAACAGACGCATACCGATGAAGCCCGCCAGCATGGAGAGAGGAATCACGGCCGCCACGATCAAAGCGGCGCGCAGGTTGCCGAGAAACAGCATCAGCACCAGGATGACCAGCAGGCCGCCTTCGAGCAGGTTCTTCCGCACCGTGCCGATGGTGGCGTCAATGACCTCGGCCTGGTCGTAGAAAGGGACAATCTTCATCCCTTCCGGCAGCCGGAGCGACTCCAGCCGCTGCTTGACGCGTTGTATAACGTCACGGCCGTTTTCTCCTTTGAGCATGATGGCCATGCCCGAGACAGTCTCGCCCAAGCCGCCCCGCAACGCGGCTCCCTGCCGCGGCATTGCGCCGATGCGCACCGTGGCCACGTCGCGCAGGAGCACGGGGGTGCCGGCGCGCGCGAGCACCACAATACGGCCTATGTCCTCGGAGTTGTTCAGGCGGCCCATGCCGCGCACCGTGTACTGTTCGGCGCCATGGTTGAGAAAGCCACCGCCGAAGTTCTCGTTGTTGTCGTGGATACGCTCGTAGATGTCGCGCAGGCTGAGCTGATAACGCAGCAGCTTCACCGGATCCACTTCAACGTGGAACTGCCGCGTCTGGCCGCCCCATGTGTTCACCTCGTTCACTCCGGCCAGCGTGCGCAGTTGCGGCTTGATCTGCCAGTCGTGCACCGTCTTGCGCTCCATATCCGGCTGAGGACCTTCGATGGTGTACTGAAACACTTCGCCAAAAGCCGTGGCCACCGGGCCGAGCGAGGGCCGCAGGCCGGCCGGCAAGCGGTCTCGAACTTCCTGGATGCGTTGATTGACGAGCTGCCGCGCGAAGTAGGTGTCCACGCTATCCTCAAACAGCACCGTTACCATCGACAGGCCGAGTTTGGAGAGCGAGCGAATGCCTTCAGCCTTGGGCAGGCCCATGAGAGCTGTCTCAATCGGGAAGCTGACTTGCATCTCGACCTCCGATGGCCCCATGGCCGGGCATTCGGTGATCACCACCACCTGATTGTTGGTGAGGTCGGGAAACGCATCGATCGGAATCTGGAACAAGGACCATGCCCCGTAGCCGATCAGGGCCATCACGCCGGCCAACACGAACAGCCGATTTTCGAGCGAAAAGTCGATGAGCCGGTTGAGCACGCCCTACTCCTCGGCCAGCGAAGTGCGCAAGAGCTGTGACTTTAAGATGAACGCTCCCTGGGTTACCACACGATCTCCGCGTTTGAGACCGCCGAGCACCTCTGTCATCCCTCCCATAGGGCCCTCCGTCGAGCTGCGCACGTCCACGGCGCGAACCTCAAACTCGTTGGCGCCGGTTTGCACAAACACAGTCTGCTGGCCCTTGATCTCCTGCAGGCTGGTCTGCGGAATTAATATTGCGCTGCGCCCGGCTGTGCCGGGGATGGTGGCCTCGGCGAACATCTCGGGCTTCAAGAGCCCGCCGCGATTGTTCAGCTCCACCAAAACCTGTATGGTTCGCGTGGCCGGATCGAGTTGCTCGCCGAGCCTTTCCACGCGGCCCGGAAAGCTGCGCCCCGGATAGGCCTGCACGCCAACTTGCACGGCCATGCCTTTGCGGATCTTCGACAAGTGCTCCTCCCCCAGTGCGCCTATCATCCAAAGTACGGATGGGTCCGCCACCACAAACATTTCGGATGCCGGCGAGACCACTGAGCCGGCGGTCACCTTTTGCTCCTGCACGACGCCCGCGGCGGGAGATCGCACCGGGATCAGGTCGTCATCCCCATCATGCTCGCCGGATTTGTGATCGCTGGGATCCTCCAGCTTCACACCGAGAAAGTCCAACAAATGCGTCCGCGTGCGCTCCAGTTCCGTTTGCGCCTGCGCAACGGCCCCCTGCGCGTTGCGGAGTTCGGACTCGGCACGCTCCACCTGTTCCACCGAACCGGCTTTCAGATCGAGAAGGCGGCGGGCGCGGTCCCGCAGTCCGCGCGAGTAGGTTTCGCTTGCGCGCAATCGTGACAGTTCGGAAGCGGCTTTCTGATACTCAGCGCGCCCCTCGTGTACCTCGTGGCTGTGGATGCGGGCCAGGACTTGTCCGGCCTCGACACGGTCTCCCACACTCGTGTAGAGCTTCACTACGCGGCCGTCGGTGATGGCCCCGACGCGCCAGTTGCGCGTGCCATGAAGCGCCAGCCGGCCGGTCATGCGGATGAGGTCGGAAAGCTGGCTGGCGGAGGCCTCAGCCACAACAATGCCAGCCTGGCGCTGCGCGGCCGCATCGAGAGTGATCTGGATAGCAGAGGAGGGTTCACGTGCCTGTTTGGCAACTGGCGGAGACGGGTCGCGCGCCGGGCTACTGCAACCGAACAGCAGCAGGATCAGGATCAGGACAGCGCCCAGGGCGCTCGCCGCGCCGCCAAATCCCGAAGGAACACGGGACTTAGGTTCGCGGCGGGCAGCTCCGTTTTGCGCGAGTTCCTCAAAAGCGCAAAGGGCCCGGCGCGGGCCAACAAGGTGGACAGCAACAGGTGTGCGCAGCCGCGCCGAGGCTCCGTTTTGCGCGTGTTCCTCAAAAGGCAAGGTCAAGGTTCCACTCCCAGGGCCAGATCAAGATTGACGCGGCTTTGGCGCAACTCGGCCAGGCTGCGCGCATAGGTGGTAAGGGCGTCATTCTGAAGCCGCTGCGCATCGAGCAAGCGGAGCAAATCCGTGCCCCCCTCCGCGTAGGCGGCCTCGGCGATGCGATAAGTTTGCGCGGATTGCTCCACCAAAGGCTTGAGCGAAGTGGACACCTGACGGCGGCGGATCTCATAGTCCACAATTGCCGATGCCACTTCGGCACGCACGACCGCTTCGACGGCGGCCAGGCTGGCCTCGGCCATGCGAATCCGCGAAGCGGCGGCCTCCAACGTGCCTGCTTTTCGGTTTTGAAGCGGAAGGTCGAACTGCAGGCCGCCGATCATTGTGTTGAATCCGGCCGTGCGTTTGAAACCGAACAGAAGATCGAAGTTGGGTATGGCGTTGGCCTGCTGGAGGCGTTCGTTGGACCGGGCCTGGTCCAACTGGAGGCGCGCCATTTTCACTTCGGTACGGCGCGCGAGGGCCTCGCTTGCAGCAACAGTAACCATGCTGGTGAGTCCATCCAGGCCGGTGGATCCCTCAAGCGGGTCTGCGAAATCGACCGGAGGGAACTCGATCTGGCCCATCTCGCGGAACAAGTGAATGCGGGCTCGCTCGGCTTCGAGCAACATCATGTTAATGGTAATCTGCATGCGGTCCCCTTCCAGGCGAACACGCAACAGATCGGCTTCCGCCATGACTCCTTCCTCGACGCGGTGATGATGAAACTCGATGACTTTCTTCAGCGTCTCGCCGCTCTCGATGAGAAGGCGATGGACCCGTTGGGAGCCGGCCGCATTCCAATAGGCCAGACTGACGCGAGCGGCGATGCCGCGCCGGAGGAGTTCCTGATCGAGCTCGGACAGGCTGACCTGTTGCCCGGAGACTTCGGTGCGCAGCTTGCGCTTGCCGGCCGTCTCAAAGGTTTTTTGCAGATAGGCGAACTGATCCACGTCCTTGGAGTAACTGAGAGGGGGTTGGCCGTGGAAGCGAATGTTCTCCGTCTGCAGAACCAGTTTCGGGTCAATGGGAAGCCCGGCTTGGCGCTTTTCACCAACGGCGATGGCCACGCGCTGTGCGGAGGCGGTAATCTCAGGGTGTGTGGCGAGGGCTTTGGAGACGGCTTCCCGGAGAGACAGGGTGACGGCGGACTGCCCCAGCAGAAAGCCGGCGGATAAGAACAGAATCAATATCCGGGGATGGATCAATCTTCCATGCTACAGGATTTGGCTAGACTGGATCATGGAACTGCCCATTTACCAGCTCGACGCCTTTTCCTCACACCAGTTTGCCGGAAACCCCGCTGCCGTATGCCCCTTACAGGCGTGGCTTCCAATAGAGAAAATGCAGGCGATTGCGGCTGAGAACAACCTGGCTGAGACGGCCTTCTGCGTGCGACAGGGAGACCGGTACGGGTTGCGCTGGTTCACGCCAAGCTGCGAGGTGGATCTTTGCGGACACGCCACTCTTGCCACAGCGGCGGCGCTGTTCCGTTACGAGGGGGCCGGCGGCGAGGAGTTGCTGTTCGATACCCGCAGTGGAGAACTGGCGGTGCGCAAACAGGGAGACCGGCTTTGTCTGGACTTCCCCGCGCAACCTCCGCGGCGCTGCCAGCCGGACGGGAAATTGGTGGAGGGGCTCGGCACGCAGCCGCTGGATATTCTGGCGGCCAGGTATTACATGGTTGTCTATGGCAGCGCGGAGGAGGTGCGGGGAGTGCGGCCGAACTTCGAGGTGCTATCACGGCTGGATCGGGGCGGCATCATCATTACAGCGCCTGGCAATGGAGTGGATTTTGTATCGCGCTTTTTTGCGCCCGGATTTGGCATCAATGAAGATCCTGTGACCGGGTCGGCGCACTGAACGCTGGTCCCTTATTGGTCGCGCAGGCTGGGCAAGACTTCGCTCGTGGCGCGGCAGGTTTCCGCGCGCGGCGGCGAGCTATGGTGTGAGGATCGCGGCGAGCGTATATGGATCGCGGGGCATGTAGCGCCCTATCTCAAGGGCACTATCTACGTGGATTGAGCACGCAACCGAACAAATCAGTTTTGCGCAATCTGGCGGTAATAGAACACCAGATCGAGCGGTGGGGGCGTATGGCCCATGGAACGGAGGAAGCCGGCAACCTGGCCGCGGTGATGTGTGCCGTGATTGACCACGTGCAGCACAATCTGCCAGAGCGGGGTTTGGTACGGGTTGCCCTTCAGATCCTTGTACGAGGTGAGGCGTAGCACGGAGGAGTCGTCCTTGGCCGATAACAGATCCTGCCAGCCCTGGTAGACCGCCGGCCAATCGTTTTGCAAAACGGAAAGATGGCGGTCTTCGGGATTGATAAACGAGGCGGGTGCGCCGCGCGCGCGCGCAAGCCAGACGCGATCGGCTGCGAATACATGCACCAGGGTATCCAGTACGCTGCGGCCGGCGGTCTTGCAGTCGCGGTTGAGATCTTCCGGGGAGAGCGCGGCCGCGCTCTCCACCAGTCTTGCACTGGCCCAGGCAGCGTATTGGATGTGTTGTTTGAGTTGTTCAGTCTTCATCGTGTTGCGCTGCCAGCCGCGTGACCACTGACATGTCTTCAAGCGTGGTGACGTCGCCGGCCACCGAGTTTGAAGTGACGATTTCGCGGAGCAGCCGCCGCATGATCTTGCCGCTGCGCGTTTTGGGGAGAGCTTCGGTGAAACGGATCTCCGCGGGCCGGGCAAAAGCGCCGATCTCATGAGCTACCCACTGCCGGAGCTCCTTGCCGAGTATGTCGTGACTGTAGTCGCCCTTCTTGAGAGTGACAAAGCAGCAGACAGCCTGGCCTGTGATCTCGTGTGGTTTTCCGACCACGGCGGCTTCCGCCACGGCCGGGTGTTTCACAAGGGCCGACTCCACCTCCATAGTGCTCAGGCGATGGCCGCTGACGTTCATCACATCATCCACGCGGCCGAGGATCCAGTAGTATCCGTCCTTGTCGCGGCGCGCTGCATCGCCGGTGAAGTAGACGCCGGGCACGCGGCTCCAATACTGCTCCCGGTAGCGTTCCGGATCGCCCCAGATGGTGCGCAGCATGCCGGGCCAGGGGCGTTTCAGAATGAGGAAGCCTTCCTGGTCGTCACCCACGGGCTTGCCCTCCAGGCTGACAATTTCAGGCAGCACGCCAGGCATGGGCAGAGTAGCCGAGCCGGGTTTCAGCGGCACGGCGCCGGGCATGGGAGCGATCATGATGCCGCCGGTTTCGGTCTGCCACCAAGTGTCGACAATAGGGCAACGGCCCTTGCCGATGACGCGGTGATACCATTCCCAGGCGGCCGGATTGATGGGCTCGCCGACCGAGCCGAGCAGGCGCAGGCTGGATAGATCATGCTTTGCGGGCCACTCATCGCCTTGGCGAATGAGAGCGCGAATCGCCGTGGGCGAGGTGTAAAAGATGTTGACCTTGTACTTGGCGACGAGGGCCCACCAGCGGTCAAAGGCGGGCGTATCGGGAGCGCCTTCATACATGACGGTGGTGGTGCCGGCCGAAAGGGGTCCGTAGACGATGTAGCTGTGGCCGGTGACCCAGCCGATGTCGGCCGAGCACCAGTAGACATCCTCTTCCTTGATGTCGAAGACCCAGCGCATGGTCATGGTGGCGTGCAGCAGGTAGCCGCCGGTGGTGTGGAGAATGCCTTTCGGTTTGCCGGTGGTGCCGGAGGTGTAGAGCACGTAGAGGGGATGCTCGGAATCGAGTTCGACGGCGGGGCAGTGGTCCTGGGAGGCGGCATCGAGTTCATGCCACCAATGGTCGCGGCCCGGCTGCATCGGGGTATCGGAGCCGGTGCGGCGGCAGACGATGACATCCTTCACCGAGGGGCATTCGCCGGTGATCGCCTCATCGACGGCGTCCTTGAGGCGCACTTCCTTGGCACGGCGCCAGCCGCCATCGGCGGTGATGACTACTTGTGCGCCCAGGTCCTGTATGCGCGCCTTGAGCGCCTCGGAGGAGAATCCCCCGAACACGACGCTGTGGGTGATGCCGAGACGGGCGCAGGCGAGCATGGCGATGGGCAGCTCGGGAATCATGGGCATATAGAGGATGGCGCGATCACCGGTCTTGAGCCCGCGCGCGAGAAGGACATTGGAGAAGCGGCAGACAAGCCGGTGCAGCTCAGTGTAGGTGATGGCGCGCGAATCGCCCGGCTCGCCTTCCCATAGGATGGCAACTTTATCTTTGCGCGGGGAGTTGAGATGGCGGTCCAGGCAGTTGTAGCTGACGTTGGTCTTGCCGCCAACGAACCATTTGACGAAGGGCGGATTCCACTCGAATACGTGGCTCCATTTCTGGAACCAGTGCAGGTGCTCTCCGGCCAATTGGCCCCAGAACTCCTCGGGCTGTTCGGCTGCCTCGGTGTAGAGGCGGCGATAGGCGTCCATGCCGCTCACGCTGGCTTTGGCTGTAAATTCCCGATTGGGGGGATAGATGGGATCTTGGCTCATGCGGGGTCTGTTCTCTCCTGATAAACTTAACGGCGGAAAGGAGATTGTATCAGGATCTGGAAAGCGGAGGCGATCTGCGCTTCTCAATCTGAAGTTCTCTTCATTTCCCGGGAACAAAGATCCGGGTTCGCGCATCTAAGCAGCAGGGACGGATAGAGGACGGCATGCCGGACTCGGGATGGTACGGTTGCGGCATTGTCCGGATTTGGGTATACTCCGCAAATGCGCAATCCAAGGTAAAAGCGCAGAGCAGGCTAAAGGGAAATCGTCCGGTATGATCGCCTTGGACGCTAAAATGAGTAATACAAAAACAGCTAGGAGGCAAGGAGTGGCATTAAAACTCTTTCCCAAGACATTGGCGGTGATGATGGTTTGCGCGGCGCAAGTAGGTTTGTGGGCGCAAGCACCAGAGAAAAAGGTCAAGGATCAGGCCGAGTATGACCTGTTCACCGCGGTGCAAAAAGAAGCGGATCTCAATAAGAAGGTTCAGTTGCTGGAGACCTGGAAGCAGAAGTATCCCGACTCGGACTACAAGGTAGACAGGCTACAAATTCTTGTGCAGACCTATCAGGGACTCGGGCAGGGCGAGAAGATGTATGGCGCAGCCAAAGAGATTCTGTCCCTGGAGCCGAACAACACGTTCGGTCTGTACATGGTGACTCTGCTGACCGAGAGCTTGAAGAACACGGCTGCGGACCGTTTGGATTTTGGCGAGAAGGCCACCCGTACCTTTATCGCGAGCTTGGATGATACGTTCTCCGCCGCCAAGCGGCCGCCCAATGTGGCCGAGCAGGTGTGGAAGACGGAGAGAACCAAGTTGGAAATTGCGGCACGCAAGACGCTGGTGTTCATCGCCAAGGCGCGCAAGGATAACGTTGCGGCGGAGAAGGAGGTCATGGACATCCTTCAGATCACGCCCAACAGCGGTTTCATGTCGTATGAGTTGGGCGCGGCCATAGTCGCCCAGCGCAAGCCGGAAAAGCAGATGGCGGCCATCTTCCATTTCGCGCGGGCGGCACACTACACCGGCGAGGACGCGCTGCCTGAGGCCACGCGCAAACAGGTGGAAGCTTATCTTGAGAAGGTATATGTGACTTTCCACGGCAGCAAGGAGGGGCTGGACGGCTTGGTGGAATTGGCCAGGAAGTCCACCTTCCCGCCCCAGGATTTCCGCATCAAGTCGGCGCAGGAAATCATCATCGAAGATGAGAACCGGCTGAAGGCGGAAAATCCTCAACTTGCGCTTTGGATCGGTGTGAAGAAAGAACTCATCGGACCCAACGGGACCGCCTACTTCGAGGGAACTTTGAAGGGCGCCGCTTTGCCGAAGCTAAAGGGCAAGGTGGTGTCGCAGACCCCCGCCGCCAAACCAAAAGAAATTCTGGTGGCACTGAGCACCGCGGACACGCCGGAAATCAAGCTTCGCCTGGAGACTCCGATGGCAAGCAAAGCGGAACCCGGCACCGAGATCGAGTTTGAAGGCGGCATTGCGGCGGAATTTGTTGCTGAGCCACCGCTGCTGACCTTGGACATCGAGAAGACGCAGATCACAGGTTGGCCGGCGGCTCCAAGGCCGGCAGCGGCCAAGCCAGCCGGCAAAAGGAAGAAGAAATAACACGGCTGCCGGAATCCGGATGCTTCTTCCCTAACGGGTGGACAGAATAAAGCTGTAGACAAGGCGCTCCCAAAGAGTGATGTCACCTGAGATGCCCTGTGCGTTCCGTGAGGCCTCCAGGTAATGAAGGAAGGTTCCCGCCTGACAGACGGTGGCGGTTTGAGCAAGCGCAAACAGCAGAACCACTGCTACCACGGCTCCGGCAATACGACGTTGCAGCCGATCCTTCATGCCCTATTGGACGTCGCAGGAGCGAAAAGGTTCTGGGTTCCCACTCAACAGGCCCGAAGCGCGCGTTCCAGATCCGAGGTAAACTGCCGTAGCGCCTCCACTTGTTCCTGGCTCGCGGGCAACTCGTTCTTGTGCACCACAAAGAACGGCTCCTCCTGCCGCCAGATCAGCATGGCGAGGCCGTGTTCGGTGATCAGCCCGGAGGTGCCCAACCGCCCGAAACCGGCCTCTCTCCGCTCCACAAGCGAGGCAAACCCATCGCGCGCGAATACAAAATGGCGCTCCAGGCCCGGCATCGGAACCAATTCAATTCCTAACGCGGCCAGCCGTTCCAATTTGTTGGTCATCGGAAGCCCTACATCTTGTAGCGGCCCATGTCCTCGTCGTTCAGGTTCTCCAGCCACCGGCGCAACTCATCGCTATTGACCTTTTCCGAAATAGCCGAGGCGGTCTTGGAGTTCTGGAGCACGGACTCATCGACGTAGATGGGGCAATCCAGGCGTAGAGCGACGGCGAGCGCATCCGAAGGGCGGCTGTCGATGCTGATCAACTGGCCGTCTTTTTCCAGCCAGATGACCGCATAGAAGACGTCCTCTTTGAGTTCGGTAACCACCACTTTGCGCACGCCGGCGCTGAGGCCCGTCAGGACCGTCTTGATGAGATCATGCGTCATGGGGCGCTGCGTGGAGACCTTTTCGATTTCCAGCGCAATCGCATTGGCCTCATAGGCGCCCACCCAAATCGGCAAAATCGATGTGCCGCCGACATCCTTGAGGATGACGATGGGCATATTGGTGACCGGGTCCATCATCAGACCGCGGATCTTCATTTCCACTTCCGTGCTCATGATGCCTCCTTATAGAGTGAGCATTTCACCAGCCAGCGAATTCGGACTGGACCGTGTGACGCGCACATCGAGGTAGCTGCCTGCGAGCGGCGATCGTTCAACCGGAGCGGTGAAATTGAGCGTGCGATGCTGCGAGGTGCGCCCGATCCATTGCCCGGTGCCCTGATTAAACCCCTCCACCATCACTTCCTGAACACGGCCCACCATCTCTGAGTTCCGGCGAATCTGTATGGCGCGTTGCTTTTCCTGCACAATGGTAAGCCGCCGTGTTTTCTCTTCCTCTGGAACATGATCGTCCAGAGTGAGGGCGGAAGTATTGGGGCGGGGCGAGTATTTGAAGCTGAACATGGACTCGTACTCGACCATATCCATAAGGCTCAAAGTTGACTGGAATTCGCTTTCCGTCTCGCCCGGAAAGCCGACGATGATGTCGGTGGTGATGGCGATGTCGCGATGGCTGCGCTTGATCCACTCGATCCGGCGCATGTACTCGTCGCGCGTGTAGAGCCGGCGCATGCGCGCCAGGACGCTATCGGAGCCCGATTGCACCGGCAGATGCACGTGGTTGCATAAGACCGGGTTCTCGTCGATGGCGTCGACGATCTCCTGGACGAAGTCGCGCGGATGCGAGGTGGTGAAGCGGAGGCGGCGCAACCCGGGCACTTGCCCGGCCAGCCGCATGAGCGCGGCAAAATCGATGCCGGGCCGGGTAGGATCGCGATAACTGTTGACGTTCTGGCCCAGGAACTGGACTTCTGTGTAGCCCATGTCCACCAGTTGGCGGACCTCGGCGAGAACGCTCTCGGCGGTCCGGCTGCGTTCGGGACCGCGCGTGAAGGGCACCACGCAGTAGGCGCAACTCTTGTCGCAGCCTTCAATGATGGTGAGGTAGGCGCGATGGGGATTGTCGCGGCGTGTCAACGGCGTTTCAAAAGTCTCTTCTGTATCCAGCGACAGGCCGGTCACGCGCCGCTCTCCCGATTCGATCTGGAACAGGAGTTCGGACAGCTTGGTGTAGCTGGCCGAGCCGCAAACCAGGCTGACGTGCGGGGCGCGTTCAAAGATCTTTTCACCTTCCTGCTGTGCCACGCAGCCGAGCACGCCGAAGACCTTGCCCTTGCCGGCTTCGCGCTTGAACTGCTGCAGACGGTGGAAGACTTTCTGTTCGGCTTTGTCGCGAATGCTGCAGGTGTTGTAAAGAACCAAGCCCGCCGCATCCGGAGTCTGGACCTGCGAATAGCCGCGGCCGACCAGGGTGCCCACCACTTTCTCGGAATCGTGGGCATTCATCTGGCAGCCAAAGGTCTCGATGTAAAAAGTCTTCATGCGGGAACTATTCCCATTATAGCCGCCGGGTGCGTGGCGAATTTTCCCGCATGCCGCTTGGACGGCCCTTACTCCTCGTATATGGCCGGGTAGGCTTGCCGCATTTCCGATGCGGTCTCAAGCGCCGAGCCGATCTGGATGAGCGGGCCTTGCCCGATGCCGGGGCAGTGTTTGGCGGTCAGATTCCACTCCTTGCGGCTTTCCACCAGTTCCGGCCAAAAGGGAAACAGCCGGCACTGCGTGGGCTTGGCAGGATGAATGGCGCAGCCTTGTTCATTGAGAAAATGGCACTGCGAACCGCGTGGCTTCCTGAGCCGCAGGAAGTTCCTGGTGCGGTAGACATAACGGGCCTCAAAGGCGCGCTTGCTCATGCCCGTGTGGCGGGCGGCGTTGACCAGGTCCTGTTCGGAAAGATAGACGAAACCTTGCACCTGGCAGCAGTTGGTGCAGCCGGATTGGCATGTGAAACGCAATCCAGCCCGCAAAGGGTCCTCCTGGCTCGCGCTACCCCAGGGCAACAGCCGGCCTCCTCGCCGGGACGAGTTCCGTTTTGAGGGCATTTCTTTGAGAGAAGCAGGGCCGGAGTCCATTTGGATATACTGAAAGTAGCATGCGGCGGCCAGCCTTGTATCGACCAGCCTTGTTCGGCGGAGACTGACGACTTTCCGCTTCCCCTCTCCCTGCTCTCTCAGACAATTGCATCGGTAAGGAGGTTTGCCATGGTGAACGTCGTGGAAGGAACCGCTAGCCATCTGCCCCATCTGGTGACGGATTTGCCGGGTCCAAAGGCGGCCGCGGTGATTGAGCGCGACCGGAAAGTCTTGTCGCCATCCTACACGCGGAGCTATCCGCTGGTGGCCGAACGCGGCCAGGGGGCCATGATCACCGATGTCGACGGCAACCGTTTTCTCGACTGCAACGCCGGCATCGCGGTGGTGGCAGCCGGCCATTGCCATCCGAAGGTGGTAGCGGCGATTCAGCGGCAAGCGGCGCAATTGGTGCATATGTCCGGCACCGATTTCTACTACGAGAACATGGTGCGTCTGGCCGAGAAGCTGGCGGCGCTGGCTCCGGGCGGTGGGGCGCGCCGCGTCTACTTTGGCAATTCAGGCACGGAGGCGATGGAAGCGGCCCTCAAAACGGCGCGGTATCACACGGGCCGGGACAAGTTCATTGCTTTTCTGGGCGGCTTTCATGGGCGCACGATGGGGTCTCTGTCGTTGACAGCATCCAAGACCGTTCAGCGGGCCGGCTTCGGGCCGCTGGTTCCCGGGGTCACCCACATCCCCTATGCCTACTGTTACCGCTGCAGCTACGGTAAGCAGCCGGAAAGCTGCGCGGTGGAATGCGTAAAGGTGATCGAGGAGCAGTTGCTCAAGACGATTCTGCCGGCGCAGGAGGTTGCTGCCATCGTGCTCGAGCCGGTGCAAGGTGAGGACGGATACGTGGTTCCTCCGCGGAAGTTTTTCGAGGAGCTGCAAGCTGTCGCGCAACGGTACGGGATTCTGATCGTCGCCGATGAGGTGCAAACCGGGATGGGGCGGACTGGCAAGATGTGGGCCAGCGAGCACTTCGGCCTGACGCCGGACGTGATGGCCGTGGCCAAGGGCATCGCCAGTGGATTGCCTTTATCGGCCACCATCGCACGGACGGAACTAATGCAGTGGCCGCCCGGAGCGCATGCCAGCACATTTGGAGGCAACCCTGTGGCGGTGGAGGCGGCGCTGGCAACGGTGGAGTTAATCGAGCAGGAGCTGCTGGACAACGCCACTCGGATCGGCGCGCACATGCTGGGGCGAATGCGGGATTGGCCGGCGCGGTTTGAGAATGTAGGGCAGGTGCGCGGGCTGGGGTTGATGATTGGTGTCGAGATTGTGCGGGACCGGGAGAGCCGCGAAAAGGCGAAGGATCTACGCGATCAGATGGTCCAGATGGCGTTCGAGCGAGGGCTGTTGATTTTGGGAGCGGGCGAAAATACGATCCGCCTGTCCCCGCCGCTCATCATCAGCAGGGATCAGGCGGACTTTGCGATGGATACGCTCGAGGAGTGCTTGAAAAAGCTTACTCGCGGTTCTGGCTGACGATGGCCTTCTCCACCGGTACCGTGTAGGTGAACCAGCCGATCATCATCTCTTCCCAAGTCTGGTCACCCCATTTGACCTCCTTGGTGGGGTCGGGGTTGGCCTTGTTGTTGGGGGAGTTGTCGAAGTGAGCGACACAATCGATGCGTGAGCCTTTCGGGAACACCAGCGGTTTTTCAAGCTCGTAGGCGAGCTGCCAGTTGAAGTCATAGCGTGGAACCTTCAAGACCACTTCCCGGCGGCCATCGGGGTAGGTGGCAGTGTACTCGAAATCCTTGCCGCGGACATGCATGTGCGGCATGAATCCGTTGATCTCGACGTCTGCCTTGGCGGTCCAACTGGACTTGACCTCGTAGTTGGGATCCCCCGGAGGAATCTTGAAGCCAAAATTAAGCGCGCGGCCGGTAATGGCCTGACGCACTGGCGGCGTCTTGGAAAAACGCAGCCCGAAGTAGCTGCGGTCCTTCATGGCTGTACCGTTGGGGGTGTAGTGCATCTGAATGTTGAAGACGGTTCCGGCTTTCACCAGCTTGGCGGTGCCTGGTTCCAGATTCATGGGAGGATCGCCCGGAGCAAAACCGACCAGGAGATTGCCGCCCTCGCCGCCGCCTTGCTGCCCGGCTCCCGCCATGCCGCCGGCCATGAAGACGATGACGTGGTGAACCACGCCACGCTTGTCGGGGCGAATCTCGGCAGCTTCCACCCACATGTCTTCTTTGAAGTTGCTGGGGATGCGGAAGTACTTGTAAGGAACCACGCCATCGGCGGGAACTTCGAATTCCGTGCCGATGTCGAAAACCATGTCCGGCTTGCCGATGTTCCAGCCCTGTAGAAATTCAGGCGCGGGCGCAAGATGCTTGCGCTTGCCTTCCGGGGCGCCGGCCATCACCCATGCGGAGATCGTGTCCTTCTCTTGTTGGGCCATGCGCCGGTCATTCTTGAATTGGCCGTGAGCCGGGTCAGCCAGCCACGGCGGCATCTTCGTGGAAAGAACGGCCTGGCGGATGGCCTTGGCCCAGGGCCTCACTTCCTTGTAAGATGTGAAGGCCATCGGAGCGGCTTCACCGGCGCGATGACATCCCACGCAACTCTTGTTGAGAATCGGTGCTACGTCTTTGGTGTAGGTGACGCTGGCCGCGGATACGTGTACCGCGCTCAATAGCATCACGGGCAGAATTGTATAGCCTGACTTCACAGTAAACCCTCCAAAACCATACAGTTCTTATCGCACAGAACGCGGTTCTGCGGCAATAGCCAAACGCAGCCCTTCACCAGATCCGCTGGACGGAGTAGGCCTGGATCTTTTTATCGCTGGTCAGAATCGGAACGCCCTCGGCGAGCGCTTGCGCCACAAGGAGGCGGTCAAAGGGATCTTGGGTGTGCCAAGGTAACCCTTCGAGCGAAGCCACATGGTGCAAGCCGATGGGCAGGAACTGCATCCCGCAATGCTCCACACGGGAACGCACATACTCCACCGGGGCGAAAGGTAACCGCAAACGGTGCGCCTCGTTCTTGATGATGATTTCCCACAGCGACCAACGCTAAACAGTAGCGTATTGTCAGGATTGGCCATCACCGCTCTTGCCTTCTGCGACAAGGAGGAGGGCTTTGCAGTCCACCAAAGGAACACGTGGGTGTCCACCAGCACCTTCATTTCTTTGAGGCCGGAAAGATTCCCTTACCGTACCAGTCCCTGTCGTCTTCTTCGCTGAACTTGTCGAAATCAGGGGATATCCAGACGAGGCCCGCGTCGATGCCTGGAACCCGCGCCTGCTGCGCTTTCACGGAAGTGAGCTTGGCCACTGGCTTTCCCGCTTTTGCGATCGCGATTTCTTCTCCTTCCTCGACACGAACTAGTAGTTTCGAAAGATGAGTCTTGCCGTCGTGCACATTCAGAACAGACATGAGTCCATGTCAGCTAATCATATGGACTAAAGTCCAGCCCTTCCCGGGCCTATGGGAGGAGCCTGGGCTGATCGAGCTAACATGGTCTGGTGCGGATTCTGGACGTCGGCTGCGGGGTGAAGAAGTTTCCCGGTTCCATTGGCGTGGACCGGAACGCGGCCAGCCGCGCCGATGTGCTGTGCGATCTGGATCATTTTCCGTATCCTTTCCGGGACAACACGTTTCAGCGGATCCGCGCCATTCATGTGATTGAGCACGTCTCGGATGTGATCCGGGCCATGGAGGAGTTCCACCGCTTGTCGAGCCCGTCGGGACGCATCATCATCGTCACGCCGCATTACACCGACTTCAGCTCCTTTTGCGACCCTACCCACCGCTGGCACCTGAACAGTTTTTCCTTTCGCTATTTCGGCGCGGATAACGCCGGGTTCGGCTACTACTCACCCATCAAGCTGCGGGAGATTTCTGTGCATGTGCGGTTACTAGCTTTCTGGAGATGGCTGGGATTTGAGCTGCTGGTGAACCGGCTGCCGCGATTCCGGCGTTTCTGGGAGCACTACCTCTGTTATGTGGTGCGCGGAAAGGTGATGGAGTTCGAGTTTGAAGTCATCAAATAGATGGAGCGGCGTAAAGGCCAAGGCATGGCTTCCGCGGATTTTCGACCGGCTGCGGCAGAGCCTCCGGCGGCGGCACTGGAATGCCGATCTGGCGCTGGGCCGGGATGGCGAAGACTGGGCGCACCGGTACCTGCAGCGCGAAGGAATGATTGTGGTGGCGCGCAACTGGCGCTCGGCTGGCGGAGCGGCGGAACTGGACCTGGTGGCTCGCGACGGAGAGCAGTTGGTTTTTGTCGAAGTGAAGACGCGCAGAAGCGATGAGTACGGCGCGCCCGAAAGGGCCATCGATTGGGACAAGCGGCGGCACATCGTTCATGCGGCGCGCAATTATTGGCTGCGCGCAGGATGGGATCCGGCGCAGGTGCGGTTCGACGTCGTCAGCATCGTAGTGGAGGCCGCCCAGCCACTCACGCATCTGCGCGATGCGTTCCGTATTGTGCCGGCACAGGCGCTATAATGGAGCGTTTCCTGCAAGTGGAATAAGCCGTTGCCCCAACTCCGTAAAGATCCGATCACTGGCCGCTGGGTGATTATCGCCACCGAGCGGTCGCGCCGTCCCACCGACTTTCTGCGCGGTCCCGTGGTAATACAAGCGGCGAAAATGTGCCCGTTCTGTCCCGGCCACGAGGACAAGACCCCGCCTGAAGTTCTCGCCTACCGCAACGGAAGCCAACCGAATCAGCCTGGCTGGAGCTTGCGTGTGGTCCCGAACAAGTTCCCTGTGTTGCGCGTGGAAGGGGATCTGAACCGCGAAGGCAATGGGATGTACGACAGCATGAGCGGCGTGGGTGCGCACGAGGTGTTTATCGAGTCGCCCGACCACACCGTGACGCTGGCCGAGCTGCCCGAAAAGGTGGTGGAGGATCTGTTCTGGGCCTTCCGGCATCGTGTCATCGAACTCAAGAAGGATTCGCGGCTTAAGTATCTGCTGTTGTTCAAGAATCATGGCGAGGCGGCGGGATCTTCACTGGGGCACTCCCATTCGCAGTTGATCGCGCTTCCTGTTGTGCCCAAGCGAGTGCGCGAAGAACTGGACGGGGCGCAAAAGTATTTTGAATTCAAGGAGCGCTGCGTCTATTGCGACATCGTGCGGCAGGAGGCCTCCGATGGGGAGCGTGTAGTGCTGGAGACGGATCATTTTCTGGCGATTGCTCCCTATGCGCCGCGTTTTCCTTTTGAGACATGGGTCGTGCCACGGCGGCACGCCTCGCATTTCGAGACCATCGAGGCTGAGTCGATGCCGAACCTGGCCTGGATGATGAGAATGCTGTTGCGCAAGATGGACCGTGTGCTGGAGAAGCCGGCCTACAACTTCATCGTGCACACGGCACCGGTGCAGGAGGCGGCGCAAGCGCACTACCACTGGCATATCGAGGTGATCCCGAAGCTGACCAAGGTGGCCGGGTTTGAGTGGGGGACCGGCTTTTATGTCAATCCGACGCCACCGGAAGAGGCAGCCAAGTACTTACGCGAGGCGGGCCTTGTGTAACTCAGCTTGGTCCAACAGCTTGGTGTAACGGGGAACAAGGCGGGCCCAAAGTTCCGTTTTGCGGGCTATTATTAAGGAGTTCCATGAGGTGCCTCCTTTTACTGCTCCCGGCGCTGGTCTGGGCTCAAACGCTGGAAGAAAAACTGGACTCGCTGGTGGCGCAATCGCCAGCCATGCAGCGGGCCGCTTGGGGTGTGCATGCGGTGGATCTGCTCACTGGCCGCGTTTTGCTGGCGCGCAATCAGGACAACTACTTTGTTCCGGCCTCCAACACAAAGCTGCTGTCCACAGCCATGGCCCTGAGCCGGCTGGGACCGGACTACCGCCTGGTGACCCGGCTCATGACAGGCGCCGCACCGGACGCGAATGGAAATCTGTTCGGCGACCTGATCCTTGTGGGCGGAGGCGACCCGTCCCTTTCCGCGCGCGAGGTTCCTTATCGGAAAGGTCCCATCAATGGCGATTCGCTGGCGGCGCTGGACGGGCTGGCCGAGCAGGCCTGGCAGGCCGGGCTCCGCACAGTAAGCGGCAAGATCGTCGGCGACGACGCCGCCTATTTGTGGGAGCCGTACCCGGATGGCTGGAGCAAGGACGACACGCTTTGGGAGTACGGGGCTCCGGTGAGCGCGCTCATCCTCCACGACAACGCGGCGCAGTTGCATGCGGCGCCGGGCTTGGCTCCGGGAGATCCGGCGCGAGTCTGGGTGACGCCATCGCTGGGCTTTTTCACATTCGATTCTCATGTGCGCACCATAAATCGTGGCTCAGCGGCCCAATTGCGGTTTGAACCTGTGGAAGGGACCGGGCAATTGCGTGTGTGGGGGGCGGTGCCGCTGCAACGGGAAACATCGCGCTGGATCGCGGTGCCTGATCCGGCGCGGTATGCGGCGTATGCGATGCGCGAGGCGTTGATCCGGCGCGGCATTGCAGTGCAGGGCGCCATTGAGGCGAGGCACCGGTATCCCGGCCAACCGCCACCTCCCGCGCCTCTGGAGCATGTTCTGGTGAAGCGCGAATCTCCTCCTTTGGTGGAACTGTTGAAGGTGGTGAACAAGGTGAGCCAGAACCTGCACGCCGAAATCGCATTACTCGAGACCGCGCGTGCGTTGGGCAAGCCGCCCGGGCGCGCTGTGGCGCTGGATCAACTTAAACTATTTCTGGCCGAGGCCGGTGTGCGTCCGGGCGATTTTCATTTGGAGGACGGCTCGGGATTGTCGCGGCTCACCCTGTTTACCCCGGCCGGATTCACAACGCTGTTGCGCCACATGATGGGCGGCCCGCATGCGGAGGCGTGGGTGGATCTGATGCCGGTCGGCGGAGAAGACGGGACGCTGGACCTGCGGTTCAAGGGATTCTCGCAGGGCCGCGTGAGGGCCAAAACAGGGACTATCTCGCATGTGTCCGCGCTGTCCGGATACCTCGATACAAAAGACGAGCGGCGGATCGTCTTTTCCATCCTGGTCAACAACGCGAATATGCCGGCTTCCGTTATCCGCCAGTTCATTGATAAGATTGTAGGGATACTGGCCGAATAAGGCCAGCCATCGCAGGAGACACATCATGCCGATTTATGAATATAGCTGCGAGGACTGCGGCAACAGTTTCGAGAAGCTGGTACGGGCCTCCGACCCCGCCGCGCCCGTCTGCCCATCGTGCGGCAAGGCGCATCTGAAGCAGGAGTTATCGGTGTTCTCGGCCCGCTCGCAATCGTCGCCTTCAGCGGCTCCGGCGATGGGCGGCGGATGCGGCGCGGGGATGTGCCGGATGCCGGACGTGTGCGGGCGAAATTAGCCTTGACATTCTCTTTTTCTTCGCCCACAATAGCTGCATGGCTTTGACACCCAGACAGAAGCAACTGTTGGACTTTATCTCGGGATTTGTGGATGACCGGGGCTACTGTCCGAGTTATGAAGAGATCGCGGGCGGGTTGGAACTTGCCTCGCTCGCCACAGTCCACAAGCACATCTCCGCGCTGGAGTCGAAGAAGTATTTGCGCCGGTCTTTCAATCAAAGCCGGTCCTTGGAACTTGCACCCAGATACTTTGAAGAGACCAAGCGGCGCAGCGGGGCGGCTGCTTCGATGGAGATTCCTTTGGAGGGGCGCATCGCCGCAGGCACGCCGGTGGAGGCTTTTGAAGGCCGTGAGACCATCAACTTCGCTGACTTTGCCGGGGACCGTGACACCTATGCTTTGGAGGTGCGCGGCGATTCGATGATCGAGGACCACATTTGCGACGGCGACTATGTGCTGGTGGAGCGGACTAAAGAGCCGCGCAACGGCGACATCGTGGTCGCGCTGGTGGGCGGTGCGGAAACGACGCTGAAGCGGTTCTACCGGGAGCCCGGCGATGTGGTGCGGCTGCAGCCGGCCAATTCCTCCATGCATCCGATCATGGTTCCGGCCGGCCAACTGCAGGTGCAGGGCCGGTTGCTCGCGGTCCTGCGCAAATATCGGTGACGTTCCGTGGAACATTCCGCCTGCCTTCTGCGTAGGATGTGGATGAAGGAGCTTGGTTACCCATGTACTGCACCAATTGTGGATTAGAGATGGATGCGGCGGCGCGGTTCTGCTCGCAATGCGGGAAGGGAACCGGGCAGCAGGAAAGCCAGGCGCGCTCGACCGGTTACTATGCCCCGCGCAGGGTGTACCGGCTGATGTACGACAAGAAGGTCGGCGGCGTTTGCGCGGGCTTGGCCAAATATTTGGACGTCGATGTGACGCTCGTTAGGATTCTCACGCTGTGCGTGGCGCTGTTCACGGGCGTGGGATTCCTCGGCTATCTGCTGGCCTGGATCGTAATGCCGAAGGACTACGGGATCATGAGACCGGCGCAGTCCCATGCGGCACAAGAGGGCCCGGCGGGCGCCGTTGTTGGCTAAGTACTCCGTTTCAGAAGTGCGCCCAATAGCGGACCTCCGAAGGTCAACTTCCCGCAGCCGGACGGG
>JAENWC010000482.1 GCA_016650235.1 Terriglobia bacterium
ATCGCTTCCCAGCGAGATGAAATTGAATACACCCCCCCAGCCGGACCGTGTCGGTTGCCTGCCATCCAAACCCGCTCTCCAACTCACTCGCATTCTCCTTGTAATGATCCAGCCCATTAGCGCGGTCGCGCTGCCAGAAATCCACCTGATACCAGAACGGCGTCCTGGGCCGCCACGGTGAGGCCAGTAGAAAGTCGATATTCTTCCCTCCGCCAAACCGCACCGCGGTGGACAACTGCACCCCGCGCCCAAACAGGTTCACGGATTTGATTCCCACTCCCGCCGATACACCTCCCTCGTCGCTAATGAGAAATGCGGGGAAAGAGATATAGGGGATGGTTTCCACCGTGTTCACCAGCAGCAGAACGCCGTCTCCCTCCGCTTCCGCCTTTATCTCCAAACCGCTGAACACGCGTAGCCGCTGCAGCCGTATCAGATCCCTTTGCCTGTTCTTTTCCTGGAAGGGTTGCCGATCTCGGATACCAGTTGTTGCTCCACAATTTCGCGCCGGGTATGGGTCAGGCCCTCGATCCGGATCGCGCGGATTGTCTTGCCTTCCAAGCCGGAATCCTGCGCGGTAAGCAATGTTGCGGAGAACAGAAGTATGAGGATAAGATTCTCAGCGATGTTCAGCGATGTCAGCGATGCGAATAAAGAGACTATAGCAAACCAGTTGTGGTATTGTGTGCGCAGTTATGCATTCCCAATCTATTCCGCGTCGCACTCTCCTGTCCTTAGCGGCAACTCTGCCTCTTGCCATCGCCAAAGACAAGCACATTCCCATTGGGGTTGAATTGTACTCTGTTCGCGATGAACTCAAGCAGGATCTGATGGCCACCGTGCGCGCCGTTGCCAAAATCGGCTACGAGTGCGTCGAGTTTTTCTCGCCCTACTTTGAGTGGACTCCGGGCTACGCCAAGGAGGTCCGTAAACTTCTCGACGACCTCGGCATCAAGTGCCTTTCCACTCACAACGGAGCCAAGTCATTCCTGCCCGAACATCTACCGCACGCCATCGAGCTGAATCAAATTCTCGGCAGCAAATTCATCATCATGGCCAGCGCCGGCAAGGTGGAAGGGCTGGATGGGTGGAAGGCCGTTGCAGAGCGCCTCAATGTTGGAGCCGGGAAAATGAAGCCCGCCGGAATCCGTGCCGGCTTTCACAACCATCAAACCGAGTTCACTCCCATCGATGGCACTCGGCCCATCGAGATCCTGGCAAAGAACACCGCAAAGCACGTCACACTCCAACTCGATGTGGGTACCTGTATCCATGCCGGCTCCGATCCTGTCAAATGGATTGAGTCTAACCCCGGACGCATCACCAGCCTGCACCTCAAGGACTGGGCTCCGGGTGATGCCAATGGGTACCGTGTGCTGTTTGGCGAAAGCCAGACGCCATGGAAGAAAATCCTACAGGCGGCGGAAAAATCCGGCGGAGTTGAGTTTTGCCTGATCGAGCAGGAAGGCAGCGCCTACTCGCCCATGGAGACGGTCGCGCGATGCTTGGCCAATTATAAAAAGCTAAGAGGTTAGAATTCGAACTTCAATGCCACCTGCATCACGCGCGGGCCGCCGCGGCCTCTGTCCACCACGGAGGTCATCAATCCGCCCTTCACGCTGTTGAAACTCCGGTTGGGAAGCTCGAAGTTGGCCTTGTTCAGTATGTTGAAGACCTCGGTGCAGGAACCCGGCCGATGTTGGTCTGGGCGAGAGTTTCCCTAAACGACTCCCAACTGAACAGGAAGAACGTGCGATCCCGGCCCTTGTAGAGCCGAGGCAGAATCACCGGACCATGCAGTGTCGCTCCAAACTGATTGCGCCGCAGCGGCTGCTTCACCGGATCGAAAAACGCGCGCGCATCAAAAACATCGTTGCGAATGTACTCAAACAGGCTCCCATGCATCTGGTTGGTACCCGAGCGCAGGGCCATGTTCATTACCCCGCCAGCCATGCGGCCGCTTTCAGCGGAATAGCCGGAAACCTCCATCTTGAACTCCTGCATGGCGTCCATGTTCGGTCGCACCTGCGCGGCAGCTCCGCGCGGGTTACGGTTGTTGAACCCGTCCACTGAGTAGTTGGTGTTGTCGGCCCGCGCCCCGTTCACGTTGAGCGAAGAGCCTTGCCCACCTTGAGCGCGCGGAACCACGCCCGGGACAAGAAAGGCAACGTCGAAGAAATCCCGGCCGTCCAGCGGCAGATCCTGAATCTCGGCTTGTACAATGACGTCGCCTTTAATCGCGCCTACTTCTGTGTTTAAGGCCGGAACCTGCGAGGTTACCTCGACGGTCTCCGACACCAACCCTACCCTCATCTGCACGTCCAGGCGCTGTACCTGCCCCACCTGCAACACCAACTCTTTATGCAGGAAGGAGTTGAAACTGGGCAGGTCCGCAGTGAGTTCATAATTTCCCGGCGCCAGGTTTGTGATGGTGTAATCCCCACTCTCGCCGGTTTTCATCTCGCGCGGGATGTTTGTGTCCAGGTTGCGTATCTTTACGTGAACCCCGGGCATCACCGCGCCGCCGTTGTCGGTGACCACCCCAACCGGCCTCGCCGCCGGGACGAGCTCCGTTTTGCGGGCTGTTACCCAGTAGCCACGTCCAACCCCTCATCAACATGAAGCAAGAATACACACGGCCGCTGGCGCAAACAACCGGGGATCAGAGAATCCCATACTTCTCGAACGCGTCCCGTGCGCTCATGCCATCCTCGAGCGCTTTACGCACTACTTTCTCACCGCGTACCTTTTCCAGCGCGCGCTCGAAGACTTCCTGCTCAGCTTGGCGCGGGATCACGCACACTCCGTCGATATCACCCGCAATCACGTCGCCAGGATCCACCCGCGTGGCGTCCATTTCGATGCTGATGCGGAAGTCGATCACCTTGCCTCGCGGGGCCTGATCCTGCGCGTAGCTGCCCCGGGCAAAACAGGGAAAGCCCATGTCCAGGATGCCGCGCGTGTCGCGCACATAGCCGTCCAGGACAGCTCCCACCGCTCCGCATTGCCGCGCCCGTGTGCTCATAAGCTCTCCCCACAAGGCATACCTGGGCGACCCACCCGTGCAAACATAGACTTCGTTTGGCCGGAGCTGGTCCAATGCCTCCAGCATCAGCCCAAACGGCTTGGCCTCTTCGTAATAGTCCGCTTCCAAAACGGTCATCGCGCGGCCAAAGAGAATCGTCCCCCGGTCGAGCGGCTGTATGTAAGGAGGAAAAAACTGCCGCTGCAAACCCATCTTGTCCATAATGTCGCCAACCACGGCCGTGAACAGTTCCCGCCGCGCCAACTGGAGCATCTCATCGTCATTCTTCCAGAGCATCTAACCATCATCGAACATCTCGAGGACGTGGGGCAGCCAACCCTGACTGCAGCCGCCTTTCAGGCGGCCTTCGGCGACACGGAGACACTATGTATCTGGTGAACAACCCCTGTTGGTCACGTTCCGATTGCGCTACGCGTAGCCGCCTGGATTCCGCTGGTGCCATCGCCAGGCGCTGGAGATAATCGAATCGAGATCAGGAAACTGCGGAACCCATCCGAGTTCGGCGCGAATTTTTTCCGAAGACGCAATCAGAACGGCGGGGTCGCCTGAACGGCGCGCGCCTTCGACCACCGGGATCGGGTGGCCAGTGACGCGGCGGGCCGATTCGATGACTTCGCGGATGCTGAAGCCTGCGCCGTTGCCGAGGTTATAGATGAGGCGCGAATACGTGTCGAGTGCATCCAAGGCGAGCAGGTGTGCGCTGGCCAGGTCGAGGATATGTATGTAGTCCCGCACGCAGGTGCCGTCCGGGGTGGGGTAGTCTGTTCCGAAGATGCTGATCTGGTCCGCTTGCCCGAGCGCCACTTGGAGAATGAGCGGGATGAGATGTGTTTCCGGATGATGGTTTTCCCCGCGGTCTTCGGTTGCGCCGGCGGCGTTGAAGTAGCGCAGGCTGGCATAGCGCAGGCCCCGGCATTGATGCTGCCAGGCGAGCATCCTTTCCACCAATAGCTTGGATTCGCCGTAGGCGTTGGTGGGCTGGAGCGGGTCATCCTCCAATATGGGCAAGCGCGCTGGATTGCCGTAAAGCGCCGCCGTGGAGGAGAAGACAATACGATTGACCCCTGCAGCCAGCATCGCCTCGATGAGGTTAAGCGTGTTGGCGGAGTTGTTGCGGAAATACTTCTCAGGCGACTGCATGGATTCGCCCGCTTCGATGAAGGCGGCCAGATGCATCACCGCGTCGATGGGCTTGGCGGCAAACAGGGAGTCGATGGCTGTGCGGTCGGCAAGGTCGGCAATCAGTAGATCCGCTTGCGCCGGGGCGGCTGCGCGGTGACCCTTCAAAAGGTTGTCAACAATGGTGACCTGGTGGCCCGCCTCGATGAGCTGTTGCGCGACGACGCTGCCGATGTATCCGGCGCCGCCGGTGACGAGTACGTTCACCGGCTAAGCCAG
>JAENWC010000483.1 GCA_016650235.1 Terriglobia bacterium
AAACCGGGGCTTGCAAGCGCACTGGATCAAGTGGAGCGACTGCGGAGCCAGATGGAGGCGATGGGGCGGAAACCGGGCCAGCGAGGGCAGATTGGCCAACAAGGACAACAGGCGGGCCAGAGGGGGCAGCAAGGACAGCAGGGTCAAGGACAACAGGGACAAGGACAAAAAGGGCAAGGACAGCAAGGCGGCCAAGGGCAGGGACAACAGGCCGGCAGGCAGGGACAGGGCCAAATGGGCAAAGGGGGGCCGTGGGGCGGTGAGCGGGAAGGGAGGCAGGGAGGCGAAGGCGGAGAACGGAATGATTCCGCGATGAACCGCGGCGACTATGTTCCGGAGTTGGGGGCAGTGCCAAGTTCAGGATCGGCGGCGGGAGCGGAGCGAATGTACTGCGAGGGCTTGCGAGATCTTTCGCAACTGCGGCAATCGATGCAGGAGAGCCCGGAGATGGCTCGCGATGTACAGGAACTGATCCGCGAGATGCAGCGGCTGGATCCGAGCCGGTTCCAGGGGAATCCCGAGTTGGTGGAGCAATTGCGTTCTCAGGTCCTGACCGGGCTTGAACAACTGGAGCTGCAACTGCGGAGGCAACTGGAAGACAGTCAATCGGGGCAAGTGCGGAGCGGGATGAGCCGGCCGGTGCCGAATGGTTACCAGCAACCGGTGGCGGAGTATTTCCGGCGCCTGAGCCAGGGAAAGAAGTGAGCGGGCGGAGGTATTCTTGAGGTCCGGTTGCATCTTCTTGTTGGCAGGTGCGATTCTAACCGGCGTGGCAGCGGGACAGCAATCGGGGGAGCGTCCCCGGCTGCGCGCGGTGCCTGCGGCAGGGCAGAACGTGAAGACAGGGCCGGAAGTAGGGGCTCGCATCCCGGCTTTGCATCTGGAAGACCAGAACGGGAAACGGCAGAGCCTGGCGACGCTGACAGGTCCAAAAGGGTTGATGCTGGTGTTTGTGCGCTCGGCCGATTGGTGACCGTATTGTAAGAGCCAACTCGTGGAGCTGGCACAAAAAAAGAAGGAACTGGCCGCACAAGGCCTTGGACTGGCTGCGGTGACCTATGACAGCGTGGCCATTTTGAAGCATTTCTCCGACCGGAAGAGCATCGATTTCCCGCTGCTCTCCGATGCCGGGTCGGTAACGATCCGGGCTTTTGGAATCCTGAACGAAAACATACCGAAGGATAATCCGTTCTATGGGATTCCCTTTCCGGGCAGCTACGTGGTGGATGCGCAGGGAGTTGTGCGGTCCAAGTTTTTTGAGGACGACTATAGGGAACGCTATACGGCAGGCGCCATACTCACGCGGCAATTGCATCTGGACGGATCACAGAAAACAGAGGTGGAGACCAAGCACCTCAAGCTACGCTATTGGGCGAGCAACAATCAGGTGGTGGGCGGGAGCCGGATCACGCTGGTGCTGGAAGTGGAGTTGGCGCCGGGGATGCACGTATATGCGCCAGGCGTGCAATCCAGCTACATTCCGATTGATTGGAAGATTGCAAGTTCGAAGGGATGGCTGGCGTTTCCGGCTGAGTATCCGGCAGCGAAGACGCTGCACATGCCGGCGATTCAAGAGACCGCGCCAGTCTATGAGGGCAAGATTCGAATTGTGCGCGACCTGACGATCGCGCAAGCGGGCGAATTGACGGCGGCGCTGGGGCCTCATCAGGATTTAACGGTGGAAGGAAGCTTCCGGTATCAGGCCTGTGACGACAAGGTTTGCTACACGCCGCAGACGGTGGGGCTCAAATGGACTTTTCAGGAGGGGCAACACGACCGGGAACGTGTCCCGGCTGCGATTCGAGTGCTGCAATAGGCGGCATGGCCCACGCGCCACCTTCTGATTTGCTGATTGCCGCTGGGCCAGAGGCCGGGAACAGGCCAGGAGGCCTATTCTACTCAGGGGACTCGGAGGCTGAGGAGGCCCTTGGGCTGGCGGTCTTCGCCGAAACCTACCGCGGTGACGAATCCTGATTTGGCGCTTACAACCTGATATTGGGCCGGGGCCTGTGGCTGCCCGCCTTGCCCACCGCCTGGTCCGGGTAAGGCCGGCAGTTGTCCGACGTGGGCAACGCCCGAGGGATTGTCGGGCATGAGAAGATCTCCATTGAGCAGGTCGTAGATCAAGTACTGAGAACCGGCGCCGCCCGCTTTGTTGCCGCGGGCCACCACTTTGCGGGTTTCGTCAAAGACGGCAACAACATTGAGCGAAACAAAACCTTCCGGGATGGGGAGCACGCGCGAGGTTTCGTTTTCGAGGTCGAAATAGACGAGACCTCCGTCGCCCTCGGCGCGGGTGGTGGCGGCGGCGAGGAGTGCTGAGAGTTCGGGGATAGGCTGGAGCCCGGAAAACTGCGTCACGCCAGAGGGCAGATTGAGGCGGAAAGCCGATCCGGCCACACTATCGAGGACAAAGAGAGTGTCGGCCAAGTTGCGATTACCGCCGTCGGAACTGGTTCCGAACAGATAATCGTTGACGTCGCCGGCCGGGCTGGCGGCATTGATCTGACCCTGACCAGGCAATGGGACGGCTGTGATTTGCTGGCTGGCTATGTCGAGCAGAAGGAAGGCCTGGGACAGGCAAGCAGCCTTCACCTCAGTTTCCGCAGTGGAAGAGCCGAGCAGGGCAATCCGGCGGGAGAGTTCGAGGTTGAAGAGTGCGATCCGCGGCTGGCAGTTAGCCACAAACCAACCGGAAGGCAGGGTGATTGTCGTTGGTTGGAGTTCCGGGCCGGTGAAGGCGGTGAAGGAGTGGGCGCTGCCGTCGGAATTACTGGAGAGCACAAAGATGGTGCGCGTAGTGGGATCCCAATTGATGGGAAGCCGGAAGCGGGCCTGTTGCCCTGCTGGTCCGGCGCCGCCGGGAGCAGGTGGCACTCCACCACCGGGACCGGGCGGAACGCCGCCACCGGGACCGGGCGGAACACCACCACCGGGACCACCGCCCGGGCCCGGGGTGGCAGGCGGGGCCACGGGTGGAATCAACGGGAGCCAACCTTCCGGAAAGTCTCGCGTATCGGTCAACTCACCGCTTTGATTGAGGAGGGCGAGCTTGGCTTTGGCTGGTTTGTTCACATCGTCACCCACCACCACAGCGAGGCGTCCTGGTCCGAGGTTCATGGGGGGTGAGAGAGGCTCCTTAATTCCATCGCCCAAGTCATAATTGGCAATCAATGCGCCGGCGGGGATGGCCGCACCGCCTCCTGCGCCGACCGTGAGAGCTTCGGAGATCTCACCCGTCTGCGCATCAATGGAATAGGCGGTTGGTGGGGTAGAAGGAACGATCGCGATTACGTTACCGTTCTGCGGGGCGAGGTTGGAGGCAGCGGCCGGCAGTTCCACGGTGACGGGTTCCTGCCAGGAGGAAGAGAACAGGGCGACACGGGAACTGATGCCGGCCTGCGCATCTCCGGTGGCCGGACCAATGAATGATGCCAGGGTTCCGGATTCGTTCACGAGAGTCATCGGCGAGGGAGCATTGGGTTGCGGAGAGATGAGGCAAGGTTCAATCCTGGAGGATTGACGTTTGGAAAGATCAAACATCCAACTGGGGTAGCAGCCGTCATCGGCGCGGGCTTCACTGGCAATTACGAAATTTCCACGCAGGTCCGCCACGCGTAGGACACGAATGCCGCCGGCGTCTTCCGGCAGCGGGAGCCATTGCATCTCAGCACCGTCGGCTCGACCGAGGCTGAGGCGGTTGCCGGGAGCGGCGTTGCCCGCCAGGATGGAAAGCCTGTCGCCGGGCCTGGCATCGGCGGGGATTTCGACGGTCACATCGTATTCGCCGACGCGGTCGGGGGAAAGGGTGGCATTGGTGGCCGCAGGCAATCCGCCAACGAAGGCGCGCGCCGGATTTCTCGGTTCGGCGGGGCCGGGCTCACCGGACGGGATTTGGGGATCGGTGGGGCCTAAGCCAGTAACGGAGAGCTTGAGTGAATTTCCATCCGTCGTGGCGGCGGCTTCGCCAAATCCGAGACCATTTTTGGACCGCAGTCCGGGTAGGGCATTGACGATGCGAACGGAGGTGGGACGGCTGGTGAGTTCTCCACGGCGCACCACGATGGTGGCAAGACCTTGGGCGGTCTGCCAGGGTACTTGCACTTGAATGCGGCCAGGACCAACCGAAAACAGCGGGACGGCCCTGTTGTTAATCAGCACCTCGACGGCCGGGTCGGCGAGTTTGGTAGGCAGCGGCATGCCGGAGGCCATCACCTCTTCGGCGGGTCCGAGGTTGATGCCGCGCAAGACCAGGAGTCCACCGGGGGTCACGCGGCTGGGGGCCGGTTCCAGTGTGAGAGGGTTCTGCACGGTTCGAGGAAACACAACCGGAGCCTGGGCCAAAGCAGAGGCGGCGAGAGCCAGAAGAGCGAGCATCACCCGCGTTGTTTCCATGTCCCAATTTAACCCGAAAATGAAGTCGAGGTTGCGCGTGCTGGCTTGGTGGCTTTCATTCGGATGGAATATGTTCTAGAATGCAATATCATGATTACCAGACGAGGTCTGCTTCATTTCGCCGCCGGAACCGCGGTTCTATCCGCCACTGAGTTGGAGCGCCGTATAGGCCAGAAGGATTTTCGCGGTCTGACGCGGGAGGAACTTCCCACGCCATGCATGATCCTGGATCAGGATCTGTTTGAGAAGAACCTGAAAACGATGGCGCAGCACAACAAGGCAAGCGGGCTGTCGCTACGGGCGCACGTGAAGATACACAAGTCCACCGAGATCAGCCGCCGGCAATTGGAACTGGGCGCGACCGGGGTGTGTTGCGCCACGATCGCCGAATGCGAACTGATGGCCTCGGCTGGGGTGAAGGGAATTTTGTTCACCTGCCAACCGTCGGGAAAGCAGAAGATTATGCGCGTGGTGCAGTTGGCAAAGAAGGAACCCACATTCCATTGCGTGACCGATGATGTCATTATCGCGGGGCAACTGGATGAGGCCGCGGGCGCGGCGGGGGCCAAGCTGAATGTGTGCGTGGATGTGTTTGCGGGGTTGACCAGGCAGGGCTGCCAGCCGGGGGCCAAGGCGCTGGAGTTGGCGCAGAAGGTGGCCTCGTCGAAGAATTTGCGGCTGGCCGGGCTGATGGCGTATTCCGGCGATGCCTCGCACACGAAGATTTTCACCGAACGCAAAAAGAGGTCGGCCGCGGATCTGGCGGGAATGCTGGAGACGGCGGAGATGTGCAAGAAGAGCGGGCTGCCGGTGGCGATTAAGACGGGCGGCAGCACGGGCACCTACAATATCGATTCAGGCTCGTTGACGGAGATCCAGGCCGGTTCGTATATCTTCATGGACACTGCGTACCTCAAGATTGGCGGACAGAGTTCGGACAAGGTTTACGACGATTTCAAGGAAGCGCTCACCGTGATGACGACGGTGGTGAGCAAGACACGCCCGGGGGTGTGTTCCATAGACGCGGGCAACAAGGCGATGCTGCGGACCACCGATTCGGTGAAAGACCGGCCGGAGGTGCAGGTGCAGAATCAGGGCGCCGAATACGGGCTGCTGGTCTGGAAGGATGGCGACCGGGATTACCGTGTGGGGGATCGTGTGGAGATTTATCCGACCAACCTCGACACCAGCACGAATGTGTATGACCGCTACTATGTGGCGCGCGGCGAAAAGATTGTGGATGCATGGCCGATCATGGGCCGCGCCGGCGCCGCGCATCGCTAAGAGGGGTGTGGTAGCCTCTCTGAATGCGTAAGCTTCCGCTTTTATTCCTTGCGGCGACGCTGTGCCTTGCCGAGTCGCCTATGATTGCCAATCTGGCCAAACTGGCGAAAACCGATCCGGCAGCCTTTCGTAAGGAACTCACGGACGAGGCCCTGAAGCAGGGAACCGCCAACCGGGGCGAGGGGCCGGATTTTCTTTTTGCGGTGGAATCGGCCAGCCAGCCGGGCCTGTTTCTCAACGACGAGCCCGGACCAAAGATGCAGCGCGGTAAAGAGGCCGGGGTATGGTTTGCCCGCGAAACGCTAACCGTCCGCCGCACGCATAACTTCCACTACATTATCGATGGAAAGAGTTTCGGCGGGGCCACCGATGTGATGGCATTTGGGCCGGATTCGTATTTGAGGCCGGGGGTTCCAGAAGGGAAGCTCGATGGCAAGCATGTGCATGCGAGCAAGCTGTATCCGGGGATGCTGAGCGACTATTGGGTGTACGTGCCGGCGCAATATGATCCCAAGACCCCGGCGGCGGTGATGGTTTGGCAGGACGGGGAAGTGCTGGTGCCAAGAGAGAGCAGCAGAAACCAGATTGTATTCGATAACCTGACTCATGAGAAGAAGATCCCGGTGATTATTTATGTATTGATTTCACCTGGATTGACTGATGGCCAGCGGATGCGGAGCATTGAGTATGACACGATGGACGACCGTTATCCGCGGTTCTTGCGGGATGAAGTTCTGCCGGAGGTAGGGAAGAAGTACAACTTACGGCAAGACGGCTATAGCCGGGCCATTGCAGGGGATTCTTCCGGTGGAATATGCGCGTTCAACGCGGCGTATATGCATCCGGAGTTGTTTACGCGGGTGCTGAGCCGGATTGGCAGTTTCACCAGTATTCAGTGGAAGCCCGGTGTACTGGACGGCGGCAACGTCTATCCCTTTAAGATTCGAAAGGATAGCAAGAAGAACATACGGGTTTGGTTACAGGATGGCTCGGGGGATCTTGAAAACAACAACGGCAGTTGGCCTATGCAGAACATCGCCATGGCAAACTCCTTGAAGATGGAAGAATACGACTTCCACTTCACCTGGGGCAATGGCACGCATTCTCGCAACGGGGGCCATGTCGAGTTAGCCGAGGAGATGATCTGGCTCTGGCGTGACTACGATCCGGCTAAAAGCAGCCAGGAGTTTGTGATGGATCCGGCGGAAAAAGAGAAGCCTTACTTTCGAGTAAATGCTCTAAACCGTTAATTCAAAATGACTACATTGATTGAGTATCACAACGTCAGTGTTGTGCGCAAGCAGAGAGCTGTCTTGGATGGAGTCACTTTTTCTATCAGTTTGGGCGAGCATGTGGCCATCCTGGGGCCCAATGGATGCGGGAAATCGACGCTGATCAAGACCATTACGCGCGAGCTGTATCCCGACCCGGATCGCGCGAACTCCTGGCTCCGCATCATGGGGCAGGAGCGCTGGAACATTTTCGACTTACGCCCGTTGCTGGGGGTAGTTTCCTACGATTGGGTACAGATTTGCACTCGGGAATACTCGAGTTATGAGACGGTTCTGTCGGGTTTTTTTGGCAGCGTCGGCGTCTGGGAGAATCACCACGTCACCTCTGAGATGGAGCGTAAGACCCGGCAGGTGATGGTGGATCTGGAGATCTGGCACCTGGCGGAGCGCCCCACCGAGCAACTGAGTTCGGGTGAGGCCCGCCGCGTGTTGATCGCGCGGGCGCTGGTACACGATCCAAAGGCGCTGATTTTCGATGAACCAACCAATAGTCTGGATCTGCACGCGTGCCATGAGCTGCGGGAGATCCTGAGGCGGATCGCTCAAGGGGGGACCGGGATCGTGCTGGTGACGCATCATCTACCGGACATCATTCCGGAGATCGACCGGGTGATCCTGCTCAAGGGTGGGAAGGTGTTCGGGGATGGGGCGAAGGGGGAGCAATTGAGGGGAGCGAGGTTGAGGGAACTGTTTGCAACGGGGCTGGAGGTGGCGGAACACGATGGATACTATCACGCTTGGTAAAGTTGACATAATACTTGTTATCGGAAATTGCGGACGCGGCTCGCGCAAGCCGCATCAAGCCGTCCCACCGCTTGCATCTCGCCACCTATCGACACCTGCCAGATCCAGACAATCACGGAGTCAGCTCTGCCGGCCTGGAGCTGAATCGAGCCTTCGTCCGCACGATCTATCCGACCGTAGCCGAGGCGATGCAGACCGGACTCTATCCCTTCCGCTCTTCGGCTTAGGAGAAACAGGAATGCCCGCCGAACACGACAACCAGCCCATCACGCGCGCCGATTTGAAGGCCGTGCAAGACGATTTACTGAAAGCCATCGCGCACGGCAGCGCCGCCATGGAGGACCGTTTCATTACGGCCATCGCAAACAGTCAGGCCGAGATCATTCAGGCCGCGCATGAGTTTGTCAGGGACGCCCAAACCGAACTGCTGAGAGGCTTCCAGGCATTCAGCGGCGGACGTCTCTAACCGCTCCAGGCTTACACTACCTGCCGGTGGGCGGCGTCCCAGCGAAGGCGGCGGCCGGCGCGCAATGACGCCATGGCCATCACCAGCACGATGTTGGTGGCATGACCGGCTTCCACCGGGGCGTTGGGTTCCTTCCGGCTACGGATGCATTCGAGAAAGTTGCGAATATGCGCGCGCGCGGCGGATCCGAAACTGCCCGGCAAGCTCTCCTGCACCGCGGGTTTCATTTCCAGAGCGCTCGATTCAGGATAGAGCGCGTAGCTTTCGCGTCCCACGTCCAGCCGCGCCTTGGATCCGTGGAACTGCATGAGCTGATCATTGGCCGCGTTGTACCGCATCGCCTTGTAACCGAGGGTGAAGGTAGCCAGGTAGTTGTCTGGAAATTCGATAGCGATTGTAGCGGTCTCCGGAACCTCGCCCCCTGTCAGATTGACGCGGCCGCCGGTGCAGGTGACAGCGACGGGCTCCTTGGAACCCATGAACCACATGATGGCGTCCACGATGTGGGCAGCCTGGCCAATCAGCAAGCCTCCCGAGTAATCCCAAAAGTAATACCAGTTGAAGAAGCGGAAATCGGATACAGGGGATTTAGGGGAGGTTCCGAGCCACTGGTCCCAATCGAGATTCCCGGCCAGCTTTTTCTGCGACAGTGCAGCGGTATTATTCAGCCAGTAAGAGGTGACGAGGCGCACGTCCCCGAGGCGGGCGGGTGCAGCCAATTCTTTGGCCCGCAGAAAAAGTTCCGCACTGCGCCGCTGCGTCCCTACCTGTACAATCCTCTTTGTCCGGCGGACAGCGGCAATGATGTCGAAGCCCTCCTGCACGGTGTGGGCGAGCGGCTTTTCGACGTAGACGTCCTTGCCGGCCTCGACGGCGTCAATGACCATGCGCGCGTGCCAATGATCAGGGGTGGCAACCACCACCGCATCGAGGGAACGGTCCTCCAGCAATCGTTTGTAATTGTTGAAACTTCTGGCGCCTGTGGATGCCGCCTGCAAGCCGGCGGCCAGATTGGGTTCATATACATCGCAGACGCCGGCTACCTCGAGGCCGACCTCCTTGAACTCACCGGTCAGGAACCGGCCGCGCCCGCCCGCTCCAATCAGGCCGACGCGAACGCGGTCCGCCGCGCCCAGCGCGGTTGCCGCCGCCATTGCGAATGTTCTTCGATTCATAGAAGCCTCCTCACACTGATAGTATCGCCATCACCAACGCGGCGGTTTGCTCCGGCGATGGGATACGGACGACATCGAATCCGGCGGCGCGGCCGCTGGCGAGACCGGCCTCGGAGTCTTCAACCACTAGCGCGCGCTGCACACCTAGCCGTGCGGCGGCGGTCAGGTAAGGTTCCGGTGACGGCTTCAGTTGAGACACATCTTCGCGGCAGATGATGGCATGGAGACAATCGCGCGCACCGGCGGCAACGAGCGGTGGCTCCACTTCGGTACGGCTGCTGGAGCTGACCACGGCGAGCTGGCAGCCCGAGATGCTGCGTAACATCTCCAAGGTTTGCGGCGGCATGCGGAGTTCCTCCATCATGCGTTTGCGGAACTGCGCTTGTTTGTCCGGGTAGCGCGCCCATACCTGGTCAAAGAGATCGGATCGCCCGGTGAGTTCGCACAACTGCCGCACCATAGCTTGATCGGCAACGCCAATGCAGGTGCGGACGTAGTCGTCCCAGGTAATGGAAAGGCCGAACGGGACCAGCACCTGGTTCCAACACTCGAAGTGGAGCGGCTCGCTATCCACCAGAACGCCGTCGAAATCAAACAGGATGGCTTCGTAGCGGTTCGGCATCAGTTGGCGAACCGCACCGATTGGAGGATCTGCTCAAAGGTGCGCTGCACGGCGGGGTACTCTTTGTCCGGGGCGATGAAGACGAGGAAGAAGAGCCCGCCGGGACGGTCTAGCGTGACCACCAGGTCCACCTCTCTTGCGCCCGTGTAGGGGGAGTCCGATTCGAGCCGGGTGACCATGCCCTGGTATTTGTTCACCTCGGTGCGGCGCGCGGTTTGTGTCACTTTCATGGATGGATTCTCTTTTTGCAGTTGCTTGAGCAACTGTTCGGTGCCGGCGCGCAGGTCTGTATTGCGGGGCATCTCGGAGAAGCTCACGATCAGGGCGTAGCCCAACTGCTGCCCAAAGACCGCGGAGACTGGGGCTACGGTTACCTGGTCACTGCCTGGCTCGCCGTGGACCTCCCAGTTGTCGGGATATTGGAAGGCGACTTCCCTGCCCTGGAACTGCTTGAATCGGCCGGAGGGGCGCGAGGCGGCCGGATCGGGATTGCCTGTATTCCGGGACTGGCCCCGCGGCTTGGGCGGCTCAGGCAGACCTTGAATGGATTTCTGAATCCTGGGCAGCTCGCCGGTATCGGCGGTGTACTTGTTCCGGGGCAGATAGCGTATCTCTTCCTGCACCGCCTTCACGCGGTCACCCGGATTGGGATGGTCGGACAAAAAGCTTGTGAAGGCGTTGCCTTTTCCCGTCTCCGCTTGCAGCTTTTCAAAAAAGCGCGCCATCTCGATGGGGTTGTATCCGGCGCGTGACATCATGCGCGCGCCGAGCAGATCGGCGTCGCGCTCGGCGTTGCGGGAATATTTGAGCAGGACGGAATTGGCGCCTAATCCGATCCCGATCTGCGCCAGCGTCCCGGCCAGCGATCCGCTGTCGCCGAGCAGGGATCCGGCGAGCATGGCCGGCAATTGAATCAACTGCGCCTTGGAGGCCTGATTGGTTCCGTGACGGAGCGCCACATGGGCGATCTCATGGGCCATGACGCCGGCCAGTTGCGCTTCCGTTTCGGCTGCGGCAATGAGCCCGGTATGCACAAAGGTGGGGCCGCCGGGCAGCGCAAAGGCGTTGATGTTTTTGTCGCGCACCAGTTTGAAGGTGTAGGGATAGTTGCCGGCTTCGGGCTGGCTGGCAAGCTTGCGTCCGATGCGTTGGAGGTAGGCGTCCAGTTCGGCATTTCTTACCACCGGCATTTGCCGTTCGATCTGGGCGGCGTACTCTCTCCCCATTTGAATGTCCTGTTCCTTGCTGAACAGATTGAAACCGGGTTTGATGGCGCGCTGCTGGGCCAGGGCGGAGGAGGCCAGCACCAGCAGTAGTATCGCGGCAAAGATTCTTACTCGGTACCTCATACCAGCTATAATAACGAAATGTTACCGGCTACAGAAAAGATCTGGCATAACGGGCGTTTTATCGCGTGGGACGAGGCAAAGATCCATGTACTTTCGCATGTGGTCAGCTATGGGAGTTCTGTCTTTGAGGGCATACGCTGCTATGAGACCACATCCGGTCCGGCGATTTTCCGGCTGCGTGAACATGTGCGGCGCCTGATCGATTCGGCGAAAATCTACCGCATCGAGAACATCGGTTTTTCGCTGGAGCAGCTTTCGCAGGCCATGATCGATGTGGTGGCGGTGAACAAACTGAAAGCCTGCTACATACGGCCGATTGTGCTGCGCGGCTATGGCGACATCGGCGTGCTGCCGGCGGACAACCCGATTGAGACCTACATCGCCTGCTGGGAGTGGGGCAAGTATCTGGGTCCGGAAGCGCTGGCCAAAGGCGTGGATGTGTGCGTTTCCAGTTGGACTCGCAACGCTCCCAACACAATGCCCACCCTGTCGAAGGCGGGCGGCAATTACCTCAGTTCGCAATTGATCCGGATGGAAGCGCAAGTGAACGGTTATGCCGAGGGCATTGCGCTGGACGCCTCCGGGTACGTGAGCGAGGGTTCGGGCGAGAACATCTTTATCGTGCGCGATGGCAAGATACACACACCGCCGTTGGCCGCCTCCGTACTGCCCGGCATCACGCGGGATTCGGTGCTGGAGCTGGCCAGGGCGCAAGGGATCCCGATTGTCGAGATGAACATTCCGCGCGAGATGCTCTATATCGCGGATGAGGTTTTCTTCTCCGGCACGGCCGTGGAAGTGACGCCGGTGCGCTCGGTGGACAAGATACAGGTGGGCAACGGGCGCCGCGGTCCGATCACGGAAAAGCTACAGAGCGAGTTCTTCTCGATTGTCAATGGAACGGCGAAGGATCGCTACGGCTGGTTGACGCCGGTTCCGGCAATGGCTGGGGTTTAAGGAGAGGGTTGGGGGGAGATCCTGGCGGGCCCCAGCCTGACGGTCACCTCCCCCGAGATATCCCGTCCGGCTAGGACCCGCAACAGATCGTCCTCATTTGTAACAGGCAAGGGCGGCATGGCGCTAGTTTTTTCGTTGGTTTTCGGACTGTTTTCTACAGATATTTCGACCTCATAATTCAATGATTTGCAGGGACGGGAATGTGCGAAAGTTGTGCATAAAACATGAATGAGCAAAAGTGTTTTGGGCTCGATGCCGTCTCCGGCGCGCCCACCGAGATCCGGTTCAATCAGTTTCTTTCCGGCGTCGATGTGTTGATCGAAGCTCCGCCGCTGGACACCTGGTTCGCTCCGGGCTTTATCGACGTGCAGGTGAACGGGTTCGCTGGAGTGGACTACTGCTCCCCGAACACCGCGCAGGAGGAGATCGCGCGTTCGGTGCACGTGATTTTCTCCACCGGCGTGACGCGGTTTTTTCCGACCGTGATTACCGGGTCGGTGGCGGATATGGCGGGGGCGATCCGGAATCTGGCCCGCGCCAAGGCGGCGCTGCCTTTGGAAGGACGCGCGATGGAGGGGTTCCACATTGAGGGTCCGCATATCTCGCCCGATGACGGACCGCGCGGGGCGCATCCGCGGCATTGCGTACGCGCGCCCGACACCGGCGAGCTAAAGCGCTGGGTAGACCTTGCGGAAGGCCACATCAAGCTGATCACCATTGCTCCGGAGTGGCCCGGGACGGTTGCCTACATTGAAGCGGCGCGGCGCGAGGGAATCGTGATCAGCATCGGGCACACTAACGCGACGGGGGCGCAGATCTCGGATGCGGTGCGCGCGGGCGCAACCATGTCGACGCACCTGGGCAACGGAGCGCACGCCGTGCTGCAACGGCATCCGAACTATATATGGGAACAGTTGGCGGAGGACCGGCTGACGGCCAGCTTCATCGTGGACGGCATCCACCTGCCGGCGTCGTTTCTGAAAGTGGGCCTGCGGGCCAAGGGAATCGAGCGCAGCGTGCTGGTGACGGACGCCGTGATGCCGGCCGGATGCGCGCCAGGCCGGTATCGATTGGGCGAGGTGGAGGTGGAGCTGCATGCCGATCAGCGCGTGACGCTGGTGGGCGAGGACCGGCTGGCGGGCAGCAGCCTGCGGATGGATCGCGGTGTTGAAAACCTGATGCGGATGGTGGGTCTGAGCCTGGCTGAGGCTGTCACCATGGCGACGCGCAATCCGGCGCGTGTGTGCCGGGTGAGTTCGCGGCAACGGGGCCTGGCGCCGGGAGACCGCGCGGATCTGGTGGAGTTCACCTTTGATGCCGAGACGAAGTCGATCGGGGTAGAGCGGGTGTTTCTGGATGGAGAAAGGGTCTACCAGCGGGAGGGGTGACGGGGTCACTGGTTGGCGAGCACATCCACCACACCGGATTCGATCAAGAGCCTATCCGCGGTTACCAGGGTGAGGCCGAACACCTTTGCGGTGGCGACGAGGAAACGATCCGCCGGATCAGGATGCGCCATTTTCAGAGTGTTCGACGCCAGGGCAACCTCGATTGTGAGTGCGGCCTCACGGACGGGTGCCCGCCTGAGTGCGCGGCGAACCCAGACGTCGGCACCTCCCTCCAGGTGAACCTTTCCTTTTCGGCTCAGGATCGACGCCTCCCACACGCTAATCGGGGAAAGCCAGATCTCGTTGCCGGCATCTTGCAACGCAGCTGCGACAGCAATCGACAACCTTTTGGCTTCGAGTTGACTCCAGAGCCAGATATGCGTGTCGAGAAGGAGCTTCAATCTCGAAGGACATCCCATTCAGACGGATCAGTGGACGGTCCCACAATGTCACCCGTGATCTTGCCGGTGCCAGCCATGGAACCAATCCAACCTTGGCGCGACTCCGGCTTTGGCGGGGGACCAACTTCTGCTATCGGCGTGCCAAATTTGGTGACAAGTATGGGTTGGCCTGTCTTACGAACAGTTTCGAGAATAGAGAGGCACTGAGCTTTGAACTTGGAGATAGCGATTTGCTGCATTTGAGGCTCAAGGTTATAATACCATTACCATAGTCATTGACCATGGTCAAACAACAAAACCACAATTTGCCACCACCGCCGCCCCATGACGCGAAAGTCTTGCCCGCGCACCCGGGATACTGCCCGGCGGCGAGAGCGAGGCGGTTCCGCATCCTGTCGTAACAAACCGTCCACGGGAAGTGTCTGTCAAAGGAAGGAGTTCTAACCATGCTGGGTTGGTCACTTACATTCTTCATTCTCGCTTTATTGGCAGCAATTCTTGGCTTCACTGGCATTGCCGCATCCATGGCGGGAATCGCAAGGGTCTTGTTTTTCGTATTCCTCGTCTTGCTTGTGGTTAGCGCGCTGGCCAGGGCCGTACGAGGGCAAACACCTTAAAGCGCCCGGGGTACCACCACGGTAGCCGGACATCAATCAACATCAGAGGCAACGGCGCGGACGATGAAGCGTTTTGGCGCCGGCCCAATGAAGTCGAACGGAAAACAAGTAACCAATGTGAGTGTGGAAGAATTCGCCGGTCGCAGTACACCGCGATCCGCGGGTTCCACTACAAGAATTTCTTTTACGGTGTAGAATCTCTTGCCCGCCGCGGTACTCAAGCGGATGGTGTCGCCAGTTTGGACGCTTCGGAGGTCGCGGAAGAAGGTATCGCGATGGCCGGCAACCGCCACGTTGCCAGGCTCCCCAGGCCGTGCTGTGCCGGGGATCCAGCCGGCGCCCTTGTTGAGATCGCTGGTGGAAGTGCTGGAGCGAATTAACACGGAGAGCCCGAGACGATCGATCTCGATAATACCAAGGCCCAGCGCCGTGGCGGCTGCGTGTGTCGGAAAGACAGGCGCGGCCCGGGGTGCGGAGGCCGCTTTGGCCCAACGCTGACCGGTGTCAGGAAGGGCGATCAGCGGGGCGGCTTTCGTCAGGCCGGCGGCCAGGCTGGCCCTATCCCGGCGCTCCAACCAAGCCCCTCCGAGAAACATTAGGGCGGCGTAAAGAACGAGGCCAAATCCAAGAACAGCGAGGACTAGGCCCAGGAGATTGCCCACGCTTCGACGAGTGTGCATGAAATTCAGGCTCCCATGGATTAAATGCGGTAATGCTTTCTGGTTCTGATCCTGGCTTTTTGCTGGTGCGGGTGGACAATCTCTACATTGAGGTTTCGCGTTTCGCTCTTTCCCAACGGGGGTTCGGCGGCCAGGAATCCGATGACATACCGGGCACGAAGATCCGCGATCACACGCTCGAAGAATTCCTTGAGGAGAGTTGAATCCGGATCGAATACGGCGAGCCCGCCTGTGGTTTCGGCAAGACGCCGAAGGGCTCCCGCGTTCGACCCCCAACTGCCCGGAGCGAACATGCCGATTGTGTAGTTAGAGGATTGGATCGTTGTGAGTGCGTCGTTCAGCGAGGTTCGGCTGGCGGTGTCCTCTCCATCGGAGAGAATCACCAATACGCGGCGGGAATGCCGGCCATCGCGCATGAGTTCGGCGGCTCTCAGCGTGGCATCGTACAAAGCGGTCATCCCATCGGGCCGTGTCGAAGCAATGATATTCGGGACTTGGTGCGGTGGTATGGCTTGCAGGAGGACAGTGTGGCTTTCGAAGAGGATCGATTCATTGAACAAGACCAGGAAGAGTTCATCCGCCGCATTCAGCATGCCGCCGAACTGGGCTACCGCGGAAGCGACCATCGCCTGGATGGGCTGCATACTACGGCTGAAGTCGATGACGAGGCCGACGCAGACTTGTTCCGCGCCCGTGGAAAAGTGAGCAATGGGCCGCAACCGGCCGGACTCTCTTATTCTGAAATCATCTCTCTTCAGGCCGGTTATGGGAAGCCCAAGCTTATCCAAAACGTCTACTTCCAGAAGAACCAGATTCGTTGTCGACCGGAAGGCTGCTTGCTTGTCCGGAGTTTGGGCCGGTTCCCCGAAACAAGCCGTGCCGAGCACGGTAGCAGCGGAGAACCGGCGCCGGGACAACAGATGCAAGGCCATCCTTCCATTCATCCGCGGTCCGTCAGCTTAAGCGACGACGTGCCGTGGCCAGACATCCAAGGGCAAACAATGCGAGTCCGCCCAACAGGAAAGCAGCGTAGGAGGTAGCCGTGTCTGGAAGCGTATCCCTGTTCTCGGTTGGATCGGGCGCCGGGGCACGATTCTGAGCGATCAGTTGTTCCTCCTGACGAGGCTGCTCAGGGGCCGCGGCGACGCTGTTTGCGGCGCTTTGGGTAGCGCTTGTTCTTGTTTCAGGCTGGCTGACAGGCGGGTTCGCGGCAACCGTGGGCGGGGGTGGTTCCTGCTCGTAATCGTAGATTTTGGCCTGGTCCAAGGTTGACTTTTCGTAATCCGCTTGATCGTTGCCCTCATACCAAGGCACCTTGGCATTGTTCAAACTCGCAAGCCGCGCGGCAATCGTTTTGGGATATGCGAATTCCTGTCCAAAGTTATCGCCTGGGTAGAACCAGCTCCTCAAGGCAGGTGGAACACCGGACGGAGTCTCCCAATATCCAAGGGCGGTTTTGCCAGTCGGCTTCAATCGCCAGTTGGGAATCGCGAGGATGGTGGCTTCGACTTTGGTTTCGTCAGAGTTGAAGATCTGAACGATGTGGCGGTTCGAGGCAGAATCCGCCAGTTTCATTACGTATTTACCGGGAGGTAGTTCCTTACCCGGGATGAGGATGGTCTCTTTAACATCAATGACCGTTTTCTTGTTCCAGGGGGAAGCCCAAGCTCCGATCGCAAAAGCAAGGGCAATGGTAGTGGTCAGAAGTGTTGTCTTCATAATTGTTTGCTCCATATTTTTTTCCTAAGCTTGCATTCGACGCAGGCTTCACGAGAGCAAGTGCAATAAGTGGGCCAAATATGGGATATGAGTAACTTAGGACTGCATGACTCGATGAGGGCTGAAAAAAATTCCTGATGTTAAGGTGCGGTGGGTAGAAAGGTCCAAGCCTAAAAACCCACCGCCATTAAGGCAGTTACTTCGATACGCTTCTGGCCTTTCAGCCGGTGGTCGCGCAGTTTAGGTGGACGGGCAAGAGTGCTTATAGTGTTTATGAAAGTGGTGTCCGCTGACTTGGTCAGGCGGCCATGGGAATCGATCCCACTCCAGCGTACCGGCGAAGCGCCATTTTCGCCCTGTGGATCCGGACGCGGGTGGCGATACGAGTCATGCCATGTATTCGCGCAATCTCTTGCATCTCAAGTCCGCCCACGTAACGGTGTAGCATGAGCGAGCGGTCAAGCTCGGAGCATTGGTTTAGCAAGCTCTCCACATCGATCTTCGCCGCGATGGGGGAGGGATCCGTCTGGTGCTTGCGGCTTTCGTCGAGCTCGACATAGCGTTTAGACCGGCACTTCTCCGTGCACAACGTGTTGATGGCGATGCGATTTACCCACGGAACTACTCTGTCGTTGTTGTGCAGCTGCTGCCGGGCTTCCCAGCCTCGGACCCATGCAGCCTGCGCAAACTCTTCCGCCTCCTCGATCAGCAATCCCTTGGAAAGCAGGAGACGGATGGTGGAAGGAAGGCCATTCTGATAGGCAGCCGCGTAAGAGTTTTGCGTCATCATGCCTTGCTGATAGGCAAACAGAGGGCCAAAACCAATAACTTATTGAAAAACCGTTGGATCGGGACTCGAACCAACTGGACCGGCCTGGAAATTCTTCCCGCTGACGAAAGGTACCGGGAACATTCTTCCCGATGTTGAGCATTTTATGCGCGGCTCTGGTCAGGACGAATATTATTCTTCCGCAGGCGCAATGATCAGAAAACAAGGGAATAATGTAAAACTCAACTCCCCTGCAGGCCCGTTCCGGCTGTCACTTCTATTCTGCCGAACCCTCGTGTAACGTTTCGCTCCCCGACAAGGTCAACGGAACAACGCGGCTCTGCATCGAACCGGCGAGCCGGGAAAGGAGCAAAATAATGAAAACGCGAATCAGGAGAAGTCTGGAATGGGGGCTTCTCGGCGGCCTAATCCTGGCCGGCAGCGCCCAGGCGCAGCAACAGACGCTGGTTCCCGATACGGGGATGCCAGTATTCCGTGTGGACGTGGTCTCGCGGTCCATCAAGGTAATCAACTTCCACCACCGGCAGGGATCAACCGAGATGGAATTGAAGGGAACTTCATTTTCACCACGCGCCACGGGCCATTTGAAGATCGACAGCAAGCAGGGCGCAACGCGGGTGCAGGCCCGGGTGGACAAACTGAATCCTCCTCAGTCCAGTGGCGATGAGTATCTCACCTACGTGCTATGGGCGATTACGCCGGAAGGCCGGCCGCAGAATCTGGGCGAAATCCTATTGGATGGGGGTGATGATGACACGAAGCTGGATGCCGCTACCGAGTTGCAGAGTTTCGGATTGATTGTGACGGCGGAACCTTACTTTGCCGTGACACAGCCCAGTGACGTCATCGTAATGGAAGCGGTCGTGGGCAAAGGCACAACGGGCACCATTTCGCCACTTGAGGTCAAGTACGAGTTATGGCCGAAAGGCATGTATGCGCAACGCCTGCCGAACGCGCATCGTGTCTGGTCCCAAAGGACAGGCAAGGAAGCTCCTTCGGCCGTCACGCAGGCCAAGCACGCCTTGGCGATCGCAAAGTCGGTGGGGGCCAATCGCTACGCCGCCGATACCATCCGGAAAGCGGAAGCAGACATGCAGAATGCGGAAGCATATTTCAATAACAAAGGGGATCTGAAACGGATTCAGACCGTAGCCCGGAACGCTACTCAGATGGCCGAAGACGCCAGACTGATATCGGTCAAGCGGGCTGAGGAGGAGCGTCTGGACGCCGAGCGCAAGGCGGCCGCCAATCATGTGGCCGCCGCGCGCGCGGCCGCCGAAAATGAAGCCCGCCAGCGTGCTTCCGCTGACGCCGCGCGGCAGTCCGCTGTTCTGGAACAGGACCGTCTGCAAGCACAAAAGGCACGGATTGAGATTGAGGCGGAGCGGTCGCGGGCGCTGGCGGCGGAAGCCGAACAGAAGCGGCTAGCCGCCGAGGCGGCCACGCAGCAGTCGATCGCGGAACAGCAGAGGCTGCGCTCCGAACAACTCAGGTTACAACAGGACGCCGATCGCGCCCGCGCTGATGCGGATCGTGCGGAGCAGGCTCGCCTGCAGGCCGAGGCGGACCGGAAGAGGCTCCGGGACCAGTTGCGGGATCAGTTGAACGCAATCCTAGTCACCAGGGAAACAGCACGCGGGTTGATTGTGAGCATGCCGGACGTTTTGTTCGATACGGCCCAACACACACTGCGTCCCGTGGCTCGCGAAAGGCTGGCCCGGATCAGCGGGATCCTCAACGCGCATCCAGACCTGAAGCTGGAGATCGAAGGCCATACCGATTCAGTCGGCAGCGACTCATACAACCAGGGGTTGTCGGAACGCCGCGCCCAAAGCGTCAGAGATTACATGAACTCGCAGGGCGTGAAGCTCGATTCGATCACGGCCCAAGGCTTTGGCGAGAGCCGGCCGGTTGCGGATAACTATGCCGCGGCAGGGCGGCAGCAGAATCGCCGGGTGGAAATCGTAGTCAATGGTGAATCGATCCAAACGACAATCAGAGTAACTCCACTAACTTCCTCAAGCCGCGAATGAGGCGGCATCAGGAATAGAAATGATAGTTCAATGCATAAAATAGGAGCGAATCGAGGAAGCTCGACTTGCTGGAGAAGGCGCACTGCGTGGCGATCGTGCCAGGCCTGAAGAAGGGCGGCCTTATCATCGGTGCTCAATACGGGAAGGGCGTACTCATGTGCCGGCGGCCGGTAAAGTAAGTGCAATCCGGCTCTCTTCGGCGCCCATCTTGCCTACCCCCTGAAACGCCCGCTCGCCGTGTTCGTTCAATTCCTGCCGCCAGCGGTACAGATCGGTCGGGTGTACTTCCAGCGCCCGTGTAGGAGGTTAGTATGAGTATGAGTACTAATAAGCTTGATGTTTATAAATCAGCATTCAATAGAGCTTATATTATGGCTGTTGAAGCTAAGGCTAAGAGTATTGAAGCTAATAAGTATGCTGATAATGCTGAGAGTGATTGTCTGGTGGCTAGGGATACTTACGAAGAGGCTGTGGAGAGGGCATTGGTTGAGGATTTGAGGAAGGGGTAATGTGTTCATCGGCGGCGGATGGACGGAACCGGGAACGGTTCGCCTGGAGGGTGGAAGCTTCGGGTTGCAGATTGGCGGCGGTGAAAACGCGCAAAAACTGGTGAAGAGCAAGTTCACACTCGGCGGATCGGCGGGCGCGATGCTGGGCCGGTAGGCCGGACTGTACATGCCGAGACCGGCGCTTATATGAGAGCGGAGGTGCTCGGGTACTCATGATCGCGCGGTGTTTTCGCCGGCGCGGCTCTCGAGGGTTCCACCTTGCGTGAGGACCCCAGGGAAAACCCGGATGCCAGCGGCGGCGCGGCCACTGGCCGGGACGCTGAACGAATACTCAATGTGGGAGAATTAGTAAAGGAAAACTTGAGAGGAGCCTAAGAGCCATGCGCAAGCTTGTCCTTCTGACCATTCTCGCCAACTCGGCATTGTTTCCGCCGGCGGAAGCGGCCGCGAATCAAAACGAACGCCTCGTCCGGGAAGTGCGGCACGAACTGGTGATGCTTCC
>JAENWC010000484.1 GCA_016650235.1 Terriglobia bacterium
CATATCGGGGAGTCCGGAGGTATGGGAGAGCAGATCGCGGACACGCGTGTTTTTGCGGTCATCGCCTTTGAACTCGGGGAGGTAGCGCGAGACAGGATCGTCCAGCGAGACCATCCCCCGCTCCACCAGCAGCATGAGCGCGCAAGCCGCGACGGGCTTGGTGATCGAGGCAAGGAGAAAAATTGTCTCGGGCCCGGCCGCCCGGCTGCCCGGAGCCGGCGCCAGGCGGCCGAAACCTTGGTGGAGCACGATGCGCTCGTCGCGGGCCACAAGTATGGAAGCGGCGAGGACACGCCCCGAGGAAGTTTCGGTTTCAAGGAGACGCAGGGCGTTCGAAAGGCGCTGCGCGGACATTCCGGCGGAGGCCCCGGCATCCGTGCGTAGCTGGGCCTGGGCGACCGGTGTAGCAGCTCCTAGAAGCAGCGAGCCTGATAGAAAAGAACGTCGTTCCATACTTTATTCCTTTGGGCCCCGTCGATTTCGGATCGGCTCGTACGAAGGCGGAAAAGTACACTCGATCATGCCTGATCCGCGACAGTCAGAGCCATGCTAAAGCATACCCCACGATTCGCCGGAGTCCCGCGGACTACACCTTATCGATCCTTATCGATGACAAGCTTAGTTGGAGGAGCGATCCGTGCCTGGGATGACCCGTGTCAAGTCCTCGCTCAAGATCGACGCACACCACTTGGCCTCGATGTGCTCCACCACCAGTTCCGTGCCGCGTGCATGGCTGACGAACGGCCGCTGGCGCGGATCGTACATGGCGTCGGTCAGGTCCCGCGCCAGGACCACCTGAAAGCCGAGTCGCGTCATCTGCCGGATTCCGAAGGAGCGGTTGAGGACACAGATGTTGGTATGGACGCCCATTATCGCGATATTGGTGATGCCTTCCTGCTTACAGAAGTTATAAATCTCCTGGCCGTTCTCGCTGACCCCGTCAAAACCCACGATGTCAATGGCTGGGTGCTGGCGCTTCCAGGGATAGGGGCCGGTCCATTTCTTCAGGATCGGATCATCGCATTCGCTCACAGTGTCATCGATGGGGAAGCCGCGCGACTCGGCGGGCTCGCGCGGGCAACGGGCCAGAATCGGCGTGGCGGAAGGAGCCGTGGGCGCATTCCGCATTCGCTGGCGCCATGGTGTTCCCTCATAGAACGCCATCGTATCGCTGGGAGCGTGAATGATCATCACCCCCAGGCTGCGGGCAGCGCTGATCGCCTGGTTCATCCGCGGCGCCATGACGGCCACGCGCTGCGCCGACAGGCTGCAGGTGTGCGTGTCCCACATGTCGCAGATGATGATGGCTGTGCGAGCCGCCTCCCAACGCCGTAGTTGTTCCGTTACCCGGACCTTACTTCCGCCGGGCGCCGGCTCGCTGCGCCGGCGTGCCCGGAGACTGAGCGTTCCGGCGACTTTGGGGCGATTGGGGCCCTGTGCGGCAAACGCCGCCAGCGCTCCAGGCAATATGCCGAGGAAAGATCGTCTCTGCAAGGGTCTCATTGTTTTCTCCCACACTACCATTTCAACCGGCGCCCGGCCATCGGGAACTAACATGATAGCCTGAGAGCACAATGATGAAACGACGCGATCTGCTGGCCGGACTCGCCATGGGCGGAATGCAACTGGAGGCACAACCGCGTACTCGCGAGTCGCTCTATATTCCCAAGCCGCATCTGGTCGAAGATCGAAAGCTCCTGCACAACTTCATGGACGAATTCCCTTTCGTCGAGCTCGTCACTTCCAGTCCTACTCTCCGAATCACACATATTCCGGTCTTGCTGGATCGAGAACCCGGCCAGTATGGCAAGCTCTACGGACACATTTCCCGTCAGAACCCACAAAGGGAAGCTTTCGACGGCCAACAATCCGGAGTCATTGTCTTCCGTGGTCCCCACTCCTATATAGCGCCCGGTTGGTATTCGAAAACCGAGGTCGTCCCCACCTGGAATTTTGCCGTCGTCCACGCCACCGGCAAGCTCAAGCCAATCACCGACAAGAAGGCGCTGCACGATCTGCTGGCCAAGCTCATCAACAAGTTTGAAGACCAGGAGAAATCCAGTTACGAATTCGCACGGCTCCCGGAAACTTTCAAATACGGCCTCATCGGCGGCATCATCGGCTTTGAAATGGAAATCGATCTGCTCGAAGGCAAGTTCAAGCTCGGCCAGGAGCGGAGCGCAGCCGATCAACAAAGCATCCTGCGGAATCTACAATCGGCGAGGCCGGGGCGGTCGATATACCAGGTCACCGCCGATTTCTACAAGCGCTCAAAGCCCTCCGCCGAGTAGCCCGCGACTTGCCGGCGGCCTCGAAGATAGCACCTGTTCCATATCGATTGAGAGGAACCGGCCGGCGCGCGGACTGCTTTAATATTGGCCTTATTCCGTACACGCAGCGCTGCACTTTTTGGCATTGAAGCCCATCCCGTGGATGTGGAAGTGGACATGCACGCGGGGGGCACCGCGCGTGATTTTGTCACCGTGGGTATGCCGGACACGGCGGTGCGCGAGAGCCGGGAGCGCATCAAATCCGCGCTGATGAATAGCGGCTTCGGCTATCCGAATAAGTCAGTCACCATTAACCTCGCGCCGGCCAATGTGCGGAAAGAAGGGGCGGGGTTTGATCTTCCGATGGCGCTCGGGATTCTTGGAGCGATGGGGATTGTGCGGGGCGCCGAAGAACATCTGGTGGCCGGTGAGTTGTCCCTGGATGGAAGCATACGCGGGGTGCGCGGGGTGTTGTCGATGGCGGTGTGCGCGCGGCGCCTGGGGATACGGAGCTTGCTTGTGCCAACCGAGAATGCCGCCGAGGGGGCTGTGGTGGAGGGCGTGCAAGTGTTCGGGATATCGCATCTGTCCGATGCGGTCAGTCTGCTCAACCGGCAGGGCGAGTTTGCCGCGGCGCTTCCCAAGGCGCGTACCCCGGACGCGGGCGGGCGCGAGGTATCCGACTTCGCGGACGTGCGGGGACAGGGGACGGCCAAGCGGGCGCTGGAGGTGGCGGCGGCCGGTGGCCACAACGTGTTGTTGATTGGGCCGCCCGGGTCGGGCAAGACGATGCTGGCCAAGCGGCTGGCTGGCATTCTGCCCTCGTTGACGTTTCAGGAGGCGCTGGAGACTACGCAAGTGCACAGCGTGGCCGGAGTGCTGAGTCCTGGAGACGGACTGCTGCGGGAACGGCCGTTTCGAGCGCCGCACCATTCCGTATCGGATGCGGGTTTGCTCGGCGGTGGAGCGGGCACGCCGAGGCCCGGCGAGGTGAGCCTGGCGCATCACGGGCTGCTGTTCCTGGACGAGTTGCCGGAGTTTCCGCGCAATGTATTGGAGCAATTGCGGCAGCCGCTGGAGGATCGGGCGGTGACGATTGCGCGGGCCAACCTGACGCTGTCGTTTCCAGCCGATTTCATGCTGGTGGCGGCGATGAATCCGTGCCGGTGCGGGTTCCACGGAGATACCACGCGGGAGTGCCGGTGCACGGGGGCGCAGATTCAACAGTACCTGAGCAAGATCAGCGGCCCGCTGCTGGACCGGATTGATCTGCATATAGAGGTGCCGGCGGTGGATTACAAGGAACTGCGGAGCCGGGGCGAGGGCGTCACATCGGCGGAGATTCGCCATCGGGTGGAGGCGGCTCGCGCGGTGCAGGCGGGGCGCGGATTCTACAACGCGCATATTCCGCACCAGCAGTTGCGGCGGTTGTGCGCACTGGACGCGGCGGGGGAGCGGACGCTGGAGATGGCGGTGCGGCGGATGAGCCTGTCGGCGCGGGCGCACGACCGGATATTGAGGGTGGCACGGACGATCGCCGATCTAGGCGGCTCGGAGATGGTGAGCGGGAAGCATCTGGCCGAGGCGGTGCAGTACCGAAGTTTGGATCGCAGTTACTGGAGCTGAGATCCTGCCACGGCGTTAGAGACGAGGCGGAGGAGCCGTCCGTTGTCTTGGCCCGAGGGCCGGGTGGTCAGAAAGTAGGACCAAACAGGTGAGGTGGCGAGTCCCCAGCCGAGGCCCCAGGGTTTGCCGACGGCTGTGTTCTGATCCCTGGTCATGGCAGCCGCAGTGGCGGGGCTGAAAACGCGAACGCCGGAGTATGTACCGCCATTAGAGGAAAGTCTGGAGAAGGATGGCGAGGTCGCCTGTAGTGGAGTGCATGCCGCCCCAGGGATGGCCCATGTCGCGGTCGATTCCGCTTGAGAACGACGATGCTGTCGCACGGCGAGAACTTCAAGCGCGGTGTCCCTGCGACTGCGGACGAAGACTCAGACGGCGGCAATGAGTGACAGGAGAAATTCAAACACGAACTGACCGTTATAACATGTCGTAACGGCGTTTAATCTGGCTGGGGAAGCCCTCGTAATCCATTAAATCTCACAGCATGACGACGTTTCGTCTCTACAGACAGTCCAATTTTTGACCTTTCGAGGAGTTACACCAGAATGACGGTCTTCGAAATGTACTAGTACTTAATGGGTTTCCAAGGGTTAGAAAAAACGAAAAAACTTGTTCTCAACGCTCTAAAAGAAGCAGATTGGGTGTATACTCACTCGTGCCGGGAGGCGAAAATGGAAATTCCGGTTAACTATTCACCCTCGACAAGGAGAGCACATTCAATGAAGAGACTTCGTGTGGCGGTATATCTACTAGCGTGTGCGGTACTGGTCGGCAGCCTGTCGGGCCAGGCGCAGAGCCCTGCGGTCCATGGCTCGGGCGCAAGCAACTACGTGCCGCTTTGGCTGGACCCATCGATCCTGGGGAACTCCAATATTTACCAGAGCGGCTTGGGACACCTGGGCGTCGGCACCACGACTCCAGGGGCCGCCCTCGACGTGAACGGAGCGATCAACGCCGCCACCAGCTTCAACCTGGGCGGCGCCCGCTTTGCCTTTGGCTCGTTGACGCTGTACAACGTCGGCCTAGGTAATGGTGCGCTTCAGAACAACTCCACAGGCAGCCGCAATACGGCCCTCGGTTATCAAGCGCTCCCATCTAACACTACGGGCGTCGCCAACACCGCAGTCGGCGCGTTTGCGGCATTCAGGAACACGGGTTCCGGCAACACGGCGGTCGGAGAAAGCGCGCTGCATGGCTACGAGGCCACCGGCGCTGTCGACGGCTCTCTGAACACGGCCGTCGGCGCCCAAGCGCTCTTCCGGAACACCACTGGCGCCAACAACACGGCTGTTGGCTGGTATGCGCTACTGTCGAACACGACAGGCGCGAAAAACGCTGCCACCGGTCACGGCGCATTGATGAATAATGCCACCGGAAATGACAACAGTGCCCACGGCTACCTGGCGCTCTACAATAACACCACTGGACAGGAAAACAACGCCCAAGGCTCCTTGGCGCTTTACAGGAACACCACCGGATATGACAACACAGCCATCGGCAACTTTGCACTGTGGAACAACAATACAGGGAATTACAACACGGCCCTGGGCGCCTTTGCCGGCCCCGACCCCAGCTCCACCAACCTGACAAATGCAACCGCCATCGGAGCGCACGCGGTGGTCAGCGCGAGCAACGCCATGGTGCTCGGCAGTCCCGGCGTCAGGGTCGGCATCGGCACGGCCACGCCGGGCAATGTCTTCACCATAGCGCAAGGCGCAGGCGTGGCCATCAGCGATGGTTGGATCGTATACAGCTCGCGCCGCTTGAAGACCAATATCCGCACTCTCCAGGGCGCGTTAGGAAAGGTCGAGCAGCTCCGCGGCGTTTCCTACGACGTGATGGCCAACGGCAAACACGAAGTCGGGGTGATTGCGGAAGAGGTTGGGGCAGTGGTTCCCGAAGTGGTTTCTTGGGACCAGAACGGCCAGGATGCCCGGGGCGTCGATTACAGCCGCCTCACCGCGCTCCTGATCGAAGCTACAAAGCAACAGCAAGCCCTCATTCGTGAACAGCAGAAGCAGATGAAGGACCAGCAAACCCAGATCGCCGACCTTGCTTCGCAGATTGAGACCATCCGGGCCTCGCTCGCGAGCAGCAGCCGGTAGTTTTGCAACTTTGAGAATGCCAGAGGCCTCCCCGAGAGTAACTCAGGGGCAAGGTCTCAGGCAGTCAGATTGAACAACTTGTCGATGAACTGGTTCTGTTTGTGACACCGCCTCAAACCAGATCATAGGAACGCGTCAGCATGTGTTGGCGGGACGGATACAGAACATTGCACCTGTCTCCGCCATCCCGAGTTCATACTCCAAGTAGCAGTTGATATCTGCACGGGTGCCGGTGCGGGTTCCACGGAGACACAACACGCGAGTGCCGGTGCACGGGGGCGCAGATTCAACAGTACCTGAGTAAGATCAGCGGCCCGCTGCTGGACCGGATTGATCTGCACATAGAGGTGCCGGCGGTGGATTACAAGGAACTGCGGAGCCGGGGCGAGGGCGTCACATCGGCGGAGATTCGCCATCGTGTGGAGGCGGCTCGCGCGGTGCAGGCGGGACGCGGATTCTACAACGCGCATATTCCGCACCAGCAGTTGCGGCGGTTGTGCTCACTGGACGCGGCGGGGGAGCGGACGCTGGAGATGGCGGTGCGGCGGATGAGCCTGTCGGCGCGGGCGCACGACCGGATATTGAGGGTGGCGCGGACGATCGCGGATCTAGGCGGCTCGGAGATGGTGAGCGGGAAGCATCTGGCCGAGGCGGTGCAGTACCGGAGTTTGGATCGGAGTTACTGGGCGTAGGCACTCTAGTTTGGTGGTGAAGAACGGCTCGAAGATCTGCCACGGGCCGATCGCGCCCCCGGGTGCGCCTGGTAGTTTCATTGAATTTCAGGCGGGCCGAGGGAACTCCGTTTCCATTCCGTAACCGAGTCCGGCTTGCAACGCCAATTCCAAGCGCGTCTATCTGCTACCAACCGTCACCAAACGCGCTAAAAGTTGCCAGTCGCCAAGCGCCGCCTCGTGCCGTCACAAGCCGAAAGCCCCTTTGCGGTAAAATGCGAGTATCCCTTTGTCGAACGTATCGTCGTCGATCCGGAGATCCTGGCGGGCAAACCGGTGATCGTCGGCACTCGCCTTGCCGTTGAGTTCATTCTGGAGTTGCTTGCCGCAGGGCAATCCGAACAAGACCTGCTGACGAACTATCCGGGGCTGACGCACCACGACATTCTCGCATCCCGCACTCCCCACAATCTCAAGCCGCTCGTACGTGCCTTTGTCGAAGCGAGTACGGCATGGGCCGGACACATCCGCATTATTGTCACAGAGGGAATTCAGATGCTTGCTGCCCGAAGGGGCTGACGGCGATCGAAGTACGTGCGAGCGGACGGGCCAGAAAACCTCCGTTTCAGCGGTCCGCTGTTGGACCGAGCTGGTGAGCGGGAAGCATCTGGTTGGCAAGCCGGTCCGTATCGGCTTGTGTCATCAGCCCATGCTTGCGGTTGTCAATGGGACATTTCTACTTTGCTCAAAGGGGACATTATCACTTTGCTGCCACAGCGCTCGATGATGGAGCGATTTGTACGGAGAAGTACTGATTCCGTGTGGCGCTGTTATTTGACGGCCATCGTGACGGTGTTGCTGGCCTGGCCAGAAACGGTGACCACGACAGGCACGGTATTGGACGGCGTTACTGTTTGGGGAACGGTGACGTTGATCTGGTAGAGGCCGCTGAAGAAGGGCGCAAGGCCGGCGAAGCTGACCTCGGCATCTAATCCGCCGATGGTGACGCGGAGTGGCAGGGTAGTGCGGAGGAGCGGGGAGGCGGAAGTTTGTGCGCCGGCGGTGACCGGGCCATCGACGGCCCCGAGCCCTTCACAGAAGATAACGACCACGTCACCGCGGGTGGCGGGGCGATTGGCGTCCACCACGACGGATTGATCCGTGCCGTGGACAATGGCGCCCTGACCGGACGTAGACACCGTGAACAGGCCGGGTTGTGCATCGGCGACAATGATTTCGGCAATGGGAAACTGGCCGCTGCGGCGGAGGGCCAGTTGGTGGGAGGTGTTCGGGGTGAGGGTGTAGGGAAGCATCAGGTTCACCTGACCCGGAGATCCAAAGAACAACGGGGCGTTGACGCCGCCGCTTGCGACGCGTGTGCCGCCGAGCTCGGTGGGAAGAGGAAAGGCAGGCGCGGGGTTGGTGCCCTGGGAAAGGCTGGAACCAAAGATAGAAATGATGCCACCGGGAGCCAAGGGGCCGGGGGTGAAGCTGGCGGCACTGACGATGCCGCCGGGGGAGATGGCGGGGGCGGAGAGTGTTTGGTTGGTACCGGAGATATTGATGCAGCCGGTGAGATTGCGCGCAGGGTCATCGGCGAAAATGCGCAAGGCGAGGCTGGTGTCGGGTTGGGGCGGGACGCTGAGCGTGGCGCTCCAGAGGCCGTTGTCGATGTGGCTCATGGAGCGGATGGAGTTGACGCTGTTGCCGAGGGAGGCGGAGACTGCGCCAGCAGTGAGGGGCACACCGTCGAGAGTGGAGATCCGCGCCTCGACAGAGACAGGCGTGCCGGTTGCGGTGGTAAAGCCGGCGGCCTGGCGCAGGGGAATGATTTCGAGGCCGCCGGGAGGGCAGACGGCTTCGGCGAAATGGAGTGCGGAGGCGGTGGGGCTATTGCTCGCCCCATTGCTCAAAGCCGGGCGCTGGACCGAGAGGAGCAGTTCCACGGACCGCACCTGAGTGTCGCCGGCGAACTGGAAGTTGAGAGCGGCGCGGTATGTGCCCGAGGAAAGACCGGCGGCATTGGCCACGGCCTGGACCACCGCGCTGCCGCCGGGAGGCACGAGGCGGTCCGGCGGCGCGCTTGTGGTCCAGATGGTGGAGCTGCCGTTCAACAGGAACTCATAGCGCAACGTGGTGGCGCCGGGGTTGAAGATGCTGAAAGACTGCACCGGCGGCGCTTGCTGCGCCGGCGTTGAAACAAAAAGCAACTTGCTGGCGGAGAGAGCCGGGCCTGGACTTGTACCCGGCGGCAGGACGTTGAGCGAGACAAAGACGAGTCGCGGGGAGTTATCGACATCGGCGGAGCGAATGACGATCTCGCCGTAGTAGTAGCTGGGATTGAGGCCGGCCGGATTGACGAAGACATCCAAGGGAGTTGGGCTACCCGGGGATGTGGAACCGCCGGAGGTGGAAAGGCTGAGCCAGGAGGGCAGGTTTTGGTCCACGGAAGTGGCTGCGTTCCAGTTGAAACCACCGGAGCCGAGCGCGAGCACTGAGACGCGCTGGGAAGCAGTGGCGGGGCCACCGGCAACGGCGGTGAAACTGAGGCCCTCCTGCGACAGGGCGATCAGGCGGCGGCTGTTGCTCACGGCCAGGGTAACGGGTACGAAGAGAGGAGTTTGCGTGGTGGAGGTGGAATCCAAACGGATGCGGGCCTTGTAGGTCCCTGGTTGGAGGAGTGATGTGTTGAATTGAAGCCGGAGACGGGAGGCAACGGTGAAGGATGCGGGGCCGGAGGGTAGAGAAACAGCAAGCCAGTTCTGGCCGGAAATGATCTCGACGGAAGCGCGGTAGTTAAGCGAGCCGGGACCGCGGTTGGTGACAGAAAGGGTGCGCAAGGTTTGCGCGGCCTCGCGTGGAACGGCGAGTTGCACGAGGCCCGGGTCCACTGCCAGCATCGGTTGCCGGGAGACAGTGACCTGGAAATTGACGTTGATGGAAGTGGGGTCCTGTAAGCAGGGGGTATTGATGACGATAGAACCAGAATAGGCTCCGGGCGAGAGCGCGGCGGCATTGGCGGAGACTTCCACGCGATCAGGGGCGCGGCCGGAGGGACCGGCGGCAGAGAGCCAGCTTGCGCCATCGCGGGTAGTGATCTGAATGGAAAACGGGTCGCCCAGGATCCCCGTGGTGTGTATGAGTTGTGGCACGAGAGCGGGTAGACCCGAGGGCGCCTCGAAAGTGAGTGACCCCGGGCTGGCGGTCCCAGTTCCTGAGCGGATTGAAACTGACCAGTTATCGATGCCGCTTTGACGGGTTACCCCTGGTCCCAAGGAGGTGTTCGCAGATATATAGCCAAGCTGGATGGGCGGCGAGGTGGCGCAAAAGACGGGCAGCACCGGTCCAGGTCCCGATACCCTGACAAAATCCGCTGCCGTGAGACCCCTCCTGGAAAATGGGGTCCAGGCTTGGTTGAAAACCTGATCTCCGGCGGGCGATCGATAGTAAGTGTTGTTCTGAAAGACCAACAAAAAATAGGCCACAGCCTGTGCCGGAGGCGGGTTCAGATGGATGAGATCATAGGAAAAGTCGATGGCCGAAATCGCTCCCTGGACCCTAGGGTCGTAGACAGCACCACCGCGCAGATGTCCAACGAAGATGGACCCAAGGTCATAGGTGTGAATTACGAGCCGGTAGGCGCCCGGACTTCCACCGGTAGGCACTGGTGCTGCTGAAAAGGTTGCCCTGGCTTCGGACGTTGTGTCGAGGATCTTGGTGGCCGTCCAGCCAGTGCTGAAATCACCGTCTGAGAAAGTAAGCGGCTGGGCCGCCGCCGGAACCATAAATATGCCGACCGCCATCGCCAGCAGCCCGGCCCATCTCAATGCCTTGAGCAAGCTCTCTCCATCCCCACCTTTAAAACCAGAACCGGCCCTTCCAGGGGTGTTCGTCGCCATATCTTCACATCCCTGCAACGTAGAGAGAAAAAACCGTCCGGGCAGGGCAGGCAAACTTGATGATCCGCGTATGCCCGTTCGCCGGAAAAGCGACCTTCAAGCTGGGCCTGAACCGCCGGTAAGCCTTCCATGGGGGCCATGCTTACACAGAGGCGCTTGGTGAGTCAAGGACATACTTCATTCATTGGACATACTTCAATTGGCCAACGGCTAAAACGCCACGCTTAGAAATCGCGATTGTGCTGCGGCATAACGAGCCGCTCGGGACCGCAACCCGGAGTTCTTCTTTGTAGTCGTCATATGCCTGCGCTGGATCAAAGACGCGCACGCCGACGGGCTTGAAAGCATCGCCGTTGAGCAGCTTGTAGCAAGGGGAAATCCAGGCGGCCAGCACACCCGGCACTCCCGGTTAATGCTGTAGCAGTTGATATCTGCACGGGTGCCGGTGCAGACAATAACAGAACTCAGGTTGAGCTCAGCGCGCCGAGGCAGCAACGCCAGCCCCGAAGCCCAGCTTCCCGAACAGAACGTCACAGCCGCAACTAAAAGAAACTAAGCAAGTTGTAATACTTGTGACCCCGATGTGCCTCCATTCGCGATCTCCCGGAAGGCAATGACAAGCAAGGGCTTTCTCATTTGAAATGCCAGCCAATCTGGCAGTTGTGCGAGGTCGTAGCAGGGCTGAGCTCGTGTACGATTTCTTTGAAGGGCACCTACGCGTATGTTCGGCATCGTCAGGCATCCGAATCGAAATGCCGAAATGCGGCCGTATTCGATGAGGGCTGGTGCCCGGGATAATCCGTCTGCTTGCGCAGTATTCCGAGAGGACATTGCTTCATCGCCTCGCACGCAACGCCGCGTGCGATCGGCGCGACGGAAATGTAGTAGCATCGTTCTTCCAAGGTGATCAATGCTCGACGCTGCCCAGGACACTTCCACTCTAGCCGCTCTCGGTGAAGTTATACTGCGGGCTCTTCGTCTGATTTCTAATTTCTAATGATGCCGCCGGAAAACTAGGCGAGCGCGCCGTGGGAATAGATCCCCTGCTCGCAGAAAACGCTCGGGCAAACCTGCGGCAAATACTCGGCGAGAACAGAAGCGCGCTTCTCGCACTCAAGCGCGAACCGGCCATTGCTCGTCTCGAAGTCAAATGGCTCGACACCGAAGAGGTTGAATACCTCTATGTGTGCCGAGCCTCGAGCGCCAGTGTTCGGGCTTACGAACTCGACGGCAGGCTGGTTTCCTATCGAGCGCCGCTCGGCCGCCTCGCTGAAATCCCGGCCGGCGAGGAAGAAACAATCGCACTGCCGATCGGGCGCCGGGAAGCGCTGGTTCGTTGCCGACTCCTCATTCACCCCAGGCTGGAAGATTCCGGATGGGATGCAGTCGACAACGCGTTTGAGCTGTTCGATCACGTCATAGGAGTAGACTCGATCCGCCGTTTAATCGAGCACGCCCGGCGCGCCGCGGTCCCGATCGTCGACTATCTCGCGGAGATCCTAGCCGAGGACGAGGCGAAGCAGCTCTTTTTCGACCAGCGGCGCCGAAAGACGGTCGACCGAATGGCGCTACGTGATCAGCCGATCCTCGATCAATTCCAGGGGTCGGTTTTCCGATTGCCGTTGGACCGGCAGGTGCTTCTGTTGGGCCCGCCCGGCGCAGGCAAGACGACAACCTTGATCCGTCGGCTCGCCCAAAAGCGCACGGAAGAGGCGTTAACGGCAGAGGAGAATGAGCGTCTGACCGAGCTCGGGCTTAAAGACGGAGTTCATGAGCGATTCCGGATGGGTCATGTTTTCGCCCACCGAACTTCTAAAGCTGTACGTCCGAGAAGAGTTCAACCGCGAAGGCGTGCCGGCGACGGCAGGGAACCTGCGCACGTGGAGCGCGGAGCGGATCGCCCTTGGAAGAGACGTCCTGCGGTTCCTCAAGGGCGCATCAGGCGGGCGCTTTACACTGGACGAGCGAGATGACAGGCTATCGGATTCGCGAAGTGCCTCCCTAGCCTCACTTTTCGATGAATTCTCAGCGGCGGTCGATCAGCACGTTCTTCGGCGCTGCTCGGAAGCGCTGCACGCGATGGAAAACGGGGATGATGATGAAGCCCGGAACATCGCCCGGCAAGTCCGGCTGCGGTTCAGGACTTCCCCGCTCACAATCGAGACGCTCCACTCGTTTGCCGAAAACAGTGATTTCCTTCGGGGCACGCTCGGAAGCTTAGGCGGTCAGATCAGCCAGGAGGCCCTCCAACTCGCGAATGTGCTCATCGCGCCGGATCCGACGGCGCGGCTCAGGGCGTTGCATGAACTGTTGAACGAGACTCCCCTAACGGTCCGCGATGGTGCCGATGAGGAGGAGGAGGACGATGCCGACGAGGACGGGGTCGGATCAGTCGGACAGACATGGGATAAGGCGGCCACCGCCAAGCTACTCCTCGGGATCGTCCAGTCAATGGTGCTGCCCCCATATGATGCAACTGATTTGCGAGTCGATCCGGGCTTTTCAAACTAAACCACTACCCAAATTGATTTGGCCGGACCGCTTCCTCTGGGTGCGGCTCAGTAAGTGGCTCCAAACCTCAATTCCGAAGCCGAGCCGCGCGCGCAGCAAGCGGCGGCAACGATTCTTGCGCCGGACAGCAGTTAGATCTATGGAGCCCGCATCGAGGCGGGAGGAGCTTCCGGCGCCGGATACGGTGGAG
>JAENWC010000485.1 GCA_016650235.1 Terriglobia bacterium
ATTGTCGGCCCGGACACCCAGCGCCCCACTTTCCGTGAAAGTGAGGATCTGACGGATCTTACCGGTCACGGCAACAATTGCGGACGAGTAGGCGGCGTTGTCGCTCTGCGATTTCCAAACCAGTTCTCCGGTCATCTTATTGAGAGCGACGATAGCTGCGCCTTTGCCGCCGGTGACGACAATCAAACGGTTGCCGTCAATGAGCGGAGATTCACTAATGCCCCAATGCGGAACAGAACCGCCAAACTTTTCCACGGCGTTGTAGCTCCAAACGCGTTTACCGGTGCGGGTTTCGAGGCAGGAAAGGGTTCCATCGGCGGAGTAGGCATATAGACGGTCGCCTTCCAGGGTGGGCACGCTACGTGGCCCATCCCCGCGCCGTTCGCGATAGGCGCCCCCATTGGGAACCTCCCAAAGCTTCTTGCCTGAAGCGGCGTCGAAGGACATGATGTATTGGGTGTCGCCGCGCTGGCCCTGTGTGAAGATGCGGCCTTGGGAGATGGACACCGTCGAGTATCCTTCGCCCAGGCCTTGTGTTTTCCAAACCTGTTTGGGACCACCGCTGGGCCAACTCTTCAACAAGCCGGTCTCGGCGGAGATTCCATCACGGCCAGGCCCACGCCATTGCGGCCAATCGGCGGCGATGGCGAGTGAAGACAGCAGTGCCAGTAGAAATCCGAATTTCATTGCAGTTACCTCACTTCTCTTTTAACGAACACGCGCAAAACGGAGCTGCCCGACGCGATCCCAAGCCTCTTGTTCCTCTTGGGTTTGGTGGCGCGTCGAGCGCCCTTTGCGCTTTTAAATAACGCGCAAAACGGAGCCTGCTCCGCGCGGCCCAGGCTGAAGATCCTCATCTGCTTGGAGCCGGGCTCCGCGGCCCTTTGCGCTCTAAAGTGGAAACCATTTTCTCAAAAGCGGATAGCGCCGAGGCGAAGGTTTTGGCCGGTCCGGTCATCTTGAAAAAGACGTTGCCCTCTGGGGCTTCGACGATGGATCCGATCAAACGATAGCCGGGCTTGGGAGTTTTCACGGGAGCCATAGGTGCACCGGCAAGATAGGTTCCGGAATGCTGCACCGTGGTGACGTTTAGACCATTCACAGATTGCTTGCGGGTTTTCGGAGTAACCGAAGCCCCGCCTTCAAACTGTCCGAGCCACCGGCTTATGTTTACGTCGACGCCGCCTCCCTGCCCCGGACCAAAGTAGAACACAGCGCATTCGGCATCCTCTTCTCCCGCAACGGCGGGCACGGCATAAGTTGCAGCACGCATTGGACGTTGCGGTTGGGCCTTCCATGTGGAAGGGGCGTTCCATTGAATGCCGCCCGCCGATTCCGCCCAAGCGGGAACAAGAATCAGGAGGATCGAGAGCAATTTGATAACCATGCCAACAGTTTACCTCTAAGCAGCCCGCGCAAGACGGAGCCGGCTGCAAGCGCATAATGCTGAAATCGAGCCGCGCGCACAGGGAAATATGAGACAATTCAACACGAAAGACACCTGGAGATGCGTAAGTATGCCCTGATGATGACGGCGCTGCTCAACGTGCTGGTTTTCCAGCACGCCTCCGCGCAGACGGCCGCGCGGAGCATCCTACAATCCAACTGCATGCCTTGCCACGGCGCGGCGCAAATGTCCGGGTTGGATCTTCGAACGCGGGAGGCAATGCTGCGAGGAGGCAAGCGCGGGCCGTCCATCGCGCCCGGCAAAGCCTCCGACAGCATCCTTTACAAGGCCGTCGCGCGTGAAGGCGCGTTACAAATGCCCCCCGGCAAGAAGGCTCTTTCCGCTAGCGAGATTGCGGTCTTGCAGACTTGGATCGATGCTGGAGCGGCTTTTGAGGACGCCCAGCACGAAGAATCTGGCTGGTGGGCCTTCCGCATTCCACGCCGTCCGCCGGTGCCCGCCACTACCTCCACTTGGGCCACGGGCGAGCTCGACCGCCTTTTGGAAGAAGGTCTGCGCAAGCAGGGGCTGTCACCTGCGCCGCTGGCGGACCGTCACACGCTGATTCGCCGCGCCTACTTCGACCTGCATGGACTGCCGCCGGACCCTGCCGAGATCGATCAGTTTCTGAACGACAAGTCCCCGAACGCCTGGGCCAAGCTGATCGACCGGCTGCTGGAATCTCCGCGTTACGGCGAGCGTTGGGGCCGGCACTGGCTGGACGTGGCGCGCTATGCAGACACCGGGGGTTATGAAACCGATGTCTACCTGGCCCATGCGTGGCGGTACCGCGACTATGTGATCGATTCTTTCAATCAGGACAAGCCCTACAACACCTTTGTACAGGAGCAGATTGCGGCCGATGAAATCTGGCCGGACGATTTGGAACTTGACGGCAGCTACGATCTTCCCAAGCAAAAGCAATTGAATCTGGCGCGGCGCATAGGGACCGGCCTTTTCACGATCGGTCCGATGGCGGCCGAGTCCACTTTTTTTGGCGGCCAGTACCGCACGGAATGGCAGGCTGACGCGGTGGACACCATCGGCTCGGCATTTCTGGGACTCACCATTGGCTGCGCGCGCTGTCATGATCACAAGTTCGACGCCATCTCGCAACGCGACTACTACCGGATGGCCGCCCTGTTTGCGGGCAGCGAAGACAGGGAAGTTCCCATCGTGAGCCGCATGGGTATATACGAGTACACGCGCTATCAAACTCGTCTTCGCAGCGCGGACGAGTTGAAGGCGAAGCTGCAGCGGCTGGATGCCGACGCCCGCAAGCGGGACAGCGCCAACCCGCGCGAGGACGGCGAGCCGCTACCCTACACGGCGGAGGAAAGGGATCAAAGGGAAACTCTGCTCCGGCAGATCGGACAGGCTTACTTGACCGCGCCCAAGTTGTATGCGATGGCAAACCTGCTGGTGCACTCGGACCGCGTGCCTGATTCGCACGTGCTGATACGGGGGGATTTCAAGCAGAAAGGCGAAAAGGTCAGCCCCGGATTTCCGGCGGCGCTCAACAGTGGTCCGGAGATTGTGGAACCGGACGGTAACCTGTTTATCGCGCAAAGACGCAAGGCGTTGGCGGAATGGATCACAGCGCCGGACCAACCGCTGCTGGCCCGTGTGATGGTCAACCGGATCTGGCAAGGGCATTTTGGCGAAGGGCTGGTCGCCACTCCGAACGACTTTGGCAGACAAGGGGAACCGCCGGCACATCCAAAGCTGCTGGAGTGGCTGGCCACCGAGTTTGCCGCGGGCAATTACAGCGTCAAGAACATGCACCGTGTGATCATGCAATCCAGCGCGTATCGCATGACGAGCCTGGCCCGGCCATCCAATGCAACAATGGCGAATGCCAAAATCGATCCGAACAATCGCTACTTCTGGCGGATGAACCGGAGGCGGCTGGAGGCGGAAGCAGTACGGGATGCGGTGCTCTATGCCGCGGGGGCGTTGCATGGCAAGATGGGAGGACCACCCATCGCGGTACCGCTGACCAAGGAGGAACGGAGTGGAATGCGGGACTTTTCGCAGTGGCCGGTCTCATCGGACCCGGCCGATTTTGACCGCCGCAGCGTCTATCTCATGGTCAAGCGCAGCTTTCGTCTACCGATGCTGGAGACCTTTGATGCCCCGGACTCCTCCTTCAGTTGTGCGCGGCGCGAAGCTTCCACGGTGGCCCCGCAAGCATTAGCGCTTCTGAACAGCGAGTTCACGATGAAGCAAGCCGGGCGTCTGGCGGCGCGACTGCAGCGCGAGCACGGCGGCAATCGCGGGGCTTGGGTAGAGGCCGGATTCCGCATCACACTGGGGCGCGCGCCCGACCACGAGGAACGCGCCAAGGCGCAACAGTTTCTTGAACGCAACTCCCTTCCCAACCTCTGTCTGCTGTGGTTCAATTTGAGCGAGTTTCTTTATGTGGACTGATCCAACCCGCCGCGATTTCCTCTCCCGTTCCGGACTCGGGTTCGGCTCCGTGGCTCTGTCCTACCTGCTTGGCGGCGTCAGCCGGGCCGCCAGCACTAACCCGCTGGCCGCCCGCAAGCCGCCATTGCCGGCCACGGTGAAGAACGTGATCTTCCTGTTCATGCACGGCGGCCCGAGCCATTTGGATACTTTCGACCCGAAGCCGCTCATCAACCAGTTGGATGGCAAGCCGGTACCCGAGTCCTTCGGCGACGTGCAACTACAGTTTTCCAAGTTCAGGGAAATGCCCATTCTCGGCTCCCGCCGCACATTTGCCCGCTACGGGCAATCGGGGATGGAGATCTCCGACTTATTCCCGCACCTGGCCCAGCATGCCGACTCGATCGCGGTGATTCGGTCGATGCAGCATGACGGTTTCACGCACACAGCCGCGTTGAACTGGTTGAATAACGGATGGCCGCGGTTAGGGCGGCCGAGCTTCGGCTCCTGGGTGGTATACGGTCTAGGCAGCGAGAGCGATTCTCTGCCGGCGTTTGTGGTGCTGCTGGAAGGCGGCATTAAGTCCGGCCCGCCGGTGTACGGTTCCGGATTCCTCCCCGCCGCTTATCAGGGCACTGTGTTGCGCAATGGTCCGGCGCCCATTCTCAATGCGCGCCGTCCGGACGGGATCTCAAGCGAAGGGCAGCGGGAACTGCTGGACAACCTGAAATGGTTCAACGAGCGGCACCTGGAATCGCGCGCGGACGACTCCAACCTGGCCGCGCGCATCGCCTCCTATGAACTGGCGTTCCGCATGCAGATGGCGGTGCCCGAATTGGCGGACCTCACCAAAGAAACGGAAGCCACGCGCAGGCTGTATGGGGTTGACGACCGCCGCACCTCCGACTTCGGCTCACGCTGTCTGCTTGCGCGCCGTTTGGTGGAGCGCGGCGTTCGTTTTGTGCAGGTCTGGTCAGGCTCCACCACCGGAACATCGGATTGGGACGGCCACAAGCAATGCGACAAGAATCATGTCGAGATTGCGGGCCGCGTGGATCGGCCGATTGCCGGCTTGCTCGCGGATCTGAAGTCGCGCGGGCTGCTGGATTCAACGCTGGTGATCTGGGGCGGAGAGTTTGGACGGACGCCCACCTCGGATGGAAGTTTGAACGGCGGCGGGGACAGTTTAGGACGCGACCACAATCCGTACGGCTTCACTATCTGGATGGCGGGAGGAGGGGTCCGCGGCGGGAAGGTGATCGGCCGCACCGACGAGATCGGCTTGCGGGCCGTTGAAGATCCGGTTCATGTGCATGACCTCCACGCCACCATGCTGCGCATGCTTGGGCTCGATCATGAGAAGCTGACGTACTTTTTCCAGGGACGCGATTTCCGGCTCACCGACGTGCATGGGAATACGGACTTGGTCAAGCGGCTAACCCGCAGTTGAGTATTCCGCATTTTCCAGCGGCGATTTTCTAAGGCGCCTTACATAAAAACGCGTTCGTGGCGGTGCGACGGGGCAATACATCCGCTGAGAACTCAGGCGGAGGCCTTATGAGCCAGATACACCGTGCGGCAGCCAGGACGGATTAGCGGACTGTCCTTGAAGAAGGGAGTAGCATCCCAGGCACGCAGCCGGTCAAAGCCTGCCTGGCGCAACGTGCGGCGGATCTCGTCAGGACTCCAACAGACTTCGTCGACATGTTCGTGACGTCGTCTCCAGAGTTTTCCCTCCTGAATGAACCATTCGATATCGCTCCATGCCCGGTCGTGTTTGCAGTCGTGACTGTTGCGCATCACGACTACCAGACCCGGCTGTTCGATCCAGAAAGTGCTCGACCAGTATTGCTCGAATCCCGAGCGATTGTTGACGTCGAAGAAAAAGTAGCCTCCCGGCCGCAGTGCCCGTGCCACAGCCTTTGCCACCATGCGCAGGTCCGCCTTACGCGGGATGTGATTCAGGGCATCGTAATCGCACGTGACCAGGTCGGCCGATTCCGGAAGCGAGAACTTCAGCATGTCGGCGCAGAGCACGCGCAAGGGCAGGCCGGCGCGAAGGGCCTTCTCGCGGGCCAGGCGGTACATGATTGGGGAAAGGTCCACAGCGAACATCTTGATCCCCTCGCGCGCCAGGGCCAGAGCCGTGGTTCCGGTGCCACAGGCCAGATCACAGGCGGATGCCACGCGCGGCATGATCCGGCCGAGCACGCGCTGGCGCGCCACATCCATCGGAGATCGAAAAGACGAGAAGAGTTGGTCGTAGTATTGCGCAAGGGGCTTGTAAGGTTGGCTGATCGACGCAAGAAAGACAGAGCCGTTGAATGCCCCCTGAATTGCCCCGGGCGCGTAAGATGCGATAATTTGGGGGCAACATTACTTTCCAGAAAGGCAAGACAATGAATCGCACAGCGGAAGCCATTTGGAATGGCGGGCTCATGGACGGCAACGGAGTCCTTACGACGCAGAGCGGCGTTCTGAAGGACGCCAAGTACAGTTTTAAGACGCGCTTCGAAGGCGACCCCGGCACGAACCCGGAGGAGTTGATCGCCGCCGCCCATGCCGGTTGTTATGCGATGGCGCTCAGTCTGGTTCTCACCCAGGCCGGCATGAAGCCGGAACGCTTACACGCCAAGGCGACCGTGACGCTGGAGAAAGGCGACGGAGGTTTCGCGGTGACGAAATCGGCGTTGGAGCTTTGGGCGAAGGTGCCGGGCGCGGACCCGGCGGCATTCGAGAAGGCAGCGAACGAGGCCAAGGCGAATTGTCCGATTTCGAAGCTGCTCAAGGCTGAGATCACGCTGAGTCATAAGTTAGAGAACGGTGAGTAGTCCTTACTGGTGCGGGGCGGCAAACTCGGAGAACCAGTTTTGGACGATGCGGATGGCCGATGGCGGTTGTTCACCGCCGGTTGCACGCTGGGGCAGGACGAATCGCTGGCCGTCCGGTGAGACATCGTAGTGGTGGTAGCGCGGTGAGGGCAATTCCGGATCAGAAAAGAGTGGAGTGACTGCGCCGGTCGCGGGCTCGGGCGAAAGCGTCATCGCGACCGCGGTCAGCCGATTGCCGGACACGTAGAAGAGATCCTTGCCGTCCTTACGCCAGCGGGGATCGGTGCCGCCATCGTGAGTAATTTTCCATTTTCTATCTCCAGTGGGAAAGTTGCGCAGATAGATCTCGAAACGGCCGGATTCATCGGATTCGTACGCGACGAAGCGGCCGTCGGGAGAAAACTGTGCTTCACTTTCGGAGAAGGGCGTTTGGAGGAAGGGCGCGCTTTCAAAACCGCCGCCGCTTTTGCGTTTGAGCAGCCAGAGATCGGGTCCGTTCTTGGGGTGGAGCACATGATACATAAGGTACTGGCCATCGGGCGACCAATGGTTGGGAACCTCGACCAATTTCGTTGTCGTGATCGGTACCGGTGGCTCGGTGCCGCTTACGTTCTGGAGCACGATGTCGTACCCGCCATCCGGGCCGGAGAGGGCGTAGGCGATCTGCTTGCCGTCCGGCGTCCAGATCGGGCGGGAGTCATGGCCTTCATTCGTGCTGAGACGGGTCTTTGCCGCCGAAGCCGTGCGGTGCAGCCAGATGTCGGACTCCCGGATACCCTTCTCCAGACCTCTCGCGGCGATGACAGATCCGTCCGGGGATAAGGATGGGTACTGCAGGTCGCCCTGAATCTGCCCGGACTCGGCGACAATCTTTCCCGAGCGGTCGCGCCAGACCAGCCGCCGTGCGCTGAGGTAGAAGTCCGAATACACAAGCGTTCCATCGAGTGCGATGGACGGTGGACCCGCACGCTGGACGACCCGGAACGGCTCACCGGTGGCGGCGAGGCTATCCAGATCGAAGGGCAAGGCCCAGATTTCTTCACCGTCCATTGAAGTGGAATAAATCAGATGGCCCGTTGCGGAGTAAATGGGGTTGAATCCCCGCCTGAGCACGATCCGCTTGCCTGTGTCCAGGTCCTGCACGGCTAAACGCCTTTCGAAAAGTTGCCCTATGGAAAAGGTCAAGATCCGGTGATCCAAGACTGGCAGGAAAGATGGATTAAAAATGATCATGCCGCGCTCGCCTGCGGATGGCTCAATCAACAATTTGGGTGTGCCGCCTCGTGAAGGAACTTCGAAGAGGCGCTCGCCGTTACCCGTGGCGACAACGATAGAGCGGCCATCGGGACTCCAGGTGGAGCCCCAGTCACATGAGCCGATCTCGGCGAGGTCAGTGACGGGCTGCCCAGTGACCTGGACTTTCTGCAGGGTCTTCCCCGAGGCAAAGCTTACCCACTGGCTATCGGGCGACCAAGAGATGCAGGTGGGGGCCGATGCCCCCGCGATCTTGCGAGGCGCATCCTGGTCCAGGTCGTGGATCCAAAGGTCCCCTGATTCATATGCGATGTGCTTGCCGTCCGGTGAGATGGCGGCAATGCCGGCCTGCGTGGGGGGAAGCAATTTGAAGCGGCGCACGGGAGATGGTGCGGCACCGGATTGATTCCCGCGAAAGTGAACGAAGGCGAGCGCAGCGAGGGCGACGGCGAGCAGACCGGCGGCGATCCAGGGAGCAGCCCTCTGAGGGCTGTTGCTCGGTCCTGGTGCGGTATCGACGGCGGGATCGTGCAGTTCGAGGAGGATGTCGCGGGCGGATTGCCAACTGTCTTCGGGGTCTTTGGCAAGGCAGCGACGGATAATGCGGTCAAGCGAGGGTGGGCTGGCGTGTTGGATTTGCGACACCGGGGCCGGATGGACGTGCATGATGTTGCCGATGAGGCTGGCCTGTGTTTCGCCGTGGAAGGCGCGCTTGCCTGTAGCCATTTCATGCAGCACGCAGCCGAAGGCCCAGATATCACTGCGGGCATCGGCTTCTTTGCCTTCATATTGTTCGGGCGCCATGTAGTGATAGGTGCCCATGATCGAGCCTTGTTGGGTGAGCGGCTGCGTCAGGGTTGCGTCATTTGGAGAAGCGGCGTGGGTAATTTTCGCCAGGCCGAAGTCGAGCAGCTTGACGCCATTCGCATTGACCAGGATGTTACCCGGCTTGAGATCGCGGTGAGTGACGCCTTTGCGGTGAGCGGCACCGAGCGCGCCGGCGATCTGCGAGGCGTAGGTGAGGAGCTTGTCCGCAGGCAGAGGGCCGCGCAGCGGTTGCCCCTCGATGAACTCCATGACGAGGAAGTGGATGCCGTCCTGCTGGCCGACGTCGTAGAGCGCGCAGATATGCGGGTGGTTCAGGCTGGAGATGACTTTGGCTTCCCGCTCGAAACGTTCACTGAAGCCAGCGTGCGAGATCTTGATGGCGACGGTGCGGTCGAGACGGGTGTCGAGGGCCTTATAGACTTCGCCCATGCCGCCGGCGCCGATGACGGAGAGGATGCGATAGGGACCCAGTTGGGTCCCCTCAGCGAGCGTGGGCATGGGGAGATTGTAGCGCGAACACCAACGTACGGGGGAAGGTAGCGGCGGCGCGATTTCCGGGGGTAGCTGAGGAGCGTGACTTCGGTCACAGCCCTGCGACTCGTTGGGCCTTACCCTAAGTATGGAAGGCTGGTTAGGGATGCAAACGCCCGTATTGGAAGAGCGCGCCGCCGCGGCGCCCAAGAAGAAGAAGATTGAAAGGCGACGGATTGGGGACCGGAGCCAGCAGATCCGTCGCGGGGTGCAGTTTGCCTTCCTCGCCGTGAACCTTTGGATTGGCGTCGAGTTCTACCGGTTTGTACGGTTCTACGAAACGGGCGGCGCCACCACTTGGGCGCAACGCCCTCCTGGAGTGGAGGGGTGGCTGCCCATCGCCTCACTGATGAACCTGAAGTATTGGGCCGAGACGGGTCAGGTTCCGGTCATGCATCCGGCGGGGATGTTTCTGTTGCTGGCGTTTGCGGCGTCCACGATGCTGCTGCACAAATCTTTCTGCGGGTGGCTGTGCGCGGTGGGGACGATTTCCGAGCTG
>JAENWC010000486.1 GCA_016650235.1 Terriglobia bacterium
GGATCTTGATGTCCCGGTATTGGAAGCCCAGTTGTTCGATGGCGGCCTTGATCTTGGGAACCGTGCGCTCGAAGCTGGAGTTGATCAGGATATTGCCCTGGCTGGTGGTGATCAGATAAGTGGAGAGACCCTTGGTGCCGGTGTAGTAGAGATTGTCCGCGATCTTGTGTGGAGGAAACGCCTCATCCCATTCGGGGCGGCCCTGCCCCGGGAGCAGGGAAGTGGACAGCATGGACAAGAAGGTTCGGCGGCGCATAAAGGCAAGGCTATCATCGCCATGACATAATTGCACGCATGGCCGTGCGATTGAAAGACATTGCGGAGGATTTGGGGGTTTCAGTCGTTACTGTATCCAAAGTCCTGCGCAATCATAGCGACATCAGTCTGGCAACCAAGCAGCGCGTCTGGAAAAGGATGCAGGAGCTCAACTATCGCCCCAATCTGGCCGCCCGCGCTCTTGTCACCGGGCGTAGCTTTGCTGTCGGGCTTGTCGTTCCCGACCTTACACACACCTTCTTCTCGCAGGTGGCCAAGGGCATCTCGCAGGCTTTGCGGCGCGAGGCATACAGCCTGGTGATTGCTTGCTCGGAGGAGGATGCCAGCCTCGAACAGCAGGAGATTGAACAACTGCTGGCGCGGCAGGTGGACGCGCTCATCGTCGCCTCGACGCAACGCACCGCCGACTACTTCCGTTCCCTCGATGAACGGGAGATCACCTACGTTCTCATTGACCGCAAGTTTCCCGACCTGACGGCCAACTTTGTCGGCATGGATGATGTGGAGGTGGGACGCATGGCAACGCGCCACCTGATTGAGAGCGGATATCGCAGGATTGCTCACATCTCCGGGCCGAATCGCAGCACGGCTTACGGCAGGATGCACGGCTACCAAATGGAGATGGAGTCGCACGGATTACCGGTTCTGGAAGGCTATATCACGGCGGGCAAGACCAGCGACGATGCCGGCGACGCCAGCGGCTATGAGGCGATGCAGCGTTTGCTGCGGCTGGAGAGGCGTCCGGAAGCGGTATTCTCCTTCAACGACCCCACCTGCTTGGGAGCGATGCGCGCCGTGTTCGACGCCGGGCTCCAGATCCCCAAGGATGTTGCGATGATCGGCTGCGGCAACCTCAGCTACATGGATCTGTTGCGAGTGCCTCTGTCCACCATCGACCAGGCAAGTTTGTCCATGGGCGAACATTCGGCTCGCCTTGCTCTGGATCTGATCGAATCAAGAACGAAGCTCAAGCCCAAGACCATTCTGGTTCAGCCGCAACTGATCCAGCGAGCCTCCACAAGCCGTAATGACTTTCAGGCGCACTAATCGCCACAACCGTTTGGGCGCGCCCAATCATGGGTTGACAGCTTACACAGAGCCCGGAACCGCCTCCTCCTGGTGAACCGGTCCCGGGACTGTGCCCGGATCAAGGGTTACCTGATCCAAGGCCTGCAAGCCGCGTGGAAACGTATCCACGGGCTCCAGGAAATCGATCTCAGCGTCGCCGGCCGCGCCCAGTTCCTTGAACTTGCGGGCGGTCACCAGCACACGGCTCTCCAACACGCCCGCCGCTTTGTTATAGCTGTCCACGGTACGCTGCAGATTCCGGCGCAAATCCTCAACGTGGCCGGAGAATGTGTAGAGACGGTCATACAAGGCTTGGCCGAGTTGGCTGATCTGGCGGGCGTTCACGGCCAGCTTGTTCTGTTGCCAGCCGTAGGAGACGGCCTTGAGGAGCGCGATCAACGTGGTGGGTGTGGCAAGGATCACTGTCTGCTCGACACCGAACTCGATGAGCCCAGGGTCCTGCTCCAGTGCGGCGCTAAGAAAGGTCTCGCCCGGAAGAAAGGCGACGGCGAACTCGGGGACCTCCGTGAACTGTTTCCAGTACTTCTTGCTGCCGAGGTGCGCCATGTGCGCGCGTACCAGCGAGGCGTGTTCGGCCAGCTTGGCCTGGCGGCCGGCCTCGCTGGTGCTTTCCATCGCTTCCAGATAAGCCTGCAACGGAGCCTTTGCGTCCACCACAACCAGCCGCCCGTTGGGCAGCCTGACCAGTAGATCGGGATGTTGCGCTCCGTTGGCCTTCTCCCCTGTCTGCCGTTGTTCGAAATCGCAATACTCCACCATGCCGGCCAATTCCACCACGCGGCGCAGTTGGATCTCGCCCCAGCTTCCGCCGGCGGCGGGGGCGCGCAACGCCTTGACCAGACCAGTGGTCTCCTGCCGCAAGAGCGCTTGCCCATCCAGCAAAATGCCCACCTGTTCGGTAAGCCCGGCGTAGGCGGCGGCCCGGTTCTTCTCCAGCGCTGTGACACTCAAGTCCACTTTCTGAAGCGAGGAGCGCAACGGCTGAATAAGATCATCAATGGACTTGCGCCTGGACTCAAGATCGTTTCTTGCTCCCTCCTGAAACTTCTCCATCGTCGCGGTGGCTAGGTGCAGGAAGGCCTGATTGTTGTTCTCCAGCACCTCGGCTGAGAGTGCTTTAAAGGTGTCCCCCAACCGCTGTTGCGCCTCGTTGACCAAGGCGACTTTTTCCTCGCCCCGCTTTTGGCTTTCCTCCAGGCGGGTTTGCACTGCGGCCAACGACGAACGCAGTCCGGTGTTGTCGGACTGTAGTGTTGCGGCCTCCCGGCGGCAGTCCGACAATTGCTCTTCCAGCATCCCGGTCCGTTCCAGCAGGCTCTCGCGAAGGTTATCCAGCAGCTTCTGTTGCGACTCGTGAATCAGTGCGATCTTTTCCTCGGCCTGCTGTTGCACAACCCCCATGCGTCCATCAATATCCTGCTGTGCGGCTTTGAGAGCGGCATTTTCCTCGCGTAGGCGGCCCGCGGCCTGGACGGCCTCATCCCTGGCTTTGGTGGATTCCTGAACGCGCTCTTCTTTGGACGTGATGCGCTCTTGCAGTTGTATCCGCTCCTGTTCGCCTTCCGACCTCCCACGTGTATAAATATTCACGCGATCGGAACGGTAGCTAAACCACGCCACCAGGAAGCCGAAGATCACCCCGGCCACCAAGCTGATCGAAATCAAGACCTGTTGACTCACCTATACCTCCACGGCAGACCACAAATAAGATTCGTGACCCTACTATCGGCGGAGGCAATTGAAATGATTAGGGTCCGTTAGTTATATAATTGCCCATCATGGAGAACAAACTTTCCCGACGAGGCTTTCTAGGAGCGGCGGCCGGCGCCTCCCTGCTGGGAACCTACCACCAGATGGCTGCCGCCGAAAAGGGCCGCACCAAGATCAAGGACCTGCAGGTGATGGTGTTGCAGGGACCGGACCGGAACTACACCCTGGTGAAAGTGACGAGCGATGCCGGCATATTCGGCATCGGGGAGGCCTATGGCAGTCCGGGAGCCGGCGTCAAGCAACAGATTCTGGAACTGCGCCCGTTACTCATCGGCAAGGACCCGCTCGAGATCGACCGCATCTTTGTTGGGTTTGGACGGCACAGCGACGGGTCGGCTCACATGTTCTTCCGCGCCATCAGCGGCATCGAGATGGCGCTCTGGGATCTGGCCGGCAAAACCCTTGGAGTTCCCGCGACAACATTGCTCGGAGGCGCCTTCCGCGACAAGGTGCGCGTCTATGACCACTCGGCGCCCAGAAACATGCTGGACAAGGCCAGTTGCCGCGAGTGGGCCCAGAAGGTGAAAGCGGACCCGAGCGGCTTCACTTGCCACAAATTCGGATTCCCGCACACCACGCAAGCCACCGACAATGCGCGCGATCTGGCCAACCGGGTCTTGACGACCAAGGAGATGATCGGAGTTCGGCAGGGATTCGAGAACTGCCGGGAGGCCATCGGCTGGGAACATGACCTCATGGTGCACTGCCACTGGGAATACGATCTGCGCACTTCCATCCAAATCGCACAGGCGGTCGAGCCGGTCAAACCGGTATGGCTCGAGGATCCGCTGCAGGTGGAATACTCCGAATCCTGGAAGCGCCTGGTCCAAAGCTCAAACGTGCCCATCTGCACGGGGGAGAACCTGGTGCGCCGTCATGGGTTCAAGGACTTCATCGTGTATCAGGGCTGCGACATCCTGCATCCGGACCTGCGCAACTCCGGCGGCTTTCTCGAAACCAAACGCATTGCGGATATGGCGGAGGTCTTCGGTCTACCCATGGCCACGCACAACACCGGCAGCCAGGTATGTACCTGGTCCACAATCCAGTGGGCTGCCTCGATCCGCGATTTCCTGGCCTGCGAAACGGTGACCGGCAAGGGTGGCTGGATGGATCAGGTGCTATTGCTGGACCAGCCCTACATCAGGAATGGCTACATACAACTGCCC
>JAENWC010000487.1 GCA_016650235.1 Terriglobia bacterium
AGCAAGACCTATCACGACGAGAATCCATGAAGACGGAGCTGGCACCCCGGGGGGTGGGGGGGTGGGGGACCCTCCGCTTCCGTTACCGTTTCCGCTTCCGCTTCCGCTTCCGTTTGTAGGCCCGGGTCCAGCGGGGCTTGTTATTACATTGTTGTCCAACGTAACCGCGCCAGTCCGCGCTAACGCTCTGCCGTTCAGCACTGTGCCGGTTGTGACCGTGATGGATGCTTGAGCCAGGATATTTCCATAAAAGACAGAGCCCGTTCCAAGCGTCGCGGAACTGCCGACCTGCCAAAAGATGTTGGCTGCCGTGGCGCCCCCGGCCAGAATGATTTGGCTGGTGGACGCCGTGGTAAGCGTGGTCGGGATCTGGAAGATGTACACACCGGCGCCGTTGAGAGTGACGTTCCCTGTTATCCCCAGCGAGGACGCGACGTTATAGACGCCAGGGGTTATGGTTGTCCCGCCTATATTCGCGGCCACCAGGGTAGGAGTGAGCCGTCCAGCGGCGTTTAGATAGGCAGTGGTCAAGTCGATCTGGGCTTGGGCGGCGGTAGCATCGGCCGCGTGTATCGTTCCGCTCACTGTCCCGGGCGGAAATCCAGTCACCGCACTACCTGCACTTACCCCAAGATCCCCAGTAACCACGCTAGGGCCGGTGTTGGTAACCGTGGAGCCAGCCAGAACCCCGAAATTGCCGGCTGTTCCAAGGGGAACCGTCAATTGAGCCTTTAGGCAAACAGAAAACGTCACATATAGAAGCAGCGCGGTGAACTTTCGCATGGCCCTCTTCTTGTCTTATTCTGATCTTTAGGATCCACTTTGGGCCAGTTTACAATTTGACGCCGACTCTGTCAAGGCTTATTTAGGCCAACTCGGTCTCATTTGTGTCAATTCGGCCTCATTTCTGTCACGTAGTTAGTTAAATCACTTGACAGGCGGCGGCCCTGCGGACCCGCGGCCCAACGGAGCGCCGCGGAGCGCGGGGCCGAGGTTTTCATACCACTTCAGATTTGTCGTGGCGGAACCGATGCAAGCCAAATCGAGGCGCCCATCCTGGTTCAGGTCCGAGGCGGCGCAGGCTGCCGCCGCAATGCCTCCATCGTCCACCTTGTATTTGCGCCATTGTTTCGCCTCAAATTGGTAGAGAAAGACGCTGCGGCCCGCGCCGCGGAAGCCTGCCACCACTTCCTCTTTGCCGTCGCCATCGAAATCGGCGGTGAGAATCGTGTGTCCGTCCACAAGCGAATCATCGATGACCTCGCGCTTCCACAACTTCCTGCCCGGCGTGTAGATCACCACCTGGTTGCCGTGCCATGGCTCGATGGAGGCGAGGAAGCGCGCCTTGCCTGTCTTGCCCACGGCGATATCGCTGGCGCCGCTCCGGGGCCAGGGCGCTGGGCTGCCGCCGGCGATCATGGTTCGACCCCACTTTCCATTCTTTCCCAGTAGGTATTGATGAATCCCTAGAAAACTCGCTGTAAGAATCGCATCGCGTTTGGACTTATCCGGACGGTGTATGAAGATGCCGTGAACCACCCCTTCATTCTCAGACCCGATGTTCTGGCGCTTCCATTCTCCCGGCCGGTAGAAAACCAGCGGCACATGGTCCCGATAGTCGGGAGCGGTGGCGGCCGCGCCTGCCAGTGGCGCGTTGACCACCACAATCTTCCCGCCGCCATCAATATCGGCGCAGCGCAGCCGGTGCGATGTGGTGAGCCGGTCGATCTCTTTCACCGCCCATGGCTGCGTTCGGTCCGGCCCGGGTGTGAGCACCGATACGATACCAATGCTGTTTTGTGGTTGGTTCTCGAATGCATGCGCCACCGCAATCTCCTCCATACCGGCGCAGGCGGCCCCGTTGATCATACGGCGCAAACCGGACGCCAGCACGCGCCGCTGCCAGCCGGGGTTCTCAAACCAAAGCAGGTCCGTGAGACCGCTGGCCAACGCGATCAAATCGGGCTTACCGTCGCCATTGACGTCGTGCGCCATCACCTGATAGCCGCCGCGAAGGTCCGCTGCGATGGTGTGCTGCCGGAACTCAGGCGGCGCGGCCCAGGCTAGGCCAGCCAAGCCGGCGAGCAGTAAACAGAGCCGCATCAGGACTTGCATCAGACCTTGCCCAGCCAGCGAATCCGGAAATTGATGGAGCGTCCGACGCCGCCAAAGAACTGGCCAAAACGGGGCGAGCCAGGGTTATTGATCACCACGTCCGCATTTCTCCGGTTCGTGATGTTGTTGGCCCCAAACCGGAAGGCCCATCGATTGGCGCGGAATTGAAAACGGCGCTCCAGGTGCAGGTTCATTTCAAGGTAGTAGGGAAAGCGTTGTGAGCTTACGCCGCCCACTACTTTACCATCGTCTCTGACCACGTTGTAGGGATAGCCGGTGCGATACTCGAGGTAGCTGGAAACGGCCCAATTTTTCCAAGGCGTAGGCAGATAAGCCCAACTCACCACGCGGTGTGGAGTGTCCCAAGGCATGCGTCCGGTGTTATCGAGAACCGAGATTGGGTCGTCCACATTGATGTCCACCACTGTGTTGGAAAGCGCCTCGGAGAAAGTGTAGCTGGCCATCCATTCATATTGGCGGCGGATGTTTTGGCGCAGCGTGAACGAGACCGAGCGATAGTTGTCCACACGGTCGTTAGTGAGATTGTAGAGGGCATCCCAGATGCTGCCCGGGTACATCGCCGCGATCGGATCCGGCGGCGGTCCCTCGCCGTCCAGCCTGTTCAGGAAGCTGAAGCCGCGATTCCCGCGGCGCTTGAGAAACTCCACCCGAGTAGCGACGCTGGAAAACCATTGCTTTTCGACGCCCATGCTGAAGTTCAAGTATTGCGGTCGCAGCAAGCGCCCCGGATCGATGTTAAAAACAGCAACGGCTGGTCCGCGGGCGACGGCTCCGGAGGGGTGATAGTAGGTTGTGACCGCATGCTGATCCATCGGGCGCGTGAAAAGCCGCAAGCTACTGGCATCAAAAATGCGCGCGAATCCGCCAAAGATCTTTGTATTCTCCCACCAGGGCGGAGACCAGGCCAGACCTAAACGAGGTGAGAAATCCCAACGCCGGACCAAGTTACCCCAATCCGAGCGGACGCCAATCTCCATCAACAAGCCCGGGCGCAATCGCCAACTGTCCTGCAGGAACGCGGCGGCTTCATAGTTACTCCGGGCCAACTGGCCGCTGCCGCCGAACAGAGTCTGCCGCATGCGTATTCCGTCCTGGTTAAAGTATTCATAACCGGTCCGCGAAACATCCTGGGAATAGCCCACGCGGTCCAGATCCATGCCTGCTTTGAGCTGATGCCCGCCGTTCCAGACAAACGTGGGCAGAAAGCCGTTTGCGATGATTTGATCCCGTCCCGAATTCCGGACAGCGTCAATAAAGTGGTTGCCGCGTTTTCCGTCGGGAGTGAATTGAGCCAGCTCCTGTCCTTGTGGAATCTCGCGCCCAAAGGTGCGATTGGCGGCGTAGCCCACCTCGAGCACCGTGCTGCGCCCAAAGTAGATCTGATCCTTGACATAGGCGAACCACTGCCGCGAGCGCCGGTCGACGGTGGTCTCATAGGGGTCCAGCACGCTGAGGCCCGTGCGCGGCGCGGTCCATACAGTGGCGAGGAACCCGGTGTAGAGAATGTTGGACGGGGAAAGGTTTACCTGGCCGGTGAGCAGATTGCTCAGGCGCCAACTGGAAATCCGATCTTCCCCTTTCGGCAAATCCGTGATCACGGTCTTGGTGTAGACGACATCGACGCTGTCGGAAAACCAGGCGCGCCCGCGGCGAATAGGTCCGGAGAAATTGAGGCGCGGCGTCCAGTCGCCAATGGTGAGGCCTTTTCGATTCTCGATGCCGGGCACAAAATTGGTGGCCCCATAGCGGAGTTTGTCATCGCCCGAGCGCGTCCGCAGCGCCATGGTGCCGGCCGAGCCTTTCCCGAACTCAGCCGCTAGATTACCGCTCGCAATGGTCAACTCCTGCACCGATTCCACGCTGAGGCGCGTATCGAACCGGTTAGTCAGCGGATCGGACACATTAAACCCGTTGAGCGTGTACATCACCTGCTCCTCGCCGCCGCCATGAATGTGGATCTGGTTCTTGGTGTCTCTGGTAACGCCCGGCACGATGCGCATGGCGGACTTGAGATCGTTGTTGTTCGGATACGGGACATTGATAACTTCTCTGCCGGAGATCGCCTGCCGCCCACTGGTGGAATCCATGTCGATGGCGGGCGGGGCCGCACTCACCAGCACCGATTCATGGATCTCCTGGGTATGTTCCAGCAATACCTCGGAGATCTGATCGCCGCTGGTGATCTCGATCGCGCGGCGATAAATCGAGAAGTAGCCTTCTTTTTCCACGGTCAGTTTGTAGGCGCCCGGCGATGCCAGATCAAAGAGAAACTCTCCACGCACGTCGGCCACCCGGTGCACGGTGTGTCCTGTGGCCGACTCCAGCGTGAGGCGCGCCCCTGCCACCGGCGCTTGGGTTTCATTCATCACCCGGCCGGGATAACGCACTTGTGCCGATAGCGATGCACAGGCCAACCCGAAAATCAGCACGGATCCCCTCATGGTTCCCCTCACCGGACACTATACAATAGGAGCTTATGTCCATTCAGACCACAGTGGTCGGCAGCTACCCGGTTCCTCACTGGCTGCTGGGTGATAGCAGCCGCGGTTCGCTCCGCGACGCCATTATGGTTGTGCTCAAGACTCAGGAATTGGCGGGTATTGACGTCGTGGCCGACGGTGAACTCAACCGCTTTGATCCTTCCCATCCGGAAACCAACGGCATGATCGATTATTTCGTCTCGCGCATGGATGGCATCCGGACGCGCTATTCGGTCACCGATATCGAGCGGTTCCGCGCCGACGCCGGTCTCAACTATCGCAGCGACCCCGCCGGGATCGTGACCTCCGAGGTGGGAGAAGGCACGCTCAACCTGCCCCGTGATTTCGAGTTCACCCGCAACCTCACGCGCCATCCGCTCAAGTTCACCTGCACCGGACCACACATGCTCACCAAGGTCCTTACCGACCGGCATTACGGAGACCGCGCCCGGCTCGCCATGGCCATTGCGGCGGTGTTGCGCCGCCAATTGGCGGCGATTGACGCATCCGTGGTGCAAGTGGATGAGGCCAACATCAGCGGACATCCGGAAGACCGCGAGTGGGCGCTGGAAGCCATCAACCATGTACTGGACGGGGTCCGCGCGCGCCGCGGCGTCCATGTCTGCTTCGGCAACTATGGCGGGCAGTCGATTCAAAAAGGCTTCTGGAAAGACTTGATGCCGTTCCTCAACGGCCTCCATTGCGACCACTTGATTCTCGAGTTTGCGCGCCGCGGCTACGGCGAACTCGATTCTTTCCGCGACCTCGACCCTCGCATCGGCCTTGGCTTGTCGGTCGTCGATATCAAGGACAACGGCATCGAATCCCCTGACCTCATCGCGAGCCGCATCGAGCACGCCGCCAAAATACTCGGGCCGGGCCGCATACCCTTCGTTCACCCGGATTGCGGTTTCTGGATGCTGCAACGCAGCGTGGCCGACGGTAAGATGCGCGCCCTCGCGCTGGGCCGCGATCTGTACGAAGGGAAAAAGTGATGGGACTTGTTGCTCTAACCCTCTTTGCCGCGCTGGCCGTTTTCCCGCAATCCCGGCGAGCGCCCTTTGCGCTTACGGACGTGCGCCAGCTCACCCACGGTGGACAAAACGCAGAAGCCTACTGGTCACCGGACGGCAAGCGGCTCGTGTTTCAATCCACTCGCGACGGAGTCCAGTGCGATCAGATTTTTGTGATGAACGCCGATGGATCAGACCAGAAGATGGTCTCCACCGGCCATGGCAGGACCACCTGCGGCTATTTCCTGGCGGACAACAAGCACATCGTCTACGGATCGACGCATGAAGCCGGTCAAGCTTGCCCGCCACCCGCGGACCGCTCCAAGGGCTACGTCTGGGCGGTCTATCCCAGCTACGACATTTTTCTCGCTACGGCCCAGGGGCAGATCGTCAAGAAGCTCACCGATGCGCCCGGCTATGACGCCGAGGCAACGGTGAACTGGAAGACGGGCAAGATCGTTTACACCTCGCTCGCCTCCAAAGATCTCGACCTCTGGACCATGAAGCCTGACGGCTCCGCTAAAACACAGATCACGCGCAGCGAAGGCTACGACGGCGGCGCCGTGTTTTCACGAGACGGCAAGCAACTGGTCTGGCGCGCCAATCATCCTGGAACGCCGGAAACCATGCAGCGGTACAAGGATCAGCTCAGCGAAAACCTGACCACGCCGATGAAGATGGAGATTTTCATCTCCGGCTCCGACGGCAAGAATCCGCGCCAGCTCACCACTTTTAATTGCGCCAGCTTCGCTCCAACCTTCACGCCGGACGGCAAGAAGATTCTGTTTGCCTCCAATAAACACGAATGCGATGGCCGTAAGTTTGAACTGTTCCTGATGAACACCGATGGCGGCGGTTTGGAACAGGTGACCCAGTTCGGCGGATTCACCTCGTTTCCGGAGTTTTCCCCCGATGGCAAACAACTCGTGTTCAGCTCCGATTACCAGGCCAAGAGCCGCTACGAGTTCAACATCTTTGTTGCGGATTGGAAGTAATTTACTTCTTGACCTGCTTCACCTTTACCCACCTGCCGCTTCGTGCCGATGCCAACACCGCATCGGTCACATAATCGGTGGCGAGCCCGTCGCGGAAGTCGGGACCGGGAATCTTTCCACTCTCCAACCCCTTGAGGAAATCAGCCACCTGGTGAATAAAGGTGTGCTCATAGCCGATCTGCAGCCCGGGCACCCACCAGTTCTTCATGTACGGATGCTCGCTGTCGGTGACGTGTATACTCTTCCAACCGCGCAGCGCCCCTTCATCGCGATGATCAAAATACTGCAAACGGTGCAGATCATGCAGGTCCCATGCGATGGACGCATTCTCTCCGTTGATCTCGAATGTGTAGAGCGCCTTGTGCCCGCGGGCGTATCGCGTCGATTCAAAAGTGGCCAGCGATCCGTTGCTGAACCGCGCCAGAAACGCGCTTGCATCGTCGATTCCCACCGGCTGCACCTTACCCGTGAGGTTGTGCTTGCGCTGCTTGATGAAGGTCTCGGTCATCGCCGTCACCTTGTCGATTCCGCCGTTCAGCCACATGGCCGTGTCGATGCAATGCGCGAGCAGATCCCCCGTCACCCCGCTGCCGGCCACCTTTACATCGAGCCGCCACAGGCCCGCGCCGCCCTGCGGCAGGTCCTTGGAAATGGTCCAGTCCTGCAGAAACTTCGCGCGGTAATGGAAGATGCGCCCCAGCCTGCCTTCGTCGATCCACTGCTTGGCCAGTGTTACCGCCGGCACGCGCCGGTAGTTGTACCAGACCATATTGGCCACACCGGCCTTGTCCACCGCCTTCACCATCTTCTCCGCTTGCGCCGAGGTGAGCGCCAGCGGCTTCTCGCACAGAATCATCTTGCCCGCCTTGGCCGCCGCAATCGCGATCTCAGCGTGCGTGTCATTCGGGCTCGCAATATCGATCAGATCGATGTCTTTGCGCGCGACCAGCTTCCGCCAATCCGTCTCGATCGACTCATAGCCCCATTGCGAGGCGAACGCCTGCGCCTTGGCCCCGTCCCGCGCGGACACCGCCTTCAACACAGGCTCATAGCCCACATCGAAAAAGTTGTTCACCGTGCGGTACGCATTTGAATGCGTACGCCCCATGAACCCGTATCCCACCAGCCCGACGTTCAGTTTCTTCCCGCTCATTGCCTACTCGCTCCATCCATGCGCGTTGCGCACCGAGATCATCGCCGCCAAAACATCGTTCCAAGTTCGCGGATTCATCATCACCTCGTTGGGGAACATGCAGCCATCCCAGCAGATATGGCGCATTGCGTGGGTGAGCCTGCCGTCCTCGCCGCGCAACCAATACCCCGCATCGCGCGCGATGTTCAACTTCCCGTTGGGATCGGTGGCCTGGCAATGCCGCCCCGTCTTATCGTGCGAGCCCATTCCTTTCACCGTCGCATCATTCTGCGCCACATGAAAATCGATAGTCCAGGGCCGCAGCGCCGCCGTCACTTTCTTCAGCCCCGCTGCGAGGCCCGCCTCGTCCCACGCGAAATCCTCACTTACCAGGCGATCCTCGGGCGCGTTGTAGCCGAGCGTATAGAGCAGCGTGTGCGCCATGTCCGCCTGAAACCCCAGCGTCTTGGGACGTCCTGTTTCCTCCAGCAGATCCACCATCTTCTTCCAGCTCTGCATGCCGCCCCAGCAGATCTCGCCCTCGGCCGCCAGCCGCTCGCCGTATCCCTCCGCCGCATCACATGCCTCGCGGAACGTTTGCGCGATCAGCTTCGTGTTCCCGGCCGGGTCCTTGGCCCAGTCCGAAACCCCGCACGAGGAATCGATGCGAACCACCCCGGACGGCCGCACGCCGAGCTCGCGCAACTTCGCCCCGATCCGGCACGCCTTGCTCACTTGCGAGACAAACTGCTTTCGCTCCTCCGCGCTCCCCATCGCTGAACCGCCGCCGGCCGGAGGCCACACCGGGGCCACCAGTGACCCAACCGCTAATCCCTTTGAGGCAATCTTGTCCGCCAGACGCCGTATCTCATCCTCGCCCGCGTCAATGCTGGTGTGCGGGTCCACAAGAAATAGATCCACGCCCTCAAATTTCATTCCATCCACGGAGGCAGCGGCGGTCAAGTTGAGCATCGTGTCCAGATCGATGGGTGGTTCCGAATCCGGCCCCTTGCCCACCAACCCCGGCCACAAAGCATTATGCAGTTTTGGAAAGTTGTTCATGTTTTTGGCGATCATACCACAGCCCGCCGCATTCACCTTTTCATCTTGTTGTAGGCCCGCTGCGCAATCCGATGCGCCCGCTTTATCTTCTGTGCATCGGTCTCCCGATGAAGCTTGTGAAAATTCGCCAGCCGCCCGGTCTCCACCACCCCATCCTGGACCGCCTGCGCCACCGCGCAACCTGGTTCCCCGGCGTGCCGGCAATCGCGAAACCGGCATTCTTTGCTCAACTCGTCAATGTCGCCGAACGAGGCGCGCACCGCCTCAGGGCCGGTCCACACCTCCAGCTCGCGCATTCCCGGCATGTCCAACAGCAGCCAGCCTTCCTCCAAAAGAAAAAGCTCGCGCGCTGTCGTCGTATGCCGGCCCCGGCTGTCCCCGGCTCTGACTGCGGAAGTCTCCTGGCATCCCGCTCCGAGCAACGCGTTCACGATCGTCGACTTGCCTACTCCCGATGACCCCACCAGCGCCGCCGTCTGTCCCGCCTCCACATACCGGTGCAGTTGCCGCACCGACTCCGCCTCCATCGCCGACATCAGCACCACCGCGGCGCAGGTCAACCGATCCACTTTCCGCACTTTCTCCAGAGCATCGGCGCACACATCCGACTTGTTCAACACCACCACAACCTCGGCCCGGCTCTCCTCGCCGAGCAGCAGGTATCGCTCCAGGCGCCTCGGATGGAAGTCCCCGTCCAGCCCCATCACCACCAGCAGAACATCGACGTTCGCCGCGATCAACTGTTCTTCGTATTCGCGGCCTGCCTTTTTGCGCGAAAGAGTTTTGCGCCGCGGCAGCACTGCGCGCACCCTGCCTGTAGCAGCCTCCAGCGCCACCCAATCGCCTGTGACGGGCCGTTCGGAAGCCGGCGACTGTATCAACGCTCCGCTCAGCGTCGCCTCCCGCAAACCGTCCACCGTCCACAAGCGGCATAATCCGTGGGTCGCCATCACGACGCGCCCCGCAATCAATCCGGCGCCAGTGGAGGCCAGCGCCCGCGCCCATTGCGCATCCCATCCGTAGGAATACAGTTCCATACATTCCCTTCCAAAATAGTTTTTATTGGGTACAGCCGATAGGAAGGTGGCGGTATCAGACACAGGCAGACACAACTCAGGCGCTATACTCGCGCCTAGCGTGAGCCTGTGCCGTTACCGCATGGAAACAATGGTTGTCAGAGGCCTAACCAAGCCACCAATTTAACACATACATTCGCCTGTCACGGCTGCCGGTTCCATGGCGCCGGAAGTACGTGCTGGTTATGGAAGCGGGAGAATGTGCCCGCGGCGATTCGGCAGGCCGCTATTCCACCGTGACGCTCTTGGCCAGATTCCGCGGCTGGTCCACGTCGCAGCCCCGCCGCACCGCCACATGGTAGGCGAGCAGTTGCAAAGGCACAACCTCCAGGATCGGCAGCAGCAGTTCGCTGGTGGACGGGATAGAGATCACGTGGTCGGCCACTTTCTTCACCTCCGCCACATCCTGCTCGCAGGCCACCGCCACCACGATGCCGCCCCGCGCCTTCACTTCCTGAATATTCGAGAGCGTCTTCTCATATCGCAGGTAGCTTTCCTGGCTGCCTGGATCGCGCGTCACCAGCACCACCACCGGTAGACTCTCGTCGATCAACGCATTTGGACCATGCTTCATCTCCCCGGCCGGATATCCTTCCGCGTGTATGTAGGAGATCTCCTTCAACTTCAAGGCTCCCTCCAACGCGATCGGGTAATGCACGCCCCGTCCCAGGAACAGGAAGTCGGTGGCTTTGAACAGCGCCCGCGCCAGCTCTTCATAATAGGAGTCGTTCGAGAGCACCGTCTCCATCTTGCCCGGCACCAGCAGCAACTCCTGCGCCATCGCCCGCAATTCCGGATCATCCCCGCCGCGCCGCGCTTGCCCCAGATGCATCGCCAGGATGAACATTGCCGTCAACTGCGCGGTGAAGGTTTTCGTCGAGGCCACGCCGATCTCAGGGCCGGCGTGCGTCATCAACGTTCCCACCGCCTCGCGCGTGATCATCGAACCCACCACGTTGCAGACGGCGAGCGTCTTTGACCCCTTCTGCTTGGCTTCCCTTTGCGCCGCGAGCGTGTCCGCTGTTTCGCCCGACTGCGAGATCACCACCGTCAGCACGCTTTCATCGATGATCGGATCCCGGTAGCGGAACTCGCTCCCGTAGTCCACCTCCACCGGAATCCGCGCCAGCTTCTCGATCATGAACTTGCCCGCCAGCGCCGCATGCCAACTGGTCCCGCACGCCACCACCTTGATCGATTGAAACCCGCGAAACTCCTCCGGTGTCAGGTTCACTTCATCCAGATAAACGAGTCCCGTCTCCTGGCTCACCCGTCCCAGCATTGTGTCGCGGACGGCCCGCGGCTGCTCGAACACTTCCTTCAACATGAAGTGCTTGTAGCCGCCCTTTTCCGCCATGATCGGGTCCCACAGTATATGCGACACCTGCCGCTTCACCGGACGCCCGTCGAAATCGGTCAACTGCACCCCGTTGGCCGTCAACACCGCCAGGTCCCCGTCATTCAGGAAAATCATGTCCCGGGTGTGGCTCAGAATCGCCGGCACATCGGAGGCGAGAAAATATTCGTCCTCCCCCAGGCCCACCACCGCCGGCGGCCCGCTGCGCGCGCCCACAATCTTGCCCGGATCGCTCTTCGATATCACCCCCAGCGCAAACACCCCGGTCAACTGCTTCACCGCTTTGCGCACCGCCTCTTCCAGGTTCCCGTTGTGGTTTTTTTCGATCAAGTGCGCGATCACTTCCGTATCGGTCCCGGAAATGAACTTGTGCCCCTCGGCCTCCAGCTTCTGTTTCAGCGGCAGATAGTTCTCGACAATGCCGTTGTGCACCACCACTACGTCTCTATTTGCGCCGCAATGGGGGTGCGCGTTCTCCTCGGTTGGCCGCCCGTGCGTGGCCCAGCGCGTGTGGCCGATTCCGAAGGTGCCGCTCACGGGCCTTTCCCGCACCGCCTCCTCCAGGTTCCGCAGTTTACCCGAGGCGCGCCGCACCACCAACTCGCCGCTCTCGTTCAGCAGCGCCAGTCCGGCCGAATCATAGCCGCGATACTCCAGCCGTTTCAACCCGTCCAGAATGATGGGAGCCGCGCTCCGCTTTCCGATGTAACCGACAATTCCGCACATGCGAGTTTAGTCGAGCAGCTCCACGCGGTAGTCCTCAATCACTGGATTGGCGAGCACCTCGCGCGCAATCTCTTCCAATTCTTTGTGCGCGCTGTCCCGATCCGTCTCAGGGGAAAGATCGATTTCAAAGATCTTGCCCTGGCGCACCCCAGCTATGCTCTGGTAGCCCCGGCCGGCCAGCGCGGATCGTATGGTCTGGCCTTGCGGGTCCAATACCGTTTTCTTGAGTGAGACAAAGACGCGAGCTTTCATGGTATGACCTATTGTACCCGGAAGAATGATAGGCGGTGTAAATGGAAAAACCCTCCCCGAAGGGAGGGTTTTGGTTGCTTGCGTGAAGCTGGACGCCTTAGGCCTGTTTGCGGCGCTTCATCCAAACGATTGTGCCAAGCCCAAAACCAAGCAAGCCCATGGTTGCCGGTTCAGGGACATCGTCATAGTTAAAATTGAGGGCAAGGAGCCGATAGCCGTCACTAGGATTGGTGTCAGGACCAAAATAGAATCGGTCGTAGGTCAAACTCAGAGGGCTATAGGTGCTGGGAGTATCTGAATATGTAGTGTAGAGCGTGGTCGTTGCAAAGCTGGTTCCACCGATAAAGAGCTGGGCGTCGTCACCGTTGCCCCAGACACCAAACACGACTGAGGTAATCGTGACGGGAGCATTGAAGAGAATTCTCAGATAGTCGTCATCCTCATTAGAACCTGCCTCACCCGCCAAGTCACCGGCCAAGTCATTATCTACGCAGCCCGTGCCGCCACCCACGCCAAACCCGCTAACATTGGAGGTTATCGTACACGGGGTAGTCTCGATCCCGTTCTGAAAGGCAAGAAACTCTATTGTCAGGTATGTGGTCCCCGGAACAGTGGTTGGCGTAGTGGGGGCCGACGAGAATGTGGTGCCACTCCCAGTGCCAAACGTAATAGTATAGGGGAGCACTGCCGCATGGGACAGTTGGGGTATCACAACAGCCAGCGCCACCAGTGACAACACCTTAAATAATTGCATATTACCTCCTCCACGGCCATCCGAAGACGCATACATACTTCGTCACATCCCACGATGACCTCAGCTATTATGAAACAAGAACTTAGAGAAAGTCAACCCTATTGAAGTACTGTAAATTCCGGATACGTTTTACCCCTAGCCGGGCCCATCAAGATTCCTCCGCTACTTCCTAAGCACCCGCCTTGCCCAGCAATTGCAACATCTTAGCGCGATCACTGGCCGGCAAACCGCTTTTGAGAGCCAGTTGAAACTCACGTTTTGCGCCCTCTTTGTCCCCGCTCTCCCACAGCGCTAACCCTAGATGGTACCGCCAGATAGGGTTGCCCGGATCCTTCTCCGCATTCCCTCGGAAGACCTCAATCGCGTTGCCGAGCAGACGCCGCTTGAAGTAAACCCAGCCCAAAGTGTCCTTTGCCTCCAATGATCGCGGGACCTGGGAAACGGCCCGCTGGGCCAGGGACAAAGCGCGGTCCAAGTCACCGCCGGATTCTGCCAGCGCATACGCTAAATTATTGATGACATTCGGATCTTCGGGCGCCAACGCAACGCCTTTATCCAGTACGGGAATGGCTTCCCGATACCGGCCCTGCTCGGTGAGTATCAAGCCGAGGTATAGGGTCGCTATCTTATTGGAGGGGCTGGCCTGGAGCGCCTTCCGCAACATCTCCTCGGCCGGCTTTCTTTGCCCGGTGTGATAGCGTATGCGGCCCATTCCGGCCCATGGATGCGGGTTCCCGGGCTCCTTTTCGGAAACGGCCCGATAGCCGGCCTCGGCCTGGGCAAAATCGCCATGGGCCAGATCCCAATCGGCCAACACCAGCACAAGCGGCAGGTTCCCGGGGTTTGCCCTCACCCGCTCCGCGAGAACCGCACGCCCCTCCTCGTGTTTGCCCAGCGACTGCAACCTCTCCACTACTTCCCGCTGGGTCCCCATGTTGCCCGGTTCCATCTTACTCAATTGCTGGTAAAGCCTTAAAGCATCCGTATCTTTCCTTTCAGCATGGGCCATGCGCGCTTGTAAGCGCACCGTCGGCACCCTACCCGGGGCGAGCGCTACAAGGCGGGCAAGATCCGGCGCCGCCTGTCCGGGCAAGCTCAAATTGATCCGCGCCTCGACGCGAATCTCAAGTGCCTCAACATGGTTGGGCCGCAGGGCCAGGATTTCGCCCGCCGCCAGATCCGCCTTTGCAAACTTGCTGCCATCCATGTAGAGCCTTGCCAAGCTCAGGAGCGGCTGCGGATGGCGCGGCAGCAGTTCAATGGCTTGCATCAGCCTCGCCTCGGCCTCAACCAGGTTACCCACTTTGCGTTGCGCCAGCGCCAACATGAAGCGGTAGAAGCCATTGCGCGGCGCGCCCTCCACAGCGGCATTCAAGTCGGCGATGGCTCCTTTGATATCGCTATCGGGCCGCATGAGACCTCGCATCGCGCGGGCTGTGGCTGAATCCGGACTCTGCTTCAGGACCTGCTCCACCTCCCGCTTTGCCTGGCCGATGTCCCCCTTCAGCATCAACGCCTCGACCACTCTTTCCCGCAACTCCTTGTGATAGGGGCCGGGTTTTCCCAACTCATCGCGGTACGCTTTGATCGCTTCGTCATACCGGTTCAAGCGTACCTGGAACTCGCCCACCACCAGAGGCGCCTCCGGCATCGTCTTCGCCTCGGCGAGTAGCCGGGCCAGTTCTTTTTGCAGCAACTCGTTCTCACCATGGGTGAAATAATGTTCCAGCAACATGCGCCGGGCATGTGCGCTCGCCGGCATTGCCTGGATCTGCCTATGTAGTAAAGCCACAGATTCGGGCAACTTCCCGTTTCGGGTCAGGTGTTGATAGTAAAGCAAGTACAACTTCTCGAAGGCCGGGCGCTC
>JAENWC010000488.1 GCA_016650235.1 Terriglobia bacterium
ACCCCGGAATCCTTTTCGCCTTGCCCCGGAATCCCCAGTTCGGACTAAGCTGCTGCGTTGTGGGTGATGCGACCTCCTCTAGGTGGATTTCCAGGCAAGCAGGGCACCCAAATTCAGGCGGCGGGGACCTCCTCACAACCGTCTCCGGCCAGCGGCAAGATCCTTATTCGTTGTGGAAACCTTCGGCGGACGCTACACGACGCCTCACAAAAATGAGCCCGGCCCCACGGCTGGCGGGCTCTGGTGAAAACCGCTCCCTGTAACCGCAGGTCAGTATCGGTTTCTGAGCCGCGACCACAGGGAGCGGTTGTTACACATGCCAGGGCTGTGTTACGGCGCGATGGCGATGGTCGGGCTGTTGCCGGGGAACACAAACTGTCCGTTTGGCAGCGTCAAGATGATGCCCAGCGGCCGCGCAGGTCCACTGGCGATGCCTGGCGTGATCTCAAAAGCGATCTCGTAGAGGCCCACGGAACCGACAGCGTAGGTGGACGAAACCAGACGTACACCGGAATCGTTGATTCCCACCAAAACCGGCGCAATCATGTTCTGGCCGGGAACCCCGGTGACTCCAGTGATCGCGTTCGGCGTTACTTGCCCGCCGCCGGTGATGTAGGCGCGAATGATCTCTCCGTAGCGGGCCGGATTCTCCGGCGTCACGTAGCTCCCATTCGGCCGGAGAGCGGCCACGTAGCGGCGCCCTTGCGCGTCGGTGGTTTCAAAAATGCCCGGCTGCAACAGCAGCACCTGCACATTGTTCACCACGCTGGATCCGGTTCCCACGCGTACCGTCACCGCTACGGTGCCGCCACCCACCAGGTCAAAGGGCGCCTGCATGGTGACCGACTCGCGTCCATCGATATTGCAGACGTTGTAGATTGGCGCGGGACTGCTTCCGAACAGGATTTCGACCCCGGCCAGACGTGTGGGCAACGGTCCCATGATCACATTGGCGATCGAGCAGCCTTTGAGGTCAGGGGCGATGCCGGTACCCACCATCGTATAGATGGAGCCGCCCACCACCGCGCCCCGTTCACCCGACGCTGTATTAAAGAAGTCGAGCGCATTGATTCCAGGACCGGGCAGTTGCGCGGTCAGGTTGAAAGTGGCCCCCGGCAGGCCCGCCACTGCCACATTGATCTGTATCGCGCCGGCAAGGGTTCCGGCACGCACCGATACGCTGGCCTGGCCATTGGCTCCGGTCAGCGCCGAAGCGGCACTGAGGGTGGCGCGGTTGTCAACCGCGGTGAAGGTGACCGTCTGGCCCGGAACTCCAGCCCCGCTCGTATCTTTCACTTCCACCACGAGGGGAGCTGCGAAGCCCGTGTTGATGAACGTGGTTTGGCCGTCCCCGCTAATCTTGGTAAAGCCGGATAGGGTGGCCGTTGCCGTCGCATTGAATGTGATGTTTGGCTGAGTTCCGCCTACCGCAGCCGCGCGGATCACCAACGGCCCCGCCGTGGGACCCAGCCGCACATTGTTGGTGGAGCGTCCATTGCTGTCTGTAACCGTAGTGCTGTTGTTGAGTATGGCGGTTCCGGTGACCACTTCCCATCGGATAGTTGCGCCGGGCAGTTTGTTGCCGCCGCCGTCACCTAGTTCCACGATCAAGGATCCGGGCAGATTCTCATTCGTCCTGGCCGACTGGTTATTGCCGGACAGGATCGTCAGAAGTCCAGGTTCACCCGGGTCCACGGTGAGGTAGATTGGGCGCTCGCTGAAACCACCGATGTTCAACCGGATGACGCCTGACCCGGCCTTTCCCGATAATTTGAGATCGCAGATTCCAACCCCGGTTTCGTTGGTCAGCGGAACCGCCTTCGGAACACAACTGACTACGGGCCCGTCTTCCGGCTTGTTCTCCGTGCGAGGCTCCATGCCGACATACTGCATGACAGTGCCAGCGGCTCCGGCAGAGGCCTGAACCTGAATCTTGATCGCCCCCACCAGAGTTTGACCGGCCTTACCCCGTATGCTAAATGGGTCGTTGGTCGGCGCAAGAAAGACAACGGTCGGTGGGGGAGTCTGGTTACCACCAGAGATAGCCTTGTAGGTGGTGCTGAACATGGTCACAGAGAAATCCCCCGCCGTGCTCGCTGTCATCACGGTCGCCTTGAAGTTCTCTTCAAAACTCAGTGCCGGCGCACGAAGATAATTCTGCGTGCGACCATTCGAGTCGGTGATCGTAGTCCTGCGATCTTGTGTATCCCCCTGCAGGCCTTCCGTAAACGTTCCGCCACCCTGGGTGACGGCCCAGGTAACGGTTGCCCCGGCCACTATTTTTCCAGTCGCATCCCTCACCTCCACAACCAGCGGCGTGGGTGGGGAATTGCCGAATGAGATGCCGCCTTCCGTCAGCACTTGTCCATCGCCGGAAATATTGGTGATCCCGCCGGCCCCTGGTGTGCCGCCACCACCACCGCCGCCGCCGCCGCCGGGCGCTCCCACAGTGAGCGTAAAGGCTGTGGTGAGTCCGGAACCGAGGATGGAAACGTTCACCTGGACCTCACCAGGCGACGCCGGTCCTTGCACCGTAACAAAAGCCAAACCATCGGCATTGGTGTTCACTAAGGTGGCGCCGTCAATACTGGCGCCCGCCGTGGTTGGCGTAAAAAGAATCGGCGCGTTGAAAATCGGTTTGCCCGATAGTCCGATCAATTGGACCCCAATCGGCAGCGATTTTGCGTTCGGAGCCAGCGCAGCCTGATTCAAATTGAACCGGATAAGTCCGTTGGCCGGGTCGTCGGCGAGAGTGGAAACCGGACCGGTGAAAGCAAACAGGCCGGGAAGATAGGTGAGACTGTTGGTTCCGATGATATTCGGCGTGGCCGGCGTCATGTCGGCCGTATAGATTGTGTTCGACGCGGACGGTTGCAGCAGGTTGAGTGGCGCCGAGACAAACAGGCGGCGGGCGATGGGCACTTCACTGGAGTGAGTGACAGTGTCCACGATAGGGATATTGCCAAGAGAACCGAAGAAGGCTTCCGCGATGGCAGGAGTGCCTAACAGCTCACCCGCCAGCGGCGCGGGGGGCAAGGTGAGCCGGAACAATTTTCTCGGATTCACCGATTGCGCCGAGGTGGTTACATAGGCTCTGTCGTTGCCGGTTATGTCGATTTTGTCAAACGCAAACCCGGACAAACCCTCCCCGCTGCTGGACAACTGTGTAAATCCGCTGGAAACCAGATCCAAGGAAAAGAAAAAGAGTAAGGCGCCGGATTGCGGAGACTGGTTCACCGCTAGCGCGCGCGTTCCATCCGGAGTGAAGTGCAGCCGTCCGACATTGGCGCCCTGCAAGGTAAACTGACGGCGCACGGCGTTGGAATCAATGGTGGCAGGCCGCGGATCGATCTCAAGTACGCGCCCCTGCGTGCTGACGTAAATAAACGCATTCGGTCCGGTCGCGATGCTTCCCGCAGTCACACCCGGCAATGGAATCTGGCCGGCAACGGTGTTGTCGGTCAAATTCACCGCCGTCACACGCTGCGCCGCCGGACTGACAAGAAAGGCGCGCCGTGAATCCTGGCTGAACGCCAACTCCGTTGGCGCTATGCCGACGTCCAGGAAGCCGGTTTGGATCTGAGTGTCGGTGGCTGTATCGAAGATCTGCAAATTGCCAGCCATAATCAGTAGCCGCTTTCCGTCCGGGCTGATCCCGGCGGCCGTTACGGTTTGGCCCAAACTCAAAGCTGGCCCTACGGGTGTGAACGTGGAGTTGAGAACTTGCAGTGTGTTGCTGCCGGATCGTCCAATCACGTAGTACTTCACATCGGCCGCAATTGCCGCCGGCTTGCGCAGCAGCACGAGCGCTTCCGTGGATGCGCTGAAGGTGGCCACCTGTGTGAGGGGCGTGCCACGAAACACTTGTGCGGTCCCAGTCGAACTACCGGTGAACGTCGGAAAGACAAACACATTATCGGCGAGCAGGCTATCTGCCAGTAGCGCCAGCACAATTAGGCTAAGGCCTGATTTTTTAAAGAACAAAGGAAACCTCCTTAAATGTTTGGAAAACTAAGGTTCTGGCATGACGTCCGCTCTCTGTGGCCGCGACTCTGTATCGGCTTCTGAGCCGCGACCACAGAGAGCGGTTGGAACGGTAATTTCATGACAGCCCTAACCGGTGGGACGCGGGGATGCACTCAATATCTTAACACGGAGATTCGGCCAGTGACTTGGGAATAATTGAAAGAACAGGGGATTTTGTTTTGAGGTGAGCGGAAGCCCATCTTAACAAAGCACAAGGGGGAGGCCGAAGCCTCCCCCTTTGTACTTACTACAGTTGGTCCTACGGACTAGTGGCCGAGCGTCTCGCTCTTGGAACCCGTGCGGGTACCAATCGAGTCGTCCATCACCAGCGCGAGGTAGCCCTGAGCCAGTTTCTGGGCGCCGAGGTCGCTGATGAAAGCGTACCCGTGTCCATACTGGAACTGGCATTGCGCGATGACATAGCCCTGGAAGCCAGCGGTTGCCGTGACGGCGCCGCCGTTAGCCAGAGACCAGACGAAGTGCTGACCACCGGTGATCGAAGGCGAGGGGAACGACAGGCAGACGTCGCTGCTGCCGACTTTTCCGTAGAAATTGACGGTGCAAGCGCCAGTCTGCAAGGAAGTCCCGAACGGATCCTTCGAGGTGTTGGAGATAGCCAAACCTGTATCAAAGCCTGCCTGATTGGTCACGAACGGGAATAGAATGTTCGAGCGGCAGGAATTGAGGTTCAGGAAGGCCTTGTTGGTGGCGGTATCAACAAAGCGGGGCAGCGGAGCGGAAGCGCTCGCGCCGGCCACTGTGCTGATGGGCGCCAAGCCGCCGTTCGCCGTGGATGCACCAAGGCTCGGCAGGTTGTTGGTGGTGTTGGCCAAGTACGCAACGACCACGCGGATATTCACGCGCTCGATAGCGGTGGTATCAGCGTTGACGATTTCGTACGCGGCCGAACCGGTTCCACCCACCACAGACACCAGTGAGATTGGGAACCCACCGGACGGTGTGGTGCTGGTGATGGCGCCGCTGAACGGACCGGCCCCGTTGGGATCGGTGGTGACCAGTCGAGCCGTACCAGTACGGAGGTTGGTGCTTCCGCTCTGGATGCTGACAACTGGGACGGAGGTTTCCACCCAGATCTGGATTCCATTCTGGACGTTGTTGAACCGTGCAATCAGGCGAGTGCCATGGTCGGCCAAGCCCAGCGTTCCAGAGGAGAGGCCAGCGATCCTGCTGCCGTTCTCAGCGGTTGTCGGCCAATTCGCACCGTTGGTTGTGGAGCGGTAAAAGCCGCTTTCCGTTTCAAACGGGAAGCCCAGGACGTCCTGACTAATCGGATCCGGTGGGACGTCGCCAGTGAGGGGGGGAGACGGCAAGGCGAGGTTCCGGCGGCGGAATACCGACGGGAACAGTTCCTGGTAGCGCAGCGTGTTGATATTCCCGTCGCAGCTTGTGGTGGAACCAAGTGCCTTCGTGTTGTCGTTAAAGAAGTCCTTGTTGGCGTTCTCGCACTGCAGGCAGTTGTCGGCATCGACGACCGAGAAAGTGAGCGAGTTCTGAGCGATGGCCACAGTGGGAGCCGGGTTGGTGATGGGCAGGGCGATCGGGTTGCTGACACCGGAAGCGCTGGTGGAAACCACGAGCGAAACCGAAGCCTGCGAGCCTGCAGGGACGCCCAACTGGCTGGCATTCACGCGCACGTTAGTGATGCGCAGAATGCGGCTGGTCAGGGAGCCTGGAGGGTCAAACGGAATACCTTGCCAGATCAAGCTGTTGGCGGAAGGCTGACGAGCCTGGTACACGTTTCCGCGGGTACCGCCATTGGTCGATGCGGTAGCGGGATCGTAGGTGCCAATCCCGGTACCGGTTCCATAGTGGTTACCGCAAACACCCAAAATGATGCTCTGGGAGGATCCGGCAGGAATCGAATAGGGGTAGACGGTCGAGCCGCAGATGGTCTGAAGAGCCGGGGTCGGCTCATCAACAAAAATCAGCGCTTCCGAAAAGCTCGTCGCTCCCGGAGAACTGCCCACCAGCAGACGGCTGGTGATATTGATGCTCGGCGATGTGAACACCTGGATGTTCACCTGACGCAGAGTCTCACCGGCGGCGGCAGGTGTGCCGCCGTTGCAGATGATGATAACATCACCGACTTGCTCAGCCACGCCTTCAGCTCTGATTGAGGGTGTGCCCGCCGCCTGGGCTACGCAGCTCAGCGGTGTGAGTATCTGTGCGGAAGCTGAAACTGATGCGATCATCAGGACAGCCAACGCTAAAAAAATCTTGCGCGAATCAAGCATTTCCTTCTCCTTGTGCAAAGTTCGATATTGAATTGATGGAAGTTTCTATTAACCTGAGCCTCAAAATCCCTCTCGAACAGTAGGTTTTAAGACCCGGCCGCAAACTCTTAGGAAGGCTCCGGCACCGGTGGGTACCGCGTCCTTCTCCTCGGTCTGTCGTCCGTACAGCATCTGCACTAGCAAACTCAACGTTTTTTTTCTTGTTCTTCCAGCTCTTGTGCTCTCGGGATTCATTCTTTCAATGAATGCCTCATTTATGTGTACTACTAAAACAACCGTGGACGCGGTCACATTATTATTAACACTAACAGCGACACCATGTCAAGCCCAAGGCGCCTATTTCTTCAGGTACATAGACTCGGGCTCCAACCTGGGGACGGGCAGGAGCCTCCGGCCCCCGATCCGATACCAGTCTTATATTAGAACATGTCAGACTCTTTGGAGTCAATACGTTTGCCCGGCTCCGCGCGTCTTTTTTTATTGAACCGCTATAAAAACGGCCTCAGCGTCGATTCCGCCCTGCCGAACGGTAAGCGATTGCTGCAGACCCGGCGGCAATTCCGCCCCAATCCGCAGATTCAATTGGTATACGCCCGGGAATCCCGGAGCAAACCCGGCAAACAGGGTCTCCAACGGGTTCCCGTCCAGAAAACCCGCGACCGGCGTCTGGACCACCTCTAATTCCCCTTGGCTGGCCACTGCTCCCAATCCGGTGGCATAAACGACGATTACCTGACCGCGGCGGGCCGGATTCGAGGGGCTGTTCAAGGTCCCATCCTGATTCAGCACCACGCCACGTTGGGATGCCTGGCGGAACAGCGCCGGCGAAACGGCCTGGAACGCGACCAGCTGTTCCGCCTGCCCATAGCCGGAACTAATCCGCACCAAGTGCTCTCCAGGCGCCAATTCCCGTGGAGCTGCTATGTTCACTTGAAAAGAGCTCTCCGAGATCACCATGGCAGGCCTTCCTCCCACCTCAACCACCGCCGGCTGTCCCGGCACCGACAAACCTTGCCCGAAAATGGACGCGAGTACCCCCGCCGACAACCGTGTGCTGAAGTCAGCGCCGTTCCGGACCGATGCCGCCTCGAAACTCAACTGTTGCAATCCAGCCGTCCAACTGGGGCCTGGCCGCGTGAATCGAAAGGCGGCCGGCACCGATGCCGCAGTTTCACTTCTCCCACCGGAACTGCTCAAATCGGTCAGGATGAAGCTCTGCCGGCCAGTCCCGCCTAAATCGAGTTGATAGGCAGGTAATATCCCGTCGCAATAGTGCATGCGGATGTTGCGCCCCGCGCCAGGTGTCAAGGCGGTGGACCCAGGCTCGGCTTGCGTTTCCAGCCAACTGAGGGCGAAGCCGCAGGAACCGGCCGCCGAGCTCACTTCCGTGAGAGCTTCTCCGCTCACCACCAGCAGCCCCACTGGCGAAGGAGACCGTGGAGCAAGCTGCACGGCCACTTGCAACGCGCCGCGGTACTGTCCACCAGAGGCCGTGAAGCCTGCCAGGTACTCGTCCAGCGTAGTGCGGTTGAACACCGGGCTTGGATCATGCAGAAGTATGGCCCCATTGGGAGAGACCCCGTTCGCCACTACAAAATGAGATCCCAAGACCGATCCGCCCGAGCTCAACGTCAAACCCAGCAAAACCGGAATTCCCTGCCCCAGCAGGTCGCGGATTTGCTCGGCCTTGATTCCAGTTGGCAATCCAGCCGGCGCAATGTCCAGATTTCCGCCCGCAAAGGCGGGCAGCCGCCATAGATTCATTACCGGAGCCGAACCGCCCGGGGCCATCAGAAAGCCGTCGCAGATCTTTTCCCCCCGTGGATCAAAGACGCAAAAGTCCTTCAAAAAGCGATGCAGCAAGGTAGGCTCGACCGCGCCGTTCGATGCCGGCACTTGTCCGGTGTCCTGGAGGTAGCGCAACGTGGCGGCGGCAGCATTAGTCAACGCATCGCGCGTCTCCGGCGATGTGCCTTGCATGAAACGGGGGAACCCGGGCAAAGTTCCGGAAACGGCACGGGCACTGAAGGTGACCACTTGCCGTCCGGCCTCAGCCGTAGCCAATGCAGGCAACTCCCGCAGGGGAAGCCGCAGGTACGCCTCAGCCTGCCCCAGTGCATCGGTTACCGTGGAGGCTCCTTCGGTCTGCGCCCCGGGCGATGCGGTGAAGCGCACCGGGACGCCCGCCAGCACGTTGCCAAACTCATCGCGCACCTGAATAAGCAAGGCCTGCGGCAGCCGCGCGCCCGGATAG
>JAENWC010000489.1 GCA_016650235.1 Terriglobia bacterium
CCATTATCCTGGTCCGCTGCTTCACTCTGCGCCCTATCCCCTACCGCTTGGCCGCTTTATCTCTGCTCGTCCTGTTTCTGGTTCCCTACGCCGGCGTGCTGGCCGCATGGCAGTTCCGCGCCGGCCCCCTGCCTGTTCATGAAGTGGCGCAGTGGGCCGCTGACCCATCCATTCCCAAACCTCTGGTGACCATGGCCGCGCTCACGCGCAGACTGCCCACGCCGCAGCGGCTGCGCAATGGCGTCATCTCCCTGTTCCATTCCAATGACGGCGGGACAGGAGTATTCATGCTTGGCGAGGTTTTCCCGCAAGGCCACCCGCTCTACTTCCTGGTGACCCTCGCTTTGAAGATCCCCATCCCCCTGCAGTTCACCATTCTGACCGGCGCAGGGCTGGCCTTCTATCAGTTGCTGCGAAGACTGCGCCCACCCACTGATCTGTTTTGGTTGCTTCCGCCGCTGCTCTATGTCGCCCTCGCCTCGCTTTCTTCGCTCCAACTCGGATTCCGGCTCATTCTCCCGGCACGCGCCTTCATGGTCCTTTTTACAGGATGCGCGCTCGAATGGTTCCGTCGCCGCCGCTTCCCTCTCGCCATCCCGGCACTGTTGATCCTTTGGCTTTCGGTCAGAGTGGTGCACCAGTATCCTCATTACATCGCCTACTTCAACTCCTGGGCCGGCGGCTCTGACAACGCTGCCGCGTGGCTCACAGACAGCAACCTCGATTGGGGTCAGGACCTGCCCGCTTTCGCCGAATGGGTCCACACCAACAAGCCACCCAAGATCCGGCTCGCCTACTTCGGCACCGACAATCCCTACGCCTATCTCAGCGAACAAGTCCTCGAAACGCTTGCTCCTCCCTGGAACCCCGATCTCGTCAAAGGCCAGACGAGATTGCATCCGCAACCCGGCTACTACGCCATCAGCGCCACCTTGCTCACCGGGCAACTGTTCTCCACGCCTTATCGCGATTACTTCGCCGAGTTCCGCCACATTGAGCCCATCGCTAAAGCCGGATACTCCATCTTTATCTACCGCATCGGCGATCCGGTGCGGCCATAACAACTTTTTCCGCTGGATCGGGTTAAGCTTGAATTGGTGGGCCTGTTCATTTGATCCTGATTCGGCAAGCCGCATTGGCCGCCTGCTTGGCGCTGCCTGCCTTTGGGCAGTTCCAGTTCGCGTTCACGGAATCCTCGCGCACCTGGACGCTGCAGAATTCCGTGGTACGCGCTGTCTTTTCTTTAACCGAGGACGGCCATTTCCGGTTTCAATCCCTGCAGAGCCTTCCTGCGGGAGATACATGGTCCCCGCCGGACTCCACCACCTCCGTCCCGTTCCGTCTGACCACGTCGCTGGAAACCTTCGACGAGGAGACCCGCTTCACGTTGGTGGAGCACTCCTCGCGAGCCATCCAGAGACAAGGCCGCCGGCAGAGCATCGTCCTTGAGGACGTTCAGGGCAACTCACGAATCACGCTGGAACTGGAACTGTTCGCGGCGCAGCCTGTCCTCCGCTATCGCACCCTGTTCACCAACCGGCGCAGTACCCCGGTCAACGTTCTTGCCGCCGATCCGCTGCACTGGACCCTGGCTGCCGCGCCGGGTGCCCACCGCGCTTTCCGCGTCAACCAATGGGTGGATGGCGGACGCGGCGGCAACTTTGAACCCCGCCCATCGACGCTCAACCCCGGCGGCGCGGGCATCCGCGTCAACTCGGGCGCGCATGGATTGCAATGCTCCTGGCTCGCCATTCGCGATCAGAACGACCAAGGCGTCTTCTTCGGGTGGGAATTCGATGGACGCCTCGAGGCATCCCTGAGAAAAAGCACCGATGCTCTGAGCCTTTCCTCCACCATCGATCAACTCTACCGGCCGGTCCCCGCGGGCCAGACCTTTCCTCTGCCCGCCGCCTTCATCGGACTCTTTCACGGGGATTGGGATGAGGCCGGCTACCGCACGCAGCGCTTTGTCGAAGCCGCCATCGCGCAGCCGGCGCGCGATCCCAACTTCCCATACGTGATGTGGGACTCCTGGGGCTACCAGGAGAATTTTGACGAAGCCATATTGCGCCGGAATGCGGAGATTGCCGCCCAACTCGGCATCGAAGTCTTTGTCGTCGACCTGGGCTGGGCGCGCCAGATCGGCGACTGGCATCCTGATCCGCGCAAATTCCCTAATGGTCTCCGTCCGCTTTCCGACTACGTTCACTCGCTCGGCATGAAGTTCGGTTTGCATCTTCCATTTGCCGAAGCTGCCCCCACCGCGCCCGTGGTGTTGGCCAACCGTGACTGGCTTTCTCCCGTCGACTATGGGTATTTCAACGCCCGTTCCTTGTGCCTGTCCCACCAGCCGGCCCGCGATTGGATCATCGGAGAAACCGTCCGCTTGATTGACGAGGTCAACCTCGATTGGATCCTGCAGGACGGCGAGAACATGGTCAAGCATTGCAATAAGACCACCCACACGCACCACCCGCTCGACAGCAACTACGCCAACGCCGTCGATGGACTCAACTTTGTCGTCTCCTCCGTGCAGGCACAGAGGCCCAATACGCAATGGGAGAACTGCGAGGACGGGGGCAACATGATGACCTACTCGATGACGCGCCGCTACGTTACCTCCATTGCCGCGGATGATTCCGGAGACCTCACCACCCGTCAGGCCGTCTACGGCATAACCTATCCGTTTCCCCCGCGCTATTCCGATCGCTATATGCCTCATGACGAAATGGATACCTTCACACTGAGGAGCTACATGTTCGGCGGTCCGTGGATCTTCATGAACCATTTGCCGGCAATCTCCGAGGATGGCCTGGAAGTGGCCGCCTCGGAGATTGCACTGTTCAAACGCCTGCGCGGCCGTATCCGGGACAGCAAAGTGATCCACCTCACAGGCCGCCCGACCAATCGCAACATCGACGCCATTGCCGCCTGGCATCAGCCCAGCGATACCGCCGTCGCCTTCGTCTACCGGCCCGATGCGCCCGGTAATGGCTACACCATGCGGTTGCGTGACCTCAAGCCCGAGCGGTTCTACAACGTTCGCTTTCAGAACTCCCCGCTCACGCTGCGCTTCACCGGAGAACAGATCGCCACCAGCGGCATTCGCGTGCCGCTCCCCATACGGTGGATCGCCGAGATTGTATACGTCGAGCCCGACCCCCTGTAGAATATGAGTCATGCTCTGGCTGGCCCTTGCGCTTTTTCTGCAAACCCCGCAAATCGGTTGGCAGGAGCACAACCGTCTGGGCGAGGAGGCCTTCCGCGCCGGCGACATGGCCGCCTCCATCCGTCACTTTGACCAGGCCATACAGGCCGAACCGCGACTCGGCCCGCATCACTGGCAGCGCGGCATCTCGCTCTACTACGCCGGCCGCTACCAGGATTGCGCCAAACAGTTTGTGATTCATCGCACGGTGAATCCGGAGGACGTCGAGAACGCTGTTTTTCACTACCTGTGTGTTGCCGGCGCCGGCGGTGTGCCGGCTGCCCGCAGCGGTCTCATCCCCATCCGGCAAGATGCGCGCATCCCGATGATGGAGGTCTATGCCATGTATCAGGGCAAGTCCACGCCGGAAAAAGTGCTGTCGGCAGCCGCGTCCGGCAATCCCGAGGGCGTCGAAAAACAGAACCGGTTCTTCTATGCCCACCTCTACATCGGCCTCTGGCTGCACGCTGCGGGCGATAGCGCCGGCGCGAGGGAACATATCGGGAAAGCGGCCAATGAGTATGTGGCCGCGCACTATATGGGCGATGTGGCCCGCGTGCACCTCAAGCTCGCCAAATGAACGCTCACCAGATGTAATCCCTGGCCGTGCCGCGGCGCTCGTGACCGTCCAGCACATGTACCACGCGCAGCTTCTTCAACTTCCCACTCGAGAGCTGCCCGATCGGCACATACAGGATGCGCCGGTTCAAGTGCGCGGCGATGCTCCGGAAGATGCTCCGCGGCGGTTTCGCGGCGACATAAACGACATAGCGGTCCACCGCATAGTCGATACCGGCCATCAGCAGCCGCTCCGGTTTGGACTCGGCGAAATCGTAGTCCGGATCGCGCCAGACATCGTACATCCGGCGCGGCGGGCGCGTCATCAGCAGCCCGCCATACTCGGCCCGCCCGATCCCCGGGCCCACCATGTGATCAAACGGCGGTGTGGCGTAGAAGGCCATGTCGGACTCGTTCTGATGTTCGCCGAGCCAGGTGGTCTGGTAGGGATAACGCTCGTCCGAGTCCGGATCGAAGATCACCACCACCGCGCCTACGTCGCCCGAAAGCTTCTCCAGGCTCCGCACATACACCTTGCCCTGATGCCAGTTGCGAATGGTCTCGCGGATATCGATTCCGTCGAGGATCGAGGTGGTGAAAGGCTCCACGCGCTGGCGCTCCTGCGACAGAATGCTCTTCGCCTTCTGTTTGAGAAACCCTCCGTACTCTTCGATGACAATGTCCTCGGGCGGATAGGAGCAGATCGCATTGCCGTCAACCTGCTGCGCCCATTCCCCGGGGGTTTTCTCCTTCTTTCGCTCCTTGAGCGAAGCCGGTTTGAGCCGTTGCTTGGGCCGCGGCAGGCGGCGGCGGATCTTCAGCTTCCGCGTCCGCATCCAGACCTCGTCGCCGGCAATGCGAACCGTCTCCAGCGGCGAGACCTCCTTCTGATGCGAGTACTTGCCTGCTGTCTCCCACACCGACCAGCCGTAGTTGTCATCCACAACCGATCGCGCCGCCACCGTGATATCAAACAGCGATGCGGTCAGATCGCGGTTGATCATTGCCAGATTCCTGGTATAGCGCGCCATCATGCGGCGCTGCCAGTGAACCACCTTCTCCCCGGTATCCTTGGCGTAGGCCGACTCGGCGTCTTTCAGCAAAGCCAATTGGGCTCGCGGACGGTCGATCAGCACATCCGGCCCCATGATCCGCCGGAAATTCTCGTAGCGCTCCTGTAAGTATGGATACTCCACTGTGATCTCCGCCAGACAGTCCGGATGCGCGTTCACCAGATCCACCGGCCGCGCCAGCTTCCGGCCGCGCGCGGGCGCCTCCTGCGGGGACTCCATCGCGTCGAGCACAGGGTCGAGCAGATTCAGCGAGACAACGGCGAGGATCGACGAGTCGGGATTTGTACCTTGTAGCTTCCAGGCGATTCCGGAGGCGTGCGCATACACTTCATCGGTGCGCCGCTGCGGCCATACACGATAGGCCTCCACGTAACGGGCCAGCGGGATGTGGCGCAGGGCGTAGGAGTCCGGATAGGCGTCGGACAGGTGCGGCCGTTCCGCGAAATCCGGCTCGAGAAACAGAATGGCGGCGGTCTCCACTTCCAGCGCTGTCCGGATCGCCTCCGCAAATGGATCGGCGGGCTCCACCGGGACGTAGACGCCTTGTTCATCGTCTTCCTCTTCCGGATACACCAGAACCGAAATCTCCGGCAGCCGCTCCACCGCCGCCAGATAATGTTTTTGCAGGGAAGAAGGTAATTCCACGGCCACCACGTCGGGACGCTGTAGAAGAATAGCGCGCCGCACCTCGATGGCGAACTCGAGGCGTCCGGCAACCACCGGAAGATAGGTGATGTTTCCGCGGCGCAGGCTGCCAATGCCGGGGAGCGTGGCTTCAGGCTCGTGGGACATAACGCAACGCCTCGCCGCCGAGCGTTTCCAGGATCGCCGTGTGCAGCGCCTCGCGCGTGGCCAGGCCTTCGGTGGCGTGGCGCAGCTTCATCGCATAGCGGGCGATGTTGATGCCATCGCGCGCGGTATAGCGCTCCTCGTTGGCGTGCGCCTGCTGCAGAAAGTCCGTGACGTATTCCAGAA
>JAENWC010000490.1 GCA_016650235.1 Terriglobia bacterium
CTCCATGCGGGGTGTGCAGCAATCCCGCTCGCGCACCCGTCGCCGGACACTCCGCCTGTATTTCGAAAACAATCTTTGGCACGTCCTCTTATTGTAGAATCGCTTTAGGGCTTGCCATGAAAAAACACCCTTTCCCCTACTGGCAAACTTAGCCCCATGAGTGACGTCGTTTATCAGTCCCGTGTCCGCATTGAACGAGTGAAGGGGCCTCTGCGCCGCGCCTTCCTCCCCTCGGAGACCGAGCCGGTCCTGTTTGGAGTCCACGGTGCGATTGCCGAGCACTACAAAGTCCCGCCTGACCTGGCCGACCCCCACGCCACCACCCTCGACTACATCGTCGCCGCCGCCGCCGGTTGACTCACCGGCACCTTTGGAGGCGCGCTGGAGGCGCGTCAAATCCCAGCCTCGCAGGACAGACTCGATGCCGAAGCCATCGGAGAGGTGGAACTCGAGGAGAAGGTGCTCGTCATTCGCCGCATTCACGTTGTGCTCAATCTCAAGGCCGCCGAGGAGCATCGCGAAACCGCCGTGCGCGTCCACGGCTTCTATGCAGACAGGTGCCCGGTCTACCGTACACTCCGCACCGCCATCCATATCACCACTGAACTCAACTTCATTTCCCAATAAAGCACCCCAATCAATGCAGCCTCTCTACGTTCAGGTACACCCGGCCGACAACGTCGCCATCATCGTCAGCCCCGATGGCCTCACGCTTGCCGAGCACATCCCGCAATCCCATAAGGTGGCGCTTTCACACATTGCCTCCGGGGAGCCCATCATCCGCTACGGCCAGGTCATCGGGCACGCCAAGCGCGACATCGCGCAAAACTCCTGGGTACGCGAGGAGTTCCTCTCGCTGCCGGACGCCCCTTCGCTCGATGATCTGCCGCTTGCCACCGCCACGCCGCCGCCGCTCCCTCCGCTCCCCGGTTACACTTTTCAAGGCTTCCGCAATCCCGACGGCTCCTGCGGCACCAGAAACATCCTCGGCATCGCCACCACCGTGCAATGCGTCGCCCCCACGGTTGATTACGCCGTGCGCCGCATCAAGGCCGAAATACTTCCGCGCTTTGCCGGCGTCGATGACGTCACCGCCGTCACACACACTTACGGCTGCGGCGTCGCCATCGATGCCCCCGGCGCCGAAATTCCTATCCGCACCCTGCGCAACATCAGCCTCCACCCCAACCTCGGCTCCGCCCCGCTCATCGTCAGCCTCGGCTGCGAAAAGTTGCAGCCCGCGCGCCTCTTGCCGCATCACAACCTGCGCCCGGCCGGCGCGGGCCACTTCCCCGTCCTCGAAGCCGACCCCTACGTCGTGCGCCTGCAGGACTTCGAACACCGCGGCTTCGGCGACATCGTCGCCACCATCATGCGCCTGGCCGAAAAGCGCCTCGAAGAGCTCAACCGCCGCTCCCGCCAAACCTGCCCCGCCTCCGCTCTCACCGTCGGGCTCCAATGCGGCGGCTCGGACGCCTTCTCCGGAGTCACCTGCAACCCGGCCGTCGGTTTTGCCGCCGACCTGCTGGTCCGCGCCGGCGCCGCTGTCATGTTCTCCGAAGTCACCGAGGTCCGCGACGCCGTGCATCTGCTCACCCCGCGCGCCGCGAGCGTCGAGGTAGCGCGCGACCTCATCCGCGAAATGCGCTGGTACGACGATTACCTTGCCCGCGGCTCGGCCGACCGCAGCGCCAATCCCACTCCAGGCAACAAACGCGGCGGCCTCTCCAATGTGGTCGAAAAGGCCCTCGGTTCGGTAGCCAAAGCAGGCACGTCGGCGCTCATGTCGGTGGCCGCCCCCGGTGACCGCCTCTCCTCCAAAGGCCTCGTCTTCGCCGCCACGCCCGCCAGCGACTTCATCTGCGGCACCCAGCAACTGGCCTCGCACATGAATCTCCACATCTTCACAACAGGCGAAGGTTCGCCCTACGGTCTGGCCATGGTTCCGGTGATCAAAGTGTCCTCGCGTACGGCTTTGGCCGAACGCTGGTTCGATCTCATCGACGTCGATGCGGGTAAAATCGCCACTGGCGAGGCCACCATCGAATCCACCGGCTGGGAAATCTTTCGCCTCTGTCTGGAAGTGGCCAGCGGCACAAAGAAAACCTGGGCCGATCACTGGGGCCTGCACAACTCACTCGCGCCGTTCAACCCCGGACCAGTTACGTAACCGGCGGTGAGGGACAGGCAAGGATGCCCATCCTACCGGGTGGCTTCCACTGATCCGCTTGCTCCATTGCCCGCCGTGAAAGTTCCCTTCATGGAGGCGCCGGCCAGCGTCAATTTTATATCGTAGGCCGCATTGCCCGACGATGTTTTGAAGGTCAACTCGCTCCCCGCCAGCTTGAGATCGGTGACAGGAATCGTTTGTCCTTTCGGCAGAATGAATTGGCCCTTGAGCAAGCCTTCTTCTTGTTTCAGGCTGAGTTTCAGCCTGTGCTCGCTGCCGTCGGAGAGTTTGGCCGCAATGTTCCACAGGCCAGTGATCGGCCGCGTGGCCGACAGCGTGCCGGATGTTTCGTCCGGCGTCGTGAAACTGCCTTTGAGCGCTCCTTCCTCCAGACCGAGTTTGATCTTGAACTGTCCCTGGCTGAGGGTGAATGAGTAGGTCAATTCCTTGCCGTTGAATTGCACCTCCTCCAACGGGATGTCGCCTTGCGGTCCCGACATCTTGCCGCTCCATTTGCCGTCTTGATCGGTCAGCTCCAGCGCAAGCTTGTATTCCCTGCCGCTCGCCGTCTGCGCCACAACGTCCCATTTCCCGGCAACATCGGCCGCCGTAGCCGATGCGGCCGCCAATACCAAAATGGATAGATATTTCATTTGCTTCAACTCCTCTACTTTACTTATGCCTGTCCAGGTAATCGAGCAACTGGTTGGCCGCTACTTTCACCCCCAACACCAGCGCTGCCTCGTCTATGTTGAACTCCGGCGTATGATGCGCCGCCGTGATTCCCTTGCCTTCATTGCCTGCCCCCAGGAACCAGAAAAATCCCGGGATGACCTTCTGGTAGAACGAAAAATCTTCAGCGCCCGTCATCGGCTTGCGCACGATCACGTTCGATTTTCCCGCTACGCGCTCCAGCTCCGGAATGCTCTCCGCCGTAAGCGCTGGATCGTTCACCGTCACCGGATATTCGGGCCCCGGATACCGGATGGAATAACTTGCGCCTTGCGCCGCGGTGCAGCCCGCCAGCACCTGCTTCATCATCGTGCGCGACTCTTCCCGCACGCTCTCGCTGAACGTGCGCAGCGTCCCTTGCAGCTTCACCTCCTCGGGAATGATGTTACTCCGGTTGCCGCCGTGGATGGAGCCGATCGACAATACCATCCCTTCGGTGGGGTCAATGCGGCGGCTGCGTATGCTTTGCAGCGCCGTAATGCACCCCGCCGAAACCACAATCGGATCAATCCCCAAATTCGGATTGGCCGCGTGCACCTGCTTGCCACGGATCGTGATCTCGAACGCATCGCCCGAGGCCATGGCGGGGCCGGACGAATATTGAATCGTCCCGGCCGGCACAAGGCTCCAAACATGAAGCCCGAAAATCGCGCCCGGGCGCGGATTCTCCAGCGCCCCTTCCTGGATCATCAGCGATGCGCCTCCGCTTTCCCCCTCCGGAGCCCCTTCTTCAGCCGGCTGGAAAATGAACTTCACCGTGCCACTGATCTGGTTGCGCATCTGGCCCAGCACCTCCGCCACTGCCAGCCCAATCGCCATGTGCGCATCGTGGCCGCAAGCGTGATGGACGCCCGGGTTCTTCGATCGATAGGGCGCCTGAATGTTGGCCGTCACCGGCAGCCCATCCATATCCGCGCGCCAGGCAACCACCGGGCCAGGTTTCGCGCCGCGCAGCAGCGCCACAATCCCGTGCTTTCCGACCCCCGTCTTCACCTCGTCCATGCCGAGGCTCCGCAGCTTTTCCGCAATCACACGCGCCGTGCGCGCCTCGCGATTGGAAAGCTCGGGATACATATGGAAATCACGGCGCGCCGCCACCACCTGGTCTCCCAGCGCCTCGGCGGCCCGCGCGATTCGCTCCTCCCGCGTTTGCGCAAAGCATCCCGCGGCCAGGAAAAGACAGACACTCAACCGGATTAGCATTCCAACCATTATGTCTCTGGTCTAGTTGCCGCCGTGGGTACCCATGCTCTCCAGAAACTCGCGGGGATCATAGAAGGACCGGAGTTCCTTAATAGATTCGTTCTCGATGGTAAACATCTGGAACAGAGTGAGTGTCCCAAAGGGCGTGATCGCTTCCCACAGGGTTGCCACGTGGTCGCCTTCGGCAATGTGCCGCAGGACGCGAACCTCGTTCATCATCGGCAGGTAGGCATTGATAAAGCGGATGACGTTGTGCTTGCCTTGCAGGGTTCCGCCCAACGGATTCTCGAACACTACGTTGTTGAGCAAAGGTGCATCGGACATGTCGCGCTTGCGCAGGCCATTCAGATACGCTTCTACAACTTCAATGTTAGACGGCATCAGGGACGCCCCCCTTGGCCGCTAATTGTACAAGATGTGTCAAGCGGATGACAGGGGCGGTTACCGGCTCATGCGAATGTCACGGCTCAGCACCATCTCGATCATTGCTCCTTTTTCCAGAACCGCATCTGGACCGCGCGTGAGAAGCACGGCCGCAAGGCCCACGGCGGCTCCCGCGCCTGCGCCGATTCCGCCGTTACGGCCCTGGCCGCCGATCCAATTGCCCATCGCCGCCCCGCCCAGCGCCGTGCTGCCAACCACTACCGCATCCTTGCCGGCTGAGCCGTCGCTGGTGATCTTTCCTTCTTCCCGGTTCAGTTGGCCCGGGTTGCCGCCATCGATGCCGCCGGGGCGGCCGGAGAGATCAATGGTGACGCCGCTCGAAAGCAGAATGGAGTTGAAGGTGAGGTACAACTC
>JAENWC010000491.1 GCA_016650235.1 Terriglobia bacterium
CGCTCGAAACAGGCAGCAACACGGGTGCGGGCTCCTCCAGCCTTTTCCTCGTTGCGACGTAGATATCGTAACTTGCGTTCCCGAGACCTCCAGGACGGTTCGACACAAAGTAGAGAGTCGTGCCATCACAGGAAAGAGACGGCATGTCATTGTCAGCGGCGCTGTTAATCAATGGTCCTAGATTCTTCGGTGTGGTCCAGGGGTGGGAAGTAGTCACTCGCGTGGCTACCCACAAATCACCGCGGATATTCAGGGCATTCCACTTAAGAAACATCTCCAGCCCGTCCGCGCGGACCGACACACCATTTTCAAAAAGGGGGGTGTTGAGCTCGGAAACAAGGGCGGGCGGGCCGAAGGCGCCATAGAAGCGGCGCGTGCTCATATAAACATCAAAACCTTCGAGGCCAGTCCCGGCCCGGGCACTGTTGAAATACAGTGTGGTGATCCCCTTGTCGTCATCATGGAAGAAAGTCGGACTGATATGGTAACCGGCGGCGTTAATCTCACAACCGAAGTTCACGGCTGGCTCCCAGGCGAAATCGTCCTCGGCGTTCTCGCGATAGGAAATATAGAGCTCAACCGCGCTATCGGCAACGCACTTACCTGTGGTACGGGTGCTGCCGAAGATCAGCCAATGTCCATCCCGGCTTAACCGGGGGGAATTGTCGCGGACCTCCGAATTGACATTTGGACCCAGGTTCCGCGGCTCTCCCCAAGGGGCGTCGAGGCTGGCGCGGCGAGTGACCCAGATGTCCTGCCGATCAGCGCCAGGGATCCCACCGGTTCGGTTTGAGCCAAAGTAAAGGCTCAACCCGTTCGGGGAGATCGCTGGCCAAAACTCGAGGTTCGCGGAATTGACGACCGGCCCCATATTGACCGCCGCGGACCATTCTGAAAATTTGCCGAAATGTTGCTGACGACAGCTAACGTCCGTTTGCGCGCTGGAAGACGCCGAAACAAGTGCCATCAGCACACTCGTACGGATGACCCGCGCGGTGTATCCCGTGAAAAACTGCCTATTCATGTTGCCTCCTCTATGTCTAGCGTCTCAGCCTCGAAATGGAGATCATAGTTGACGAGAGCGGCGGGGCAGTTGCATCGAGTTTTGATTGACGTAGATGGCGATCGCTTGGCCTACGCCGTCGCTGATCTGGACTGTACTCGGGTAGTGCATTCCGCCCCAGACCCGGCCGTTGTTACCGTCCGAGCGTGCTTGCACGATATTGCGGTACGTGCGGGCCGGCTGACCGGCGGTGGTCAGCGTAAAAGTCTGTCGTGCTCGGAAGTGACTAAGGAGAACGGTGGCAGCGGCGCCGTTGAGGCCGGGGTGCCCGGCGGGATATTCCGGGTGGGACGGGGTGTTGATGAGCGGCAGCCAAGCCGGATCGGCAGTAGTGTCCATATTGGCGTCGGTGTCCGCCATCGGGATTGAAGTCACCGGCCGCCAAGTCACATCGATTGGCATGGAGCCGTAGAACCGCTTCGCGCTCCAGATGGTGAGCGCTGTATCGGCCATCGCGATGTTCAGCACCGCCAGGAGCCGGTTGCTGGCGGAAAGGGGCAGATGGTTGGCCCGCGCAATCTGGTTTGCGGCCTGATTCCAATGGACGCTGGCATTCCCTTCCCAGAACACAGCCAGCGCCGTCTGGTCCTCAGTGCGCGTAGATCCGGTGGCGCGGCCGAGCGCCTTAACGGCGTTGAAGTCGTCCGTGTACCTCTGGCTCGTCAGACTCCGGGGTGGTCCAGGCCGGAACTGAGTATTGCTGACCAGCACGAACAGATCTGTAAATGCCAACCCCTGGGCGCTCATCGCCGCGAGCGCCGGTGGCGTCGGTCGCCACTGACCAACCACCGTTCCGCCGTTGAACGGAGCGTAGGTCGCGCTGAAACCATCGGAAACCCGCCAGGCGAGCACGGCGTGCACTACACCGGTTCCCCAATCGATGCCGCGATCGATACGATTCGTGCACGAGCTCTGCCCCTCCGGCGATTGATCCTGACAATCCAGGCGAAGCGTCGCCAGAGAAGCTTCATACCGGGCATCCAGCGCCGGTTTTTGAGATGCGAAGAGGCCCACCAACGCCGTGTACCCGGCAGCGATGATCGCAGCTCGTCGCGAAGCCCTGCGGGGGGCGCTATCGCGAACGAAAAGTGGTGTGTAGCGCTGTTCAATGCCGCTGTAGGCGTCGAAGATCGCCGTATGAACGATCGCTCCGAGCCGCTGACTCGATGAGTTCGCCGTATTCGCTGCAATGAGCGTGTCGATGAAGATCTGATTCCACTCAAGCACCTGGTTGACGGAGATGGACCCCTCCGAAGAAGACTCTTGCCAGCCTTCGGCGGAAGGGGTAAGGAGAGTCAACCCCATCACGAAAATGAACCCAGTTGCTTTAGTGAGCATGGCTCAGGATGCTCCGCCATAGCAAACGATGCAAGCGGAGTGGAGTAGGATAGGGGTAGAACTACGCAACTAACGCACTGAGAACAAGAGGAGCGGAGGCTACAATCAGTCCTAAGGGAATGTCCCCCACCGAAGCCAGCTCCGAGGCCGTCCAGCGCCAGTTGGACAAGATTTTGTCCGGCTCCGTGTTCGTGGGGAACGACCGTCTATCGAAGTTTCTTCGCTTCGTTGTGGAGCAGCAACTCCTGGGCAAGGCGCTTGAACTCAAAGAGTCGCTGGTGGGAATCGAAGTATTTGGCCGGATGCCGGGTTTCGATCCCAGGCAGGACTCAGTGGTCCGTACGGAGGCCGCCAGGTTGCGTGTCCGTCTGTCGCAGTATTACGATGGCGAGGGCGCCGGGGACCCGGTCGTGATCGAGTTGCCGAAGGGCGGCTACACGCCCGTGTTTCGCCAGGTTGAGGTGCGGGTCGAGACAAACCGCCCCCTACGGTCGCGGCTCGGAACGCGGGTATGGCTCACGATCACGCTGGCCAGCCTCGCGTTGGTTCTGGCAGTAAGCGGCTGGTGGTGGATGCGGCACAAAAGCGCGCCTATTGCGATCGCGGTTCTGCCGTTGAATAACCTGAGCGAAGATCCAGCCAACGACTACTTTGCCGACGGACTCACGGACGAGATTATCCGCAACCTCTCCATTATTGAGGGACTCGCGGTGCGCTCCCAGACTTCCTCTTTTGCTTTCAAGGGTAAGCCTCGGAACGTCCGCGAGGTAGGAAAGCAGCTTGACGCCGAGTACATCCTTGAAGGGTCGGTCCTGCGCTCCGGGCAGCGGCTGCGGATCAACGCCCGGTTGGTTCGGGTACGGGACGACCTCCCGGTGTGGTCGGAGAAATTCGACCGCGCATTGACGGACGTTTTCGCCATCCAGGACGAAATTTCCCGAGGTATCGTCAACAGCCTGCGGTTGAAGCTTGGGCGCGGCCGGCGGCGCTATGAGACCAGCCTCGAAGCCTACGATCTCTACCTTCGCGGACGCGCTCTACCGATTCAGCATGGCTTGCACGGCTACGATGAGAGTATAAGTCCCTTCAAGGAAGCGATCGCCAAGGATCCCTCGTTTGCCCCCGCATATGCGGGTCTCGCCGCGGCTCACGCAGCCCGATCGGGTCAATTCCGTTTCAATCTCGCCGATGAGATGTCGCAAATGCGGGCAGCGGCGGAAAAGGCGATCCAGTTGGACCCTCTGTTAGCCGAAGCGCATGACGCGCTGGGGATGGTCCACTCGCGCGACGCTCAGTGGGAGGAGTCTGAAAAGAGCTTCCGCCATGCTATCGAGCTCGAGGGCAACCGCTCGATGTCGCACGTCAATTTCGCCGCGTTTCTTCTTCAGCCGCTCGGCCGGATCGAAGAGGCGCTCCAGCAGTTGCGAATTGCGGAGAAGGCCGATCCGCTCTCACCCGAAGTTCATTATTATCTCTCGTCCATGCTCAATGCGGCTGGCCGGTCCGATGAGGCGGTCAAGTATTGCGACAAGCTGCCGGCGGACTACTGGGCCAAGAGCGGGTGTCTCGCCGGGGTCCGGTTGCACCAAGGAAGAATCGACGAGGCCATCCAGATGCTCGAACCAGCTTTCAATCGGGGCCTCGCTCCTAACGATCCGCTTAGAGGCTTTCTTGGCTGTGCCTACGCGCGAGCCGGCCGCCGCGAGGAAGCGGAGAAACTTGCAGCCGCCAGTTGGATCAACCCATTCATCCCGGCCCGGATCTTTGCCTGCTTGGGCGACAAGGACCGCACTTTCGAAGCTCTCGATCGCGCCGTCGTGGCTGGGCCCTTCCGGATGGGTAGGGCCCTCACGATTCCGGAATTTGCCCTCCTTCGCGGCGATCCGCGTGTAAAAGCTCTCCGCAAGAAGGTTGGCCTGCCGGAATAATACCTTCGCGATTTGGCGCCGCGGACGATCACAGTTAATTCCTCCGCTTGATGGCAGATGGCGATTATTCGGCCATCTCCCGGATCAAGACGGGAGCCTGCCTGACGGAATCCCCACGCGTGCCGCGTTCTCTTTTGGAACAAACAGCGCGTCCCTCCTCACTTCTTCAGGTATTGCCACCGCAAGCAGTGGCGTGCCCGACTCTTTCAGGTAGCGAGCGAGCGACCCGCTGCTGAGATTGAAGCGCTTCGCGAGGACAGCCGCCGCCACGTACAGGTCTGCAAAAGACTGAACATCTGCGTCGAGTACCAGCTTCGAAAGACCGTTCCGATATTCGGCAGGGGCGGCACAAAGGCCTTGTGCTACTAAGTCACCAGTTGCAGGCGTTGAGGAAGCTGTCGAGGGGCATTCTGATGTCTGGCACCGGGCGGTACTTCCGCAGATCGCCGGCCAGGAAGAGATGACCGGTGATCCCACGAAATTGCCGGTTGTACCCGACTGACGTGAAATTGCCATGAACGACTGCTCGGATCACAGCGGCGAGCCCCAAGTCGCGGCCCAGGTAGTTCTTCAGAGCATGGCGAAGCGCGATGAGCTCCCCGGACTGTGAGTATTCCTTCACCGGGACAGCGTGCTTTTCGAATGCGCACTTAATATTCATTATGTCTTCACGCAGGAAGAAGAAGCACCTGTCGGAAAACCCTGCTCAGGGCCTTCCACGTAGCGCGGTCCCACGCAAGCGAAGACACCTGGGTCTGGGCATCGTTGATGCTGGGGTGGCCATTGATCGGACAGCGCATCACAGATATCCTGGCAATGTGCGCGGCCTTACGGGCCAAAGGGTTCACCGTGGAACTTGCGGCAGCCGGACGGCTGATTCCTCCGGCGGTGCTGGCGGCGGTCATAGAGCCTGCCATCCGCCGTGTCGTGATCGCGGGCGCAGTGCCGTCGTTTCGCGAGATCGCCGCTGCCGAGGAGTACGACCAGCCGATGGCGCACTGGATTCCGAACGTACTCGAGTTTTCGGACTGCCCGAGGCCGCCCGGTCACTGGGTGGACGGTTGCAGGCCGCGGCCCGGTGGGACGCCGATTCCCTTCTTGGCCGGGGATAGATTTAGCACCGCCAATTCTGAGAATTCATCTCTCCGGCTGAGTGAGACATGCGCCTATTCTGCTTAACCCAAGTTCGTCACGGTCACGGTCAAAAATTGCCTAAGACCTTTTGAATCAGTTTAAGCTGTCCGAAAGTCTGCACTACATTTTTGATTGGATTGAAAATGCCGCGGGAGACTGATGCCGAGCCGATCCAGTAGTTGC
>JAENWC010000492.1 GCA_016650235.1 Terriglobia bacterium
GCCCAGGTGGGCAATCTGGCCCAGAACGTACTCAACTTCGGCGCTGTCTCGCCGGCAATCGCCCAGAACCTGAGCAACTCTCAGGTCCAGCAGTGGAATTTGGGCGTTCAGCGCGAGTTTGCGCACGTGGTGTTCAAGGCGAGTTACGTCGGAACAAAGGGCAACTTTCTCACCCGCACCCGCGATATTAACCTGATCGCCAGCCCGCTCTCCGCCGCTACCAGTATCGCCGACGAAGACGCCCGCCTGCCCCAATTTCAGGCCGCCTTCGCCGGTCTCAACGGCGGCGCTACCCGCCGCAGCAACCGCATCGATGGTCGCTATAACACCATTGCATATGTCGAAAGTTCAGCGAACTCCATCTACCATGGCCTCCAGCTTGAAGCCCAGAAGCGCTGGACCAGTGGCTTCCTCTTTAACGTCGCCTACGCTTACGGAAAGGCCATGGACGACAACTCCGACGCGCTCAATGTGCTCATTAATGACTCCTTCACGCAGCAGGACCCCCGCGATAACCGGAACAATTCCGCTGTCTCGCAGTTCGACATCCGCCAGCGCCTGTCTGTCGCCTACGTTTGGGAGCCGCAATTCTTCAAGAGTTCCTCGAACTGGGCCGCTCGCAGTATTCTTGGCGGCTGGGGCATGGCGGGCACCACAGGGATTCGTACCGGCTTCCCTGTCACCCTCCTGGCCGGAACCCGGCTCGGCATTACCGATCCCATCAGCGTTCTCGGCGGCGGCGGCGCGATGCGCGTCAACTCAGCCGGCGCGTTTGACTTCAACCCGAAGCCGGCCGGATCGGAAGGTGCGCCATTTGGAAGCTCCGGTTCAGCCGGGCGCATCACCTCCACCTATGCGCAGAGCCTCGGGCTCACCCAGCCCTTCCTCGGCGGCTTCGGCACCCTGGGCCGCAATACCCACCGGCTGAATGGCGAGGTGAATTTCAACTGGAACGTCTACAAGAACTTCGCCATTACGGAGCGGACACGCTTCCAGATCCGGGCCGAGTTCTACAATCTGTTCAACAATACTTCCTTCCAGGACGTGTCTCGAACCATCACGGCAAACGACTTTGGCCAGTACACCACGGTTGGTCAGAACGCCCGGTTCATCCAGCTTGGCGCGCGGCTGGTTTTCTAAGGACGGCTACAACGCCTTCAAGAAACGAGGCGGCCCCCCTAACGGGCCGCCTCGCTACAACCTTTCCTCCCCGCCTCCCTCCGACGCTACAATCGAATTAGTGCTCCGCCTGCTCACACTTCTCCTGCTCTCGCTGGCGCTGGCCCAGTCCGCCACGGTCCGCCTTTACCTCAAGGACGGAACCAATCAACGCGTGCGTGAGTATGAAGTCCAGGAAGATCGCGTCCGCTACTACAGTGTGGAGCGCAGCCAGTGGGAGGAAATCCCGCTCGATCTGATCGACCTCAAACGCACCAAAGCCGAACAGGCGGAAATCGAAGCCGACCGGAAATCCTACACTGAGGCAAACAAGGCCGAAGACGAGGCCGAGCGCGAGGTAGCGCGCGAGATCCGCCGCGTCCCGCCTGAACCGGGCGCTTACTGGATCAACGGCAAGGACTTGATCCCGGTGAAGCTGGCCGAATCGAAAGTCAAAACCAACAAAGGCAGTTCCATCTTGAAAGCCATCAGCCCGCTGCCGTTCTTTGCCGGTAAGGCAACACTTGAGATCGACGGCGCCACTGCCGCGCTCAAGGTGGCCGGCGACCGGCCCGAGTTCTATTTCCGGCTTTCGGCCGAGGAGCGTTTTGCGCTGGTGCGCGTCACGCCGCAGAAGGCCGTGCGCATGGTGGAGAAGTGGAGCACCATTCCGGTGAGCAATGAACTGATCCAGGAACACATCGACATCCCGATCTTCCGCCATCAGGTGGGCGCCGGACTCTACAGGATCTGGCCTCAGAAACCCGCCGAACCCGGAGAGTACGCCATCATCCAATTTGCAGAGGGCAAGGGCAACACTCAGGTCTGGGATTTTACTCTACAGGTCGGCAAGTGAATTTGAGCTCTCTTCCACCGGTCACCCCGCTGGTCACGATAGTCACGCCCACTTTCAACATGGGGCATTTCCTGCGCGAAACAATCGAGAGCGTCCTCACGCAGGACTATCCTCACATCGACTACATCGTCATGGATGGCGGCTCGCAAGACGGCACCGTGGATCTGTTGCGCGGCTACGGAGACCGTCTCCGCTTCGTCTCCGGACCGGATCAAGGGCAAGCGGACGCCATCAACAAAGGGTTCGGGCTTGCGCGCGGCGAGATCTTTGCTTTTCTGAATGCGGACGACACCTACCTGCCCGGCGCCGTTTCGGCCGGAGTGGCCGCTCTGATGGCTCACCCGGAGGCGGGCGCTGTGTACGGCGAGGCCTGGTATGCCGGCGAGGATGGCCGCATCCTGCAGCGCTATCCCACCGTTCCGTTTGACTCCCAACTACTCGGCAGCCTCTGTTACATCTGCCAGCCTGCCTCCTTCCTCAGAAGCCAGGTGTTTCAGGAAGTGGGCATGTTGGACCCGAGCCTCCATCTCACGCTCGATTATGAGCTCTGGCTGCGCATCGCCAAACGCTACCCGCTGCACATGATCGATCGGTATCTGGCCACCTCGCGCATGTATGCGGACAACAAGACGATGAGCCGCCGCCAGGAAACTTTTGACGAGGTGATCCGCATTACCAAGACACACCGCGGCTATGTTCCACTCAATTGGATCTACGGCTATGCCGGTCACATCCTGGACGGCAAGGATGGTTTCTTTGAACATTCGCCGCCATCGCTGGCCAAGTACGCGCTCGCCTTTGCGATGGGCGCCTGGCACAATCCGCTGCACCTGCCGAGGTTCCTCCGCGAATGCGCCCAGTCGGCCGGAATGGCCGCCGGAATGCTGCGCAAGCAATGGTCGGGCACCTATACCGGGCCGCCGTCCCGTTGAGCATGCAGGGCATTCTGGTGCACGGCTCAAACCACTTCATTGTGAATGGACCACTGCCCTCGGCGCGGCGGGCGCGCGCGCTGGCACGGCAATGGGAGATTCCGGAACTCGGAGCGCCTGCGCCGGACACCGGCGTCTGGTCCATTTGCACAAAGGCCTTCCGCGAGAATCTGAGCTGGGCGGTGGTGCTCTTGTCGGATTCCGCCGTCACCTCCGCCGTCGCTGCTTTGCTGGATGAGTTGCGGAAGCGCGGCATTCCTGTGCATCAGGCCAGCGGGCCGTGGCTGCCGCAACATGGCGATACCGAGTGGCCTGGAGGAGTTCAAGATTCAGACTAACCCGCATTTCTCGTGTGGCGCACGCACTCCTGCGTGCCGTGTCGAGACTCTTCTCGACACCTCGGCGGGAGCAGACACTACGTCGTCGCCAGGCGTCGCCAACTAACGCCTTCACCCCCGAGTACGGTTTCAGCGGCGGCGCCAACGTTCAGGTCGGTAAGCGGCCGCACGCGCGGTGAAGATGTCGTTGCGGACGAAATAGAAGAACGCACAGCGGAGGTTGTTGGCGCCGCTCTTCATCGTGGACACTTTCCGTCAGGGGAACTTCCCGGACATTCTTAATCCCATGCCCATCAGCGGCAGCACGGCGCGTTCAGGAAATCACAATTACTTCATGGTCCAAAATCGACTTGACCTCGAACGCCGCCCACCCTTGCCGCATCGAGATTGACGCAGCGCCCGTCGAGACGAGGAACTTCGCGCTTCGCCCGGAGACACCGTCTGGAAGCTTCACCTTCACCGCCAGCGGACCCACCGGAATCAATTCGTCCAACGGCGCACGCCAAGTGGCCGCGCTGGTCAGGTTCACCAGGTGGAGGATCGCTCGTCCCGGCTGCCGGTACAAGTGGCAGTCGATCAATCCCGCGCCTTCCACACTCACGGGAATGTTCTCTCCGGCCGCCCACCGTACAAGATTCGCGAGCAGATTGGCGTGATCGGGAAGATGATCGGTGGCGTAGCGCCGGTCGATATCGGCGGGCAGATAGGCGATCCGTCCGCCCTTTGCATGCGTGCTCAGGACGAGGCCGGGAACGCTGGTCTTGGGCTCGCGCATCCAGGCGGTCTCCGGGGGATAGATCGGAAATTCCGGAACAAAGGTCATGGGAACCACCGCATCCGCCTCGGTCCGGACAGCCTCGAGCCCGCCGCCATAGGGCAGGATGTCGGTCTCCTCAAAGCCGCGCAGGACCGCGTGCCGTTGGCCCGTGACAGCAGGCTCGTCGCCCGCCTTGGGTCCATCTACGCGAGCGCGAAGCTCGGGGTGAAGACGCAGGTAGGTGTGCCGCGAGCCTCTGCGCTCGGTGCGCGGGGTGCCCGCGAAATGGGCGCGGAACAGGCTGGCGAGAGCGAAGTCGGCCCGTGGGTCGCCCCATTCGTTGTAAAGCGAACTCGCGCCGGTCGCGATCAGCGAGCCGCCGCGTTCCACAAAGCGGCGGATGGCGGCGCACTCCTCCTCCGAGAGTGCGCCAACGTTGGGCAGCACCAGCACGGCCAGCGCAGCGCCATCGCGATCAATGTCGCCGGCATGTATGGGGAGATACGGGATTCGCGCGCGGATCAGCGCCTGCATGAAGCCGTGGTAGGGCGTATCCACCAGATCGCCCGCCTGGTTCCGGCCGTAGAAATCGGTGTTGCGCTGCGACCATACCAGTCCCACGCTCGCCACCGGGAGCCGGTCAAACAGGTAGGTCTCGTTCGCCTTGTGCCACCGCATGAGCGGCTCGGAGGTGCGGTACATCCTGCGGTCCTCATGGTAGGCGCCCACGAAATGCCACCACGGCTGTATGCCGCCGGCGATTCCGGCGATCATCCACATCCGCGCCTCCGCCGCCGGCTTGCTGGCCACCCGGAACGAACTGGGCCCGTTCTGGTACAGCGCCATGCTCTCCGGCGCGAGTTTATCCCATCCGAGAAGTCCGTGAATCCGCTTCCCCGTGTCGCCGTTCTGCTGAAAACCCGAGTCGTCATCGCGGCGCTGGTGGTCGAGCATCACGATGTGGGCGCGGCGGCAGATCTCCCGCATGTCGCGGAATGACCGCGCCTGGGCCGAGACGGAGCCGCTGTTCATGCCGGACCAGATGCAGTCCTTACCGCCGGCGGATTGCGTTACCCGGTTGTTGAATTCCCAGAGTTCGATCCGGCGTTCGTAGCTCCACATGATCCACTGCCGGTAGGCCGGATCGTCCCAATCCGCCCGGCGCGGAATCGCCCGGCCGGCCTTCGCTTGAAACTTGCGCTCGCAGTTCGGGCAATAGCAGATGCTGTCCCGGCCCAGCCCGGCCCAACTGTTGTCGGTGATCCCTTCCGCGTGGGATCGCTCGACAATCTCGCGCAGCACTCCCGGAAGATACTCGTCATAGTACGCGCTGTTAATGCAGGCCACGTACTTATCTGCGGCGCGATAGGGTTTGCCCGCGCCGTCCACGGCGAACCATTCCGTGTGTGCGCGGTAGAAGTTCTCGGCGGCGCGGTTGGAGTCCATGCGCGCCATGACCACAAGCCCGTCGTCGTGCGCGGCCTTGGCCAGTTCGCCATACAGGTCGCGGCCACCCAGAAACTCCGCGCGGTAGTGCAGTGGGAACTTGCTCGGATAGTACGCAA